>JAGCLX010000127.1 GCA_017646785.1 Alistipes sp.
CAAGGGCAACAACCTCCTCCTCTGTGGTCTCAGCCTCAAGACGCTCAAACTCCTCCTCCGAGAGCTCGGTGAAGGCTGCCAGCATCTCAGGGTTGCAGCCACCCTCCTCGTGAACACGGCGGTAGGGTAGTGAGAGCACGATGCTTTCGTAGATGTACTGCGTAAGGTCGAGCATATCCTCTGAAGGTGAGATCCACATCACATCACCATCGTACTCGTCAATCTCGTCTGAGAACTTAACGACAAGCTCGCCAGAGTAATCTACGGCTATGGGGCAGTCCTCCAAGCAACGGTCACACTCGCAAATTACCTCGCCTGTGATGTCGATTGCAAGCTCGAGCATTGTCTCTGAACGCTTGAGGTCGACGTGTGCTTGGCAGCTACCCGACTTAATTTCAACATGGTCGTATGCCTCAAAAAGTGAGTCATCTACCTGAAAATCAAAGTCGTAGCTTCCGTTTTTTAGCCCTTTATAGGCTATTGTATATAGTCTAATCTGCTCCATTTCAGCATAAATAGCCTGCAAATTTACGATAAAAAACTAAAATCTGCAAATTATTACTATTTTTGTATCGAAGTTTTATGCAAAAGATTAATAATTTTTACCATTATGCAACCCTATACTATCACTTTAGAGTGTGATTTTTCGGAGTTCTGGCGTTATAATCTTATTGTTCAGGGCCAGGTTACTAACCAGAGAGGGCTTTGTAACTACTTTGACCACAGCGATGTGGTAGCCCCTGTTGGTAGCAACCTTACTCAACCACCAGCCAACCATCAGCTTCGTTGTCGCACGGTGTTGGAGTCTACGTTGGGCGATGGTTTGCAGATATACATATATATAATACCGCACACCCTACCTCAAACAAACTTGCTTAGCGAATCTAAACCATTCGAGTTTTGCGTACAAATTAACCAGGGTAATAGGTCTGTTTATAAGCACCGCTACCTGGTTAGTCAGTGGACGGGACGAAATATTCGGATTACGCTCTAATAGTAGCAACCAAGGTCGCCATACTCATAGGTAGGGCGACCTTGGTACTTATATTAGATTGAGATGTTCAAAATCTCGAGCTTGAGCATACCTGCTGGTACCTGAACCTCGACAATCTCACCCACCTTCTTGCCAAGCAACGCCTTAGCGATAGGTGTGCCGATAGCGAGCTTACCCTCACGCAAGTTAGCCTCGTTCTCAGATACGATTGTGTACTCCACCTCACGCTTTACGTTGTGGTTAAGGAGCTTCACGCGGCTCAAAATCTGAACCTTTGAAGTGTCGATCTTTGTCTCGTCGATGATGCGTGCCTTGGTGAGTGTCTGCTCGAGCTGCGCGATGCGCATCTCCAAGAGACCCTGAGCCTCGCGGGCTGCATCATACTCTGCATTCTCCGAGAGGTCACCCTTGTCGCGAGCCTCGGCGATGGCAGCAGCAGCGGCGGGACGCTCTACAGATACCATGTGGTGGAGCTCCTCCTTAAGTTTGTTCATACCCTCAGCTGTGAGGTAGATAATCTCGTTACTCATAATATGTACTTTTTTTTAATTTTGTCTCTTTCATGGGGTTTTCGCAAGGCACAAAAAAAATATGAATTCCGATCCTGTGACAGATCAGAACTCCACTGTACCCTATACGATACCCTTTTCAAATACACTACAAAGGTACTTCAAATTTTTGAAAGAACAAATTTTTTTGGCACAAAGTATGCCGCAATGGGTAAATCAACAAACTAAATTGATCTATTTCATGAATAACCACCCAAAGCGGAACTTTTGCACACAGCAGCTCCTCATATCGCCATCAACGATATTCAGTTCGCTAATCGCCGACCTGCAACGCGCGCGGGAGACAATAGACATGGAGTACTACATCTTTGCCAACGACCGCACGGGGCGGCTCTTTGCCAATATCCTCGGCCGCAAGGCGCGGCAGGGGCTGCGTGTGCGTCTTATTGTCGATGGCTATGGCTCGCGCTCGCTTGGTGATGAGTTGCGAAAGTCGTTGGAGAATAGTGGTGTGGAGCTGCACAGTCATGCCCTTATGCGCCAGGGTCGCTACCATCGCAAGATGGCGATAATAGATGACCGCATAGCCCATATCGGAGGCATAAACATTGCGGACAGATATGCCGTGGGCAACGCCCTGGGCAGGTGGTACGATGTGCAGTTGCGCCTCACGGGTGATGTCGTGCGTTCCATGTCGTACCTCTTTGACTACGATGCCTATGTCAGTGAGGGCATAGACTGCGAGGTGCCCATGTTCTACAGCGGTGCAGAGCTGGAAGTGGTGTGGTCCGAAAGTAGGGGTGGTCGTGCCATTGCGGAGTTGCTCAGCGAGACCATCAGTGGCGCGCGACAATCGTTAATATTTGTAACGCCCTACTTCATGCCGCCAGCGTGGGTGATGCGTATGCTGTCGCACGCCGTGGAGCGCGGTGTGAGTGTCACGCTTCTTGTGCCCGAGAGGGGCGATGTGTGGCTCTTGGACCATGTCATGCGCCGATATGTGGCCGAGGCGATGGCGCGGGGCATAGATGTGCGCATCTGTCGTGGGGCGTTCCTCCATGCCAAGCTCGCCATTGTTGACCGAATGAAGGTGGTGGTAGGCAGCGCCAACCTCGATGCCCGCAGCCTCTACCGCAATCGCGAACTAATGGCCGTTACAACGAATAGTGGCGTCGTGGAGAGTGCCGAGCGCTTCATAGAGGAGATGTTTGAACGGTCTACTGCACCTACGGCACGAGATACTCGCTCGCGCATCCCCACATTTTTGTGTCGGTGGTTTGAGAGCCTATTATAAAGTGAGAGTGCCGTTGATATTGCATCAACGGCACTCTCTATATAAAGGTGTCCTAATGTCTATCAGGATTATGCCCACTTAACGAGCGCGAAGTCCATACGGTGCTCGAGCTTGTCGTTAGATGGGAAGATACGCAATGCCACATCGAACATACCTGTCTGCTCGGGAGCGTAGTCCAAAGCCAAGGTAACAGTGTTACCCTCCTCGGCTACGACGCTCAAGCGGCGTGTCTCAACGACATTTGCTGCCTGGCCTGCCTCAATCTGAGTTGCCACAACGAGCTCTGCGCCGATATCCTCCTTGTTCAAGCCTGCGAGGTCGATAGTAAGCTCGAAGCGGTACTTCTTACCTACATACATTGCCTCAGACTCAATCTCGGCACGCTTAACATCGAGGATTGCGATGTTGTCCCATGCTGCAGATACCTTACGCTTCCATGCTGCAATCTGGCGAGCCATCAAGTAGTTGTTGTCAACGATGAGACTCTTACGCTGGGCGAGCTTGTTGTAGAAGCGCTCCTCGTAGTCGATGAGCTGACGGTTCATTGTGAAGTTAGATGCGATGTCGGCAACACACTTCTTAACAGCGTGAACCCACTTGTGAGGTATGCCATCC
>JAGCLX010000128.1 GCA_017646785.1 Alistipes sp.
CGCATAGGAATCTGCTGTGCCCACTGATCCTTAATCTCCTGTGAGAGCTGGTTTGTCATCTCTGTGATGATGAAGCCAGGGGCGATGCAGTTAGCACGGATACCACGAGGACCCATCTCCTTGGCGATAGACTTAGCAAGTCCTATCATACCAGCCTTAGATGCTGAGTAGTTACACTGGCCAGCGTTACCGCTAACGCCCACTACTGATGACATGTTGATGATAGAGCCACCACGCTGCTTAGCCATAATGGGAGTCACGGCGTGGATGAAGTTGAATGCCGACTTAAGGTTTACGTTGATTACTGCATCCCACTGCGCCTCAGACATACGCATCATCAGACCATCCTTTGTGATGCCTGCGTTGTTCACAAGCACGTCAATGCGACCGAAGTCCTCAACAACCTGCTTAACAACCTCGTGTGTCTCGTCGAAGTTAGCAGCGTTAGATGCGTAGGCCTTAACCTTAACACCCAAAGCCTCAATCTCCTTTACGGTCTCCTCTACAGCCTCGTTTACAGCCAAGTCTGTGAATGCCACGTTAGCACCCTCCTGAGCAAAGCGCAAGGCAATAGCCTTACCGATACCGCGGCCAGCACCTGTTACGAGTGCTACCTTACCTTCCAAAAGTTTCATAGTGTTATCTATTTTCCTTAGGTTATATTCAACAAATTATTTGTTCTCCCACTTGCGGAGTGCTACGCAGGCGTTGTGACCGCCAAAGCCAAGCGAGTTAGAGATAGCCACTGTGAGTGGAGCCTCCACAGCCTTGAGGGGTGTGTAGTCGAGGTCACACTCTGGATCGGGATTAGCAAGACCAATTGTAGGTGTTACAATGCCGTGGTGGAGCGACAATGCCGATGCGATAAGCTCCACAGCGCCTGTAGCGCCGAGCATGTGACCAGTGATAGACTTTGTTGATGTAATCTTTGCCTTCTTAGCAGCCTCCTCGCCCATAGCAAGCTTGATAGCCTTAGTCTCGGCAGCATCGTTAAGAGGCGTACCAGTACCGTGTGCGTTGATGTAGAGGAGATCCTTCTCTGCATCGAACTGAGCCTCATCAAGAGCCTGCTTAATGGCACGTGATGCGGGAACACCGTCGGGACGAGGTGCAGTGAAGTGGTGTGCATCGCAGCTATTGCCATAACCCACAACCTCTGCATAGATCTTAGCACCGCGCTTCAATGCGTTCTCCAAAGACTCGAAGATAAGGATACCTGCACCCTCAGCAATCACGAAACCGTGACGGTCTGCAGAGAAGGGAAGCGATGCCTGAAGAGGATCCTCAGAGCGTGATAGCGCCTTGCTATTTGCGAAACCGCCAATAGCCAATGGGTGTACCGAAGCCTCAGCACCACCAGTGATGATGGCATCAGCATAGCCATGCTTAATTGCGCGATATGCCTCACCTGCTGCGTGTGTACCTGTAGCACAAGCTGTCACAACGGGCAAGCATACGCCCTGTGCGTCGTGCGAGATAGCCACGTTACCAGATGCGATATTAGATATCATCATAGGCACAAAGAAGGGAGAGATACGGCCTACACCCTCCTCCAACAACACCTTAGTCTGATTTACAAATGTATCCATACCACCAATACCTGAGCCGATATAAACTCCCAAACGCTCAGGATCGATATTCTCACCACTCTTAAGGCCAGCATCCTTCATAGCATCAGATGCAGCAGCCATAGCATATACGCAAAATCTATCGCTACGGCGTGCAAGACCAGCGTTGAGCTCATACTCCGACTGGTCAAAGTTCTTAATCTGACCGGCAACCTTTACTGGGAGGTTGTACTCATCCATACCCTTAATAAAGTCGATACCGCAGTTACCCTCTACAAGGTTTTTCCATGTCTCCTCAACATGGTTACCAACTGGGGTAATTGCGCCAATACCGGTGATAACTACTCTCTGTTCCATTTCCTAATCTCTTTATTTAGTGATGCCGCAAAGCGGCACCCAAAATTACAAAATTTATTTTATAATCAAACTATTTAGCCCACTCAATTATGCAAGCACCTGTTGTGAAGCCAGCACCAAAGGCACTAAATACCAACTTATCACCCTTTTGGAGCTTACCAGCGCGGTTAAGCTCATCGAGCAACGCAGGAAGAGCTGCAGATGATATGTTACCATAACGCTCCACGTTGTGGGGCACTCTCTCCTCATCTACGCCAAGGAAGCCTCGGATAGACTCAATGATACGGTGGTTTGCCTGATGCAACACATAGTACTTGATGTCGTTCTCAGCAAGGCCTGTCTGATTGAGAAGCTTGCGGATGTCACGGCAAGAGTTTGTCACCGCGTGCTTGAACACCTCACGACCACGCATTACAAGAGGCTCGAAGTTCTCCTCCTTGTCAATATATGGCGTGGGCTCAAGGTGACGCTGATAGTAGAGCACATCTGTAAGCGACGAGGTTGTAAGACGTATTGCCTTGAGCTGGTCACCCTCAGTTACAACAGCAGCACCTGCGCCATCACCAAAGAGCACACACGTGCTACGGTTCTGCCAGCTCACCATGCGAGATGGCTCCTCAGCACATACGATAAGGATGTTCTTAGCCTTCTTGCACTGAAGTTTATCCTCTGCTATATCCATAGCAAAGATGAAGCCTGCACATGCAGCATTGATATCTACAGTTGGACATGTAGCACCCAGTTTACCCTGAATAATACAGCTCAAGGCTGGTGTTACATACTCATTGACTACGTTCGAACAGATAATAAAGTCAATGTCGGCAGCTGTAAGTCCTGCATCCTCAAGGGCCTTATTAGCCGCGATTACTGCGAGATCCTCCAACTTCTCCGACGAGATTACACAACGCTCTTTAATACCAGTGCGCTCAGTGATCCACTCATCGCTTGTGTCGAGAAACTGCTCAAGCATCTCGTTTGTCACAGCACACTTAGGATGCGCCGCTCCTGTACCAATAATTTTCATCAGAAATATTGTGTTAGTTTAACATTTTTCATCTCATTACTCCCAACACCACACTGCAACAATGCCTATTACAAACGCGCGTCAAGAGCATAATGTTGTGGTGCTCGGCACGAACAACGTCGCAAAGATAGGTTTCACGTCTGTATAC
This sequence comes from Alistipes sp., assembly GCA_017646785.1. Next base: position 3,098 of record JAGCLX010000128.1, read on the forward strand.
GCACGCTATTTGGGGTGTAAAGCTTTATTCTGTGGTGAATTTGCAGTTATAGTGGCGAATAATTTGCGATAATTGGTTTTTTTCTTAACTTTGTCGCCAAAAGATATAGATATGGCATACAACGAAATATCAAAATTTCTCGTATCAAGCCGCTACATGGTGGTTACGATAATATCCGTAGTACTCTTTTCTGCGATATTTTTGATAACCTATGAACCATTTTCATTGGCAATGTGGTTTGACCCCAATAACATGGTGAGCATGCTCTTCACGTTGCTCTTCTATGTTAGTGCTATCGTCATCCTGATATTGAGCCGCTACACCATGTACAAGGTTCAAGACAGATATGTCATAACCACGGGCCAGTATGTCTGGTGGTTAATCGCCGAGACGATTGCCATCACCATTCTCTACACCTTTGTCACATATCGCTTCTTTGCCAACTCGGGACTAACGCTTGTCGACATCGGTATGCGAGCGCTCTTTTGTATTGCTGCAATACTTGGCATTCCCAATGCTGTCATATCATTCTATGCAGGTTATCGCTCCAAGTGCGAGGAGCTTGAGGCTGCGCAGTATGAGTTGAAGCGACTCGGCGAGGAGTACAACAGCCTACTCAACAAGTCGGAGGTGGAGCGCCGCGTATCGGAGATGATTCCAAAGAGCGGGCCGCAGATGCAGAGCCCTCGCATGGTGCGCTTCTATGATAACGGAGGTACACTCCGCCTAACCATAGACATCAACGCGCTCTACTACATGGAGTCGGAGGACAACTACATCAAAATTCACTACAAGCACAACGACAAGATACTTTCGTATATGCTGAGGTGTAAGACGAGCACTATCGAGAAGAGCCTCGAGGGTAGCCCCATGGTACGCTGCCACCGATCATACATTGTGAATACGGGTAAGATACGCTTCATGGGCGAGGAGCATCGCATGCACTTCATCACCCTCGATGACGATAGCATCAAGCGCATACCTGTATCTAAGAGCTACTACTCTACCCTGCTTGCATCGCTCAACACCATCGGCACAAAGCACGACAAGGCTGAAGCAACCCTGCAAGAAGAAGCGTAGTAGCGAATTAGGCGCCTCTTTCGACCCATATCTCCACAATTTCGGATATTTTTATAGCACATCTGGTTTTTCTTCACTACATTTGTAACAAATAACAGCTTATACATATATTATACTATGAAAAGAGTACTACGACTCATCGCTATCTTAGTGGCGACAACAGCACTTTATACGTCGTGCGTTGACAACGGCACGATAGTAATCCCTGGTATTACGCCCGAGCAACCCGACGAAGAGGGAGGCGATGAGGGTGAGAATGAGCAAACACCTCCCAGCGACGACTACCCCGACACATCATGGGCTGCCGACGACCTCGCCTGGGTATTTGACATGGAGGCGCTCCCAGAGATACACGTTGAGGTGAGCGTAGATGAGTGGAACAGACTGCTGAGCGAGTACGACCGCAACAGCGACACAAATGCCTATATCCACTGCGACGTTGAGTTTGAATCTAAGGGCGAGAAGTATAGCTTCGACGATGCGGGACTCCGACTACGCGGCAATACCTCACGCCGCCGTCCCGAGGGTAATGGTGGCGAGATGCACAAGACGGATAACGCCGATTGGCACCACTGCCACTTCATGATCAACCTGCGCAAGTACCAGAAGGATGATGCTCATGAGCTTTATAATATACGCAAGCTCCACCTAAAGTGGCATAAGGACGATAGCGCATACTGCCGCGAGCTATACTGCTACGACCTCTTCCGCCGCTTTGGCATTTGGACTGCGCCATACAGCTCATACTGCCGTCTGTGGGTACATGTCGAGGGCGACTCACAGCCTGCATACTATGGTGTCTACGAGATGCTCGAGGCTATTGATGACAAGTATGTGAAAAGACGTAAGGACCTCTTTGGCGACCACGACCACAACCTCTGGAAGTGTCGTTATGGCGCTACGCTCAACTATAATGATATACATGGTGCCAACATCTACTACGATGATGACACTGGCTCTAACTACACCTACGAGCTGGAGAGCAACACCGAGAACTTCGAGGCAGCAAAGGCGCAGCTCATAGAGTTCACCAAGAACCTGACACAACTCCAGGGCGATGATTTCCACGACTGGATAGCCTCAGTGTGCGATGTTAGACTTCTGCTAAGAACCTACGCCGTGAATGTTGTCGTGGGCATGTGGGATGACTACTGGAATAACTGCAACAACTTCTACATGTACTTCAACTCATCGGACAAGGATAACTACCAATTCTTCTTTATACCCTACGACTACGACAACACGCTGGGCACATCACACAACTGCGGCATACAGAGCGACTCGGGCCGCCAGGATCCACTCAACTGGGGTGATACGAATAAGAACCCACTTATCGGCAAGATACTACAGCATGATGACTATCGCGCTATATACGTGGAGGCGCTCAACGAGCTTTGCAGCCCCGACAACGACCTCTTCTACTACCAACGCTCTCACGATCGTATAAACGAGTGGCATAACCTTATCCGCGATTACGTTGATAACGACACCGACGAGGACTGCGAGATTAAGGACCGCCCTGCAAGCTGGGGAAACATCTATGACTATCGCATTCTCGACGCCAACTCATCCATGAACTTCTTTAAGGTGAAGGCTGCGTCAATACCCCAGATGTAGTCGTATATAGAAGCGCTTCACGCCCATAAGCGTGAAAACTAAAGAGGATGTCCAATCAGATTTCGGACATCCTCTCTTTGTTTATAAATTGCAAATTATTTACTTGACGGGCTTTACTTTGTAGCCTCTAGCTTTGAGAAGTTCAACAACTCCATCTTCACCAGGCAGGTGACCCGCGCCGACAACAAACAACGTTGGTTTGACAGACATAATCTCAGGCATAACAGCTACCCAATTACGGTTGCGGTCGGTAATCATCTCGGCGAACTCCTCGGGGGTCATCTCGCCAGTCTCGATGCTCCTGATGGTGAGCTCGTATATACCCTTCATATCGAACGAGAAGTAGGCATTCGTCATCGCCTGCATCTCCGCAAGCATCGTCTCCTTGTCGTCCACAAGCTTCAGCAACGCCTTGCGCTCCTCCTCGTCGGTGCTCTCGCCATAGAGCAACTCTATCTGGAACTCTGTGGTTTCGAAACCGCCAACAGGAAGACCTCTTTTGCTCGCCTCCTTTTGGAAGTAGCTATCTATGAGGTCATTGGGATTGAAGTTGGGCGTAATCTTTATAAACTCCAAGACCCCAAGCTGCATGGCAAGCACCGATGGGCGCATGCGACCAAGCTGCTCGCGGAGCATAGGGTGGTTGAGGTCCATACCCATACTTGCGCGCATATAGGCGTTGATGCGATCCATCTCCTCCGCGCTGAACATGTCGCTAACGTACTTACCCTCGGGAAGCATCATAGCCTGCGCCATGGCAATCTGCGAAGCCTGTAAGTTGAGCATATCCACCTCACCGTACACCTGCTCAACAATAGCGAAGGCATCGCTCATACCTGCAATCTCATCAGCAAATGATGCAGGGGCAAGGTGGTAAGTACCAACGATATACGAAGGCGACTTAAGACCGTTGCCCGAGATTTTGTAGAGCAACTGCGCATTGGCACTACCATAGAAGGCGAGCGCCAGAAATAGTGTACCGAAAAATTTTCTCATAATTTTACTCTCCTATTCTTTAGTTCGTACAAAGCGTAGTGAATGGGGCGTTGTCTGCTTGATTACGATGCGCTCATCGAAGGCATACTGGCGATACAGCTCGTCGTTGTAGTAGCGTATGGTCACGAGCACCACATCATCCTGCTTCTCTACGTCGAAGCCATCTGCCGAGAGCTCCGAGATAGCCTCGTCGATATGCCATGACGCATCCACAGCGATGTAGAGGTCTACGGCCGAGTTGTGTACAAGGTTGATGCGTATGCGGTGGCTATCGAAGGTGGTGAAGAGGCGGGCGAACTTCTCCTCGAGTACGAACGACAGGTCGCGCGAGTGAAGCTTTAGCAACACCTGGTTCTCCTTGTGTATCATGATAGGCTCATAGGCACGCTCCACATCTCCCGTAATCACAGAGCCGGCCGCATGCTTATCGCCAAATGGGCGAACATAGAGGGGTATGTTCTTCTGCTGCAAAGGCTTGATGGTCTTAGGGTGGATAATCTGCGCACCGCTATATGCCATCTCTATGGTATCCATATAGTTGAGTCGCTCAATCTTCTTAGCGTCGGGGAACTTCTTTGGGTCTGCATTGAGGATGCCGTCCACATCCTTCCACACGCTCATAGACTCTGCACCAAGCACATTTGCCACGATGGCTGCCGAGTAGTCCGAGCCCTCACGTCCAAGTGTCGTCGTTGTGCCATCTGGAGCACCGCCAATAAAGCCCTGACCCACGAATATGCTAACGGGGCTGTCAGCAATCTCGCGCTTAAGGCGCACGGCCGTAGCCTCGAGGTTTACGTTAGCATCCTTATGACGTTGCTCGGTGAGGAAAGCACGACGCATATCTACCCAGCGGTTTGCCACGCCATGTCCGTTTAGGTAGTTCGAGATGATGGTTGTAGAGACAAGCTCACCAAAGGCAACAATGGTGTCATACCACAGCTCGGCATCCGAGGCGCGGTAGATGGTGTTGCGCACAATGTTACGCAGCTGCTCAAAGAGTGTGTCCACCTGCTCAATGGTGATATCGGCACCCATAAGGTCGTCTAGAATGGCGCGGTGGTAGGCGTAGCTCTCGTCTATACGACTGATAGCCAGGGCCTCATCACCCTGCTGCATAGCAGCAAAGACACCTTCAAGGGCATTTGTTGTCTTACCCATCGCCGACACGATGATGAACAGCTCCTTCTCGTCGCTAACTATATTGAGTAGGTTACGCACTCCATCGGCATTCTTAACCGAGGCACCGCCAAATTTATATACTTTCATAACTCTGTTTGCTATATTTTTTACATACTATTTCACATCACAAAGTTATTAAATAATTTCAATATTGTTTTGCTTACACGCATGATTTTTGGGTTGCGAGTAAAAATATCTCCGTAGGAGGACGTTGTTTGCGATAAAATTTTTATCTTTGTATGCTGAAAAATATGTAGCTATGAATAAGAGAGTACTTGTTGCGGGTGGAGCAGGATATATAGGTTCGCACACGGCTGTTGAACTTATCAATGCAGGATATGAGGTTATCATCGTCGATAATTTCTCCAATAGCGATGCCTCATCCCTCGAGGGCATAAAGCAGATTACTGGCACCACACCCACCTTTATCGAGGCAGACTGCTGCGACAAGGAGGCTATGCGCCGCATATTCGAGGCTTATGACTTCGACTCCGCCATCCACTTTGCAGCATTCAAGGCTGTGGGCGAGTCGGTGGCAGAGCCCATGAAGTACTACCGCAACAACCTCATCTCGTTGGTCAACATCCTCGAGCTGATGAAGGAGTATGGTCGCAAAAACATCGTCTTCTCCTCTTCGGCAACCGTCTACGGTGACGCCGACGAGCTACCCGTAACGGAGCAAACACCTCGTAAGCCCGCGACATCGCCATATGGCAATACCAAGCAGATGAGCGAGGATATACTTCGCGATATGGTGGCAGCGACAGAGGGCTTCTCGGGTATCGCCCTTCGCTACTTCAACCCCATCGGCGCACACCCCTCAGCACTCATCGGTGAGCTGCCACGTGGCGTGCCCAATAACCTCGTGCCATACATCACACAGACGGCTGCCGGCATACGTGAGTGCTTGAGCATCTTCGGTGACGACTACCCCACCCCCGACGGCTCATGCCTGCGTGACTACATCGACATTGTGGACCTCGCACGCGCACACGTTCACGCCATCGACCGCATGGTGAACGAGCGTAACACCGAGCGCTACGAGATCTTCAACGTAGGCACAGGTAAGCCTGTATCGGTATTTGAGCTTGTGCGTGGCTTCGAGGAGGCAAACAACCTCAAGCTAAACTACAAGGTAGCACCTCGCCGCGCTGGCGATGTTACAGCCGTATGGGCAGACACCACACGCGCCAACGAGGTTCTTGGCTGGCATGCCGAGCGTGACCTCCGCGACACACTACGTGCTGCATGGGCATGGGAGTGCCACGTGCGCAACAAGTAACACAATAACAAAGATGCACTAACGTTATAATAAACAACTGTTAGCAAAAAAAACGTATGAAGAAAACACTACTACTGGTGCTGTTAGCACTTCTAACCATACCCACTGCCGAGGCCAAGCGCCGCGAGACACCCGAGGAGATTGAGCGTAAGACACGCCACTACTCTGGCTGGGAGTGGGGTGCAGCGGGTCGCTTCGACCTTATCTTCTGTGAGCTCGACTACATGCGCGTAGCAAATGAGTCGCCCGTTAAGGCGTATAAGAGTCATGCCAAGTTTGGTGGCAACATCATGGTTAATGGTGGCTACTTCCTGAACAATCACTGGAAGTTGGGCATGGAGCTGGGTGCACAAATACAGTATGACTACACCGTAGTGCCCATATACGCTACGGCGCACTACTTCTACGGCACACGCAAAAACTGCTTGTTCAACTTCGTAAATCTGGGTACAAACGTACTATTTGACAAGGGTTTACGCTTTGGTAGTACGTGTGCAGGTGGTGTCGGCTTCCGTATTCAGACTCCCGACAGTCACTGCAAGTACGACATCACATTGGGCTACCAGGCACTGCTCATGCACCCACGCCCAGTTATCAAGGAGCCATTCAACTATAAGCCCAGCGATGTGCGCCGCAAGCGCTTTGACCAGGGCGTGTTTATCGGCTTCGGCGTATCGTTCTAAGAGTTTACCCAAACAACTATAACCACAGATGGCAAATCACCAACTACACGAGTGGTTCTACGCTCTCATTACCAATATGGGCTTCTCGGCAAAGACGGCTGAGGTTCTCGATGGCTGGCTTGTGATATTGAGCATTGTGCTTATCATCCTTGCCATCAACTTCTTTATGCGCCTGGGTGTTGTGCGCTTCATACGCTGGTTTGTGAGCCACACGAAGGTCACATGGGACAATGTGATATTCGACGCTAAGGTAATGCGCCGCCTCTGCAACATCATCATGCCCATCGTCGTCAAGATAGCGCTACCCACTGTCGTTATCGCCATGGATATTGCGGGCAAGAGCCTCGAGCACATCCTCTACATCGCTGTAGACCTATGGATTGTCTTTACAGGCTTGCTCTTTGTTCACTCCATCCTCAAGGCCATCTACGAGATATTCGAGCAGCGCCCAGGGCTACATGGCAAGCCTATAAAGGGTCTGTTGCAAACGTGCCAGGTGCTGTTGATAGTCATCGGCCTGATACTTGCCATATCAATACTTCTCGACACCTCGCCCACACTCCTACTAACGGGACTTGGTGCCTCGGCTGCCGTCATCTCGTTCATCTTCAAGGATAGCCTTATGGGCCTTGTAGCGGGCGTACAGCTCTCGCTCAACAACATGCTTAAGGTGGGCGACTGGATTGAGATGCCCTCACGCGGTATTGACGGCGTTGTTGTGGAGGTGACACTAACTACTGTTAAGGTGCGCGCATGGAACAACACGCTACAGACCATACCGCCCTACGTGCTTATCAGCGAGCCCTTCGACAACTGGCAGGCTATGCGCGACTCGGGTGGTCGACGCATCAAGCGATCGTTGAACATCGACATTACAAGCATAGGCTTTGCCGACGAGGCCATGATTGCATCGCTGCGCAACAATGAGTGTACACGCGAGCTTATCAATAACATCGCTACGCAGACTGTCGAGGGTGCACAGCTCACCAACGTGGACCTCTTCATCCGCTGCATCAACCGCTATATCGACATACACCCCCGCGTTAACCACACCATGCTGGCCATGGTGCGTCAGTTGCAACCCACACAGTGGGGTCTACCCATAGAGTTGTACTTCTTCACCTCTGATGTCAATTGGGTGCCACATGAGCATCTTCAGACAGAGGTTATGTCGCACGTCTTAGCACTTGCACCTCTCTTTGGCATACGCATCTATCAGGCGCCTACAACCGTGGATGTACGCAGATAGAGATTCGTGAATTATAAAATAATAGCCACCTCATCAGGTGGCTATTATTTTATAGTTCGCGGCGATTTAGAAGCGCATGTGTAATGGTCAACTCATCGACATATTCAAGCTCATCACCAAAGCCAATGCCTCGCGCTATGGTCGTAACCTTAACATCGGGAAAAGCCTTCAGGCGACTCATAAGGTAGAAGAGCGTAGTCTCGCCCTCAACAGATGTGGAGATGGCGATGATAACCTCCTTCACTGCCCCTGTCAGCAACTTATCGCACAGTAGATCTATCTTGAGATCCGAGGGTCCTACGCCCTGCATGGGTGATATGACACCACCCAAGACGTGATAGACACCGCGATACTGCCCCGTATTCTCAATGGACATAAGGTCGGCCACCTGCTCAACAACACATATTGTCGAGTGGTCGCGGTTCATATCCGAGCATATAGGACACAAGTCGCCATCCGAGAGGTTGTTACAACCGCGGCAGTGGCGTATATCGTGACGAAAGCGCGCGATACTATTCGACAGCGAGTCCACAGTCTCGGGCTCCATCTTCAGGATGTGCATAGCAAGACGCAACGCCGTGCGTCGGCCTATACCAGGCAGACGCTGCAACTCCATGCAGACATCATCTAACAGCTTCGACATACTCTCTCAGCATTATATTACCTCAACGACACGCGTACGTACCCAGCCCTTCTCGCCATCGGCAAAGCGCACCTCGGTCCACTCACCATGCTCGCGCTCAAGCTCCACCGTAACACCCTGCGAGGGCTGTCGGATGATTTTAGAGCTGCTATCGGGCGATGCGTGCACGGGGGTGGTATCGTTAGTTAGAATGACAGCACGGCTAACATTCATAGTAGCACGCTGCTGTGTAAACGACAGCGCTGTTGAAACAACAAAGAGCAAAAGTGTGAATAGTGACACAAAGAATGCCACCTTACGCACCACAACAGCCCCATGCAACAGGTATACAAGCACGAGGAGTGCTGTAGCGAAGAACGAGCTAAGCGACAGTGTCACCCATCCGTTTGTAGTCATGGCACGCGCCATCGCCTGCCACACCATCGAGAGGAAGCTATCGGGCACAGCCTCCGTGTCGTTGGTCATATCCTTTGCTATGTCGAGGTTGTAGCGCGCATCATCCATCGTGGGGTCGAGCTTCAGGGCACGCTCATAGTTAAGCACAGCACGGCCGAGCTCTCCCGCAGCAAAGGGACGCGACGAAGCACCACCCTGCTGGCCAAGCTTAAAGTATGCATTAGCGAGGTTGTAGTATACATCTGCCGACTTTTGATCGCTGGCCACAACGCTCTCAAAGGCCTTGACAGCCTCGTCATACTCCTTATTATTATATGCCTCAACGCCCGCCTCCCAGCTTGCACGCGCCACTGTATCTCTATCAGCAGCATAGCTATTAGCAGTGGATGCCACCACCGCCAACATTGCACATATAGATATATATAGTGTAAATCTCATCGTACTATCGTTTTATTGCCGCCTCAATTTTTGATATAACATCCACCGCATCGCCATACACCTCGCCCATATCACCCGTAGTTGAGGGTGCATACTGAGCCTCCTCAGAGCGAGAGATAATCTCACAGAACTGCTCCGCTGTGGTCTCCGACACATTGCGACGATATAGCTCCTCGCGTATCTTCTCTTTGGTGAGGTTAGATACTGGAATGTTGAACTTATCGCCTATGTATCCCCACATGGCGTGCAACATCTCATCATAGAAGGCGTGGCGGTCATCCTGCGCCATATATCTTTCGGCCATACGCAAGCGCTGCACAGCCACCTTATCGGCATGGCGCATGCGTCGTGCCACGGTGTTGCTACGCTCACGAATACGCTTGCGCAGCACGACGTAGACCACGATAAACAACGCCACCATGGCCACCACAACCAACCAGTATAGCGGAGTGAAGACAAATGCCGCTGCACTCTTATTGGGTAGTTTGCCGGTGTGGATATAGCGTATGTCGCGGTCGAGTTGGCGCATAGGGCCACCGTAATTGCCATAGTTCGTGGGCACTGGCGCAACGGCCTGTGTGCTACCATCATCCTTCACCTCTATTGAGAATGGCTCGGTGGTCAAGCGCTTATACTCCTTCGCTACGGGGTCGAAATATGAGAACTCTATACCAGGGATGGTGAACAATCCCGCAGCACGAGCAACAAAGGGGTATGTATATGTTATGCTTCCCGATGTACCCGATGCCGAGAGCTTGATGTTGTCAACAACCTTGGTGTCGTAGACCTCGAATGACTCGGGGAAAGCGACTGTGGGGGCGGTGATAAACTTAAGGTTACCCATGCCCGACAGTGTGAGCTCTATCTGGTCTGCGCTATTTACATCAATCTCCGCCTCGGGCATAGTGCTTCGCAGCGTAAAGCTACCCACAGCGCCATTGAATGAGTGTGGTGCACCCTTTGGCAACTCCTTGACATTTATGGTTACGGGCACACTCTTCAACTCGCGCGACACGCGGTATACCTGACGACCACCGAAGATGGGGTCGTAGTGACGCTTATCCTGCACCACAACCTGCACGCCGACACTCATAACAGCCTCGGGGATGACAATCTTGCCACTCTCCTGGGGCGATAGTAGCAGCTCCGTGATTTTGTATGTTTCGTAGACACGTCCGTTGTACTCCTCACGCGAGGGAGCATTGTCGAACGTTAACTCCTGCGACCAAAAGCCATCGAAGGAGGGCAACGTCAGGCTCTCGATGTTCTCCACCGTAGCACGCGTGTAGAGCACCAGCGAGGCACGCAGCGACTCACCCTTGTATAGGTCTGTTGACGACACCTTGAGTCGCAACAGTATATCATCCTTTCCAATTCGACTTTCGGGCTTAGCATTTGCGCTACCACCACTACTTGCTGACGCACCACTCTGCTTCTCAGCAATAACCTCTATTGGTAGCGACTTTGTTGTGTAGCCCTTACCATCAACACGTATCGACGCAGCACCTATGGTGTACGTGCCCGCGTCATGAGGCATAAGCACAAAGGTGTATGTGCAGTTGTAGCTCGACGACTTCTTGCCGTTGATAAACTGCACGGAGTGTCCTGTTGACACCGAGGGTCCTGCCATCACCTCGAAACCATCAAACGAGGGGGCCTTGAAGCTACCATCCTCAGGCTCTGCATCCACCGTAAATGCTACACGAAATGGCTGTCCGAGCGCCGTTAGCGCTGGGGCATCCACCGTAAAGGATACCTGTGCCGATGCCGCCCATGATACCATGAGAGCAGAGAGCACAAGCAAGAAATGACGTAATCTCATCATATAAAATTTACTTTTTCTCCGATACTTCTCAAACGCCTCGGAAAAGCGTTTTATTGCGTAATGCAAGGGAAGCTATATAAGAGAATTTAGGGAATTTAGAGAGTTTAGAGAGAGATTACCACTCCCCCTCCTTAATCTCCCTAAATTCCTTAATCTTCATAATAATTAAAATTGGAGAGCTGGGCATACTCCGTTTTATCGTTGTGCAAGCCTGACCGCCTCACCATACCCTACCCGCCAATTAAAATTGGAGAGTAGGGTTAGTTTGGTGGCTGGTCGCAGGGGGCGAAAGCGGAGCATACTAAAACGTATGTGAGCATTTCGCACCCAAGCCAGACGCCGAAATAACCCTGCTATACAATTTTAATGTGCGTAGTCGGCAAAAAAGTCGTTACCCTTATCATCTACGATGATGAAGGCAGGGAAGTTCTCAACGTAGATCTTACGTACCGCCTCCATGCCGAGCTCCTCAAAGTCGACAACCTCAACGCTCTTGATAGAGTTCTTTGCAAGGATAGCTGCAGGACCACCAATAGAACCGAGGTAGAAACCACCGTTAGCCTTACATGCATCGGTAACCTGCTGTGAGCGGTTGCCCTTAGCTACCATAACCATAGAGCCACCAGCCTTCTGGAAGAGGTCTACGTATGAGTCCATACGACCTGCTGTTGTGGGGCCAAATGAGCCTGAAGCCATGCCTGCAGGAGTCTTAGCGGGACCTGCGTAGTATACGGGGTGCTTCTTGAAGTACTCGGGCATAGGCTTACCCTCGTCGAGCATCTGCTTGATGCGTGCATGAGCGATGTCACGCGCTACAACGAGCGTACCCTTGAGGTTAAGACGTGTCTTGATGGGGTACTTAGAGAGAATCTCGCGCACCTTATCCATACCCTCGTCGAGGTCGATGTCTACTGCGGGTGACATTGCGGGAGCCTGAGCTGGGAGGAAGCGTGCTGGGTTCTTCTCGAGCTTCTCAAGGAAGATACCCTCGGGTGTAATTTTTGCCTTGATGTTACGGTCTGCAGAGCAGCTTACGCCGATAGCTACGGGGCACGATGCGGCGTGGCGAGGTGCGCGGATAACGCGTACATCGTGTACATAATACTTACCACCGAACTGTGCGCCGAGGCCAATCTCCTGGCATATCTTCTCCACCTTAGCCTCCCACTCGAGGTCACGGAAGCAACGACCACCCTCGTTACCCGATGTTGGAAGCTCGTCGAGGTAGCCTGCAGAGGCCTTCTTAACGGTTGAAAGACACATCTCAGCAGATGTACCACCGATACACAATGCGAGGTGGTAGGGAGGACATGCCGATGTACCGAGGTCGAGGATATGCTTCTTGATGAAGGCTGTCAACGACTCCTCGTTCAAGAGCGCCTTAGTCTGCTGGTAGAGGAAGGTCTTATTAGCCGAGCCACCACCCTTAGTGATGAACAAGAACTCGTACTCTATGCCTGGGTGACCACCATAGATGTCGATCTGTGCGGGGAGGTTGCTACCAGAATTCTTCTCCTCGGTCATGGTGAAGGGGACAACCTGTGAGTAGCGGAGGTTGCGCTCCTTGTATGTCTCGTAAACACCGCGAGAGATGCACTCAGCGTCGTTTGCGCCTGTGTAGACATCCTCACCCTTGTGACCGATACAGATTGCAGTACCAGTATCCTGGCATGTAGGCAACTGACCCTCGGCAGCAACGCACTGGTTCAAGAGCATGGTGTATGCCACAAATTTGTCGTTGTCTGTAGCCTCGGGGTCCTCGAGGATGTTAGCAAGCTTCTGGAGGTGTGAAGCACGCAAGTAGAATGACACGTCAGCATAGGCCTCCTTAGCCAAGAGCTCAAGGCCCTTGGGGTCAACCTTAAGTATCTTACGTCCGTCGCACTCTACAACCTTTACATAGTCCTTCGTGAGAAGGCGATACTCCGTCTTATCCGCCTGGATAGGAAACGGCTCCTGATAGATGAAATCAGCCATAATCGCTTGATATATTTTAGTTATTGTTTGTGTTATTAGTTACTGGAGTGATAGTTACAAATTCGAGCTCTTCGTCAACCTCAATGGGCTTCTCCATCTTAAGGCCCTGCACCTTCAAGTCACGAAGAGTAGTCTTCTTTGCCACGAGAGGCTTCTTAACAACCACTTGCTCCTGAGGCGTAGCTGGAGCCTGGGTGTAGTTGCGCACGAAGTCCACGATGCCAAAGACGAAGAGTGCTGATACCAACACGGGGCATACCCACTTGAGCAAGAAGCGTACAATGGGATATGTCTTGCGATCGATGCCGCCCTCAGCAGTGAGCTCTGCACGCATATCCTCCTTCTTCCATATCCAGCCCACGAAGATAGCTGTGAGGATGCCCAGCAATGGCAACATGACTATAGCCGTGAAGTTGTCCAAGAGCGAGAAGAAGTTCATGCCCAGCACTGTATAACCGCTTAGTGAGCCAAGCGATAGAGATGCGAAGGTCGCCAACACCAAAGCTATGAGCGTAACAACCAGTGCGCCAGCATTGCGCGACATGCCACGCTTCTCCACGAAGTATGATGTCACAGCCTCGTGCATAGAGATGGTTGATGATAGCGCAGCGAGGGCCAATAGCATGAAGAAGAGTGTAGCCCAAACGTTACCAAAAGGCATATTTGCAAATACCGAGGGCATAGCCACGAATGCGAGCTTTGAGCCCGACACGTTCTCCACGCCTGCCGAGAAGATGATGATGGCAGCGATGAGTGCAACCAACGTATCCAACGACACCACGCTAATAGCCGTGCCCGCAATCTTTGTACCCTTCTTGAAGTATGAGCCATAGATGAGCATAGCACCCATACCCACTGAAAGGGTAAAGAAGGCCTGACCCATAGCATCGAGGAAGGTCTTACCCGATACCTTAGAGAAGTCGGGGGTAAAGACATTACCCAATGCCTCACGACCCTCAGGCATCCACAACGAGTAGATAGCCAAGATGACAAGGATAGCGAAGAGCAGGGGCATCATGATTTTTGAGGCCTTCTCAATACCGCCCTGCACACCACCCACGATGATGAAGTGGTTAGCAAGGATAAAGAGATAGGCGTAGATCAACGGTGCATAGGGAGCCGTTGTAAAGGCGTCGAAGAAACCCTCGAAATTGCCACCCACACTATTTGTTGCCGAGGCAACAGTATAGTTGAGTGTCCAGCCCGCGATTACAAAGTAATAACCCATGATAAGGGTCACCGAGACAAGACCCGCAGCACCAAGCCAACCCCAACCCTTACGAATCTTCGAGAAGGCATCTATAGGGTTGCTCTTAGCATTGTGTCCCACCGAGAACTCCGCAATGAGGAGTGGCAATCCCAATAGAAGGATACAGCCAAGATAGATGATGATAAAGGCGCCACCACCATTCTCCGAGGTGATATATGGGAAACGCCAGATGTTACCCAAGCCTATTGCCGAGCCTGCAGCAGCGAGGATAGCGGCGAGCTTGCCACCAAAACCTCCACGCTTTACACTATTTTCTGCCATGATACTTAACCAATTAATGTTACACTAACCTTGTCTATCTTGCCACCAAGAGGGGGTGCTATCTTCGCTACGGTGCACTCAACCTCCACAATCTGAGGAAAGGCCTCTTTGATTGCTGCGATAACATTTGATGCTGCCGCCTCAATGGTGCGCTGTGTGCGCTGCATGGTGCGCTCGACGATCTCAAATACGGTCAAGTAGTTCACCGCCTGTGTCACGTCGTCCGTAGCGGGTAGGTCACCCAGAGGTGTGCGGATAACGATGTCTACACGGAAGCGATTGCCCACCTGCTGCTCCAAATCGTAGCAGCCATGGAAGGCACGCACATAGATGCCGTCAAGACGTATAGTGTATATTGGATTCACGTTTTTAGACTATTATTCAGTGTTTTACAACCCTTACTCCACGGTGATGAGGTAGTAGTTCTTCTTACCGCGCTGCACCAAGAGGTACTTACCAGCGATGAGGTCTGCCTCGCTCACGCCACGCATAGCGTCCACAACCTTCTCCTTGTTGAGCTGCACGCCACCACCCTGAATCATCTTGCGGCACTCACCCTTTGATGGGAATACCTTGCAACACTCGGCTACGATATCAACAAAGGGCTTCTCGAGGTCTGCGCGTGTGATGGTGAACTGGGGAACACCCTCAAACACCTGCAACAATGTAGCCTCATCAAGCGAGCGCAATGCCTCAGATGTAGCGTTACCAAAGAGGATGTTGGTAGCTGCCTGAGCCTTCTCCAACTCCTCCTTAGAGTGGATAGTCTCGGTGAGCACCTCAGCAAGACGCTTCTGCAACACGCGGAGGTGGGGAGCTGCGTCATGTTCTACGATAAGGCTCTCAATAGTAGGACGGTCAAGCAATGTAAATATCTTGATGTAGCGCTTTGCATCCTCGTCGCTCACGTTGAGCCAGAACTGGTAAAATTTGTAGGGCGAAGTGTATCGCGCATCGAGCCACACGTTGCCACTCTCTGTCTTACCGAACTTCGTACCGTCAGCCTTGGTGATAAGGGGACAAGTGATTGCGAATGCCTCATTCTCGCCACCGAGCTTGCGGCGGATAAGCTCCGTACCTGTGGTGATGTTACCCCACTGGTCTGCGCCACCAAGCTGGAACTTACAGCCATACTCCTTGTAGAGGTGCAAGAAGTCGTAGCCCTGCAAGAGCTGGTATGTAAACTCGGTGAACGACATACCGTCGCCGTCGCCATTAAAGCGCTTCTTCACAGAGTCCTTAGCCATCATGTAGTTCACAGTGATGCACTTACCGATGTCGCGAGCAAACTCGAGGAACGAAAACTCCTTCATCCAGTCGTAGTTATTCACAAGGATCGCCTTGTTCTCGGCCTCAGAGTCGAAGTCGATAAGCTTCGAGAGCTGATTCTTGATGGCCTCCTGGTTGTGACGCAAAGTAGCCTCGTCGAGGAGGTTGCGCTCCTGTGACTTACCCGATGGATCGCCAATCATACCCGTAGCACCACCGATAAGGGCGATGGGGCGG
The DNA here is from genome assembly GCA_017646785.1 of Alistipes sp. Next base: position 19,503 of record JAGCLX010000128.1, read on the forward strand.
TGGCCACACATCTGGAAGTGCTTCAAAATCATCACACCCACGAGGTGACCGATATGTAGTGAGTCTGCTGTGGGGTCGATGCCGAGGTATGCCGAAGCCATACCCTTCTTAAGTTCCTCATCAGCACCAGGCATAACGGTATGAATCATACCGCGCCACTCAAGTTCTTCAATAAAATTCTTCATCGTAGTTATACTCTATTTTTTAGTTTTACTCTTTTTCTTTATCCTTACTCAGCATCGAGCTTCATGCGCTCAATCATATCTACCAGACGCTCATTCTTAGTCACAAGATGCTTAAGTCTATCCTCAAGGGTGATGGGGCGCGACGATTTTATCTGCTCGTTCACCTCCACCTCTATCTCGATAAGACCCTTGACACCGCTTACCTCTGCGATAATACGCTGCAAGTCGGCCTTCTCATACATAATCTCGTCGTGCAACTCGCGCGAGGGAACAGCCATCTTTACCACATTACCCACGACCTCAAAGTTGAGGAAGGCAACACTGATACGTGGACGCTCGCGCTTGATGCGATCAACCACAGCATCCCTCTTCAGCGATATCTTCTCCTCGCACGATGGGTCAATAAACACAACCTCACCCTTTGCCGCCTCCTGAGCCTCTATCTCCGTTGCTGTTAGCGCCTCGCCATTAAGCAATCCCTGGATAGACACACTCGCCGAGGATGAACGACGTACTGCTCGGCGTGGCTTATTATCTACCGCCGCAGCCTCAACACTGGGAGCGGACTGCACCCTTGCCACTGGACGCGCCTCTTCAACCACCCTTGCCACCTCTGGCACAGGCTGCACTACAGGAATAGGCGCGGGTGCAGGGGTTGGGGTTGAGGTTGGGGTTGGGGTTGGCACGGGAGCAGGAGCGGGTGTTGGCGCGGGTGTCGACGGTTGTGGCGCAGCCACCGCAGCAACAAACTCCGGAAGAGCGAAGTCGACATCAAAGGTTAGCGATGCTACCTCGTCATTTTTTTTTTGACCGAGACCCGCAATCTTCATGAGTCCCAGTTCGACAAGCAATCGCTGATTTGACGACTGTCTTATTTTGCCATCCGCCTCGGTGAGCAACGACATAGCTCCAAAGAGGAACATATCGTCACACTGAGCAGCTTGGGCCTTATAACGCTCCACGAGCGTTCCCGTAAACTCCACGAGTGATACCGCTGGACCCTTAGCCATCAACAGGTCGCGCATGTGGGCATTCAAGCCCGCAATAAACACCTGGGGTGAAAAGCCCTTGGACAAAACCTCGTCGAAGAGCATAAGCGCCGCGACATAATTTCCGGCAACCAGCAACTCCGTAGCCTTGAAGTATGTGTCGTAATCGAGGACATTGAGCGTAGCTGCCACATCCTTATAGTTGAGCTGCGAACCACAGAACGATACCGCCTTGTCGAACATCGAGAGCGCATCGCGCATACCGCCATCTGCCTTGTGGGCGATAAGGTTGAGAGCCTCATCATCAGCTCCCACGCCCTCCTTTGTTGCGATATAGCGAAGGTACTCCACGCCATCCTCAACCTTTATGCGGTTGAAGTCATAGATCTGACAACGTGAAAGGATGGTTGGGATGATCTTATGCTTCTCGGTTGTTGCAAGCACAAAGATGGCATGCTTTGGTGGTTCCTCTAAGGTCTTCAAGAAGGCGTTGAACGCCGCAGACGAGTGCATGTGAACCTCGTCGATGACTAACACCGAGTAGCGACCCTGCTGTGGAATGATACGCACCTGCTCAATGAGGTTGCGGATGTCATCCACAGAGTTGTTTGATGCCGCATCGAGCTCGTGCACGTTGAGCGAGCGACCCTCATTAAACGAACGGCATGACTCACACTCGTTGCACGCCTCACCCGACTGAGGGTTTAGGCAGTTGATAGCCTTCGCAAAGATACGCGCACAGGTGGTCTTACCCACACCGCGAGGACCGCAGAAGAGGTAGGCATGAGCCAACTGACCACGCTCGATGGCGTTCTTTAGCGTAGATGTTATATGACGCTGTCCGACAACCGAAGCGAAGGTTGCAGGACGATACTTGCGTGCTGATACTACAAAATTCTCCATAACTCGACAAAGGTAATAATTATTTCTTATAAATATGCTCGCACACGCGCGAATTTTTGCAATAGAAGAATTTTTGTATCTTTGCATCAAGAACAACCTAAACAAACTAAACCATGAGAATCGCAAACCACATCGCCATAGCGCTCGTCATAATGCTCTTAAGCACAGCGAAGCTATCGGCTCAAAATATGGGATTTAACCTCATCGTCGTGGGTGATCCCCAGCCTCAGACCGAGGAGCAGATTAGACGTCTCGAAACAGAGATCATACCCCAAATAGGCAACATAGTCGAAGAGTACAGAGCCTCGGGCTACCCCACCGCAATACTCCTAACGGGCGATGTGGTGTGGGACACCATGAAGTTTCTACCGCGCGTCAAGGCCGACTTCGAGTCGCTCGGGGTGCCCGTATATGCCGTTATCGGCAACCATGACCACAACGAACGCCATGAGCGCAATCAGAAGCGTGCGGAACAGAACTATGTCGATGTTTGGGGTGCGCGCAACCAGGCATTCATGCTCGGTAAGACACTCTTCGTAACACTCGACAACATCGACTACACCGACTCCGATAACTACGGACTGAAGGTGGATGCCGACCAGCTTATATGGCTCTCGGAGGTGATGGATGAACATGCTGATATAGAACATGTTGCAGTCTGCATGCACGCACCAGCAACAAGCCACCGCACAGGAGGATTTATACCCTATGCCAAGCCCATTGTCCGCATCATCGGCGATCGCAAAATAGACTTTATCACAGGCCATGGACACCGCCACTTCACTGCCGACCACACCCCCAACATCATCGAGCACAGCGTGGCTCAGGTAAACGGCAACCTATGGTTTGCACCTATATGCTCCGACGGCACTCCACTGGGAGTATTCTGCATCGAGGAGCGCAACGGCGAGTGGATGTGGCACCACCACATTCTCGGTAAAGCTGCCAACGAGCCACTCATCACCTACCCCGTAGGCAGGGTTAAGGAGCACGAAGAGTATGTCGTTGTTAAGGTTGTGGGCTGGGACAGTAAGTGGAGCCTGTCGTGGAGCGAGAATGGCGTCGACATGGGAGCTATGGAGCAGATCTCAATCCTCGACCCAGACTACATGTACTACGTTGAGAATGAGGCCGATTACCGCGAGAAGTATATGCGTCGCCTACGCCGCTCGGCACGACCTCACAAGCACTACTTCCGCTGTAAGCCAACATCACCAGATAGTCGCGTGACCATCACCGCCACAGACCGCTTCGGCAGGGAGTATAGTGCAGAGATTTAGTCATCGCACATCGCCTATCGTCACACTTAAATTCGCCATACATTTTATATTTATAGATATTTTTGCTATCTTTGCTTGAGTATTAACCAAACAAACACTGTTAAATGAGACGTCAAGACCTCTACTTCGCCCTCGTTATGTTGGCGATATTCCTCCCCTTCTTCCTCTTCGAGCCAGCATACGCATGGTATACTGACTTTAATAAGATGCACCCCATGATTATGGCATTCCTCAAGTTTGGTATCCTTGCAACACTAGGCGAGATGCTTGGCTGCCGCATATCAACCGGCAAGTATACAACGCCCACATTCGGAGTAATGCCTCGCATGGTTGTTTGGGGATTGCTTGGCGTTGTCATATCTATGGCTATGTCGGTCTTCGCAGCGGGCATCCCTACCTTTATCGCGAATATGGGTGGTGTGAAGTTTGTTGCACAGTTTGCTGCACCAGGCATCACATTTGGCAAGTTTATCGTCGCACTCTCAATCTCTGTTATGATGAACACCTTCTTCGCTCCCGTGTTCATGACCTTCCACAAAATTACCGATACACACATCGCCGAGTGTGGAGGTTCGCTTAAGGCCCTTGTCACACCCATAGACATGCGTCGCCACATGATGACACTCAACTGGGACCGCCAGTGGAGCTTTATATTCAAGAAGACTATTCCGCTGTTCTGGTACCCTGCTCACACCATCACCTTCATGCTCCCAGGTGAGTACCGCGTGCTCTTTGCGGCGTTGTTGGGTGTAGCCCTCGGTGTAATCCTCGCCATTGGCGCACGCAAGAAATAGACTGATAATCAGCACGTATAAGTAGGCCTTATTGAGCTATAAGAAATCATTAAGGAAAATCTATTGCAGAATAAAAAAAAGCCCTTATATTTGCACTCGGAAACAGGAAACAAAACCAATAAAAAAAGATATAAAAATTATTAACACCTAAAACTAATAAGATTATGGCAAAGAAGTTTATTTGTTCAGTATGCGGATATATTCACGAGGGTAACGAGGCACCTGAGAAGTGCCCTTTGTGCAAGGTTGGTGCAGATAAGTTC
>JAGCLX010000129.1 GCA_017646785.1 Alistipes sp.
CATTTGGCACAGGCTTTGGCTTCGGCTTTGTGATGGATGGCAAGCTCAAACTTGGCGACAACTCTTGCGTTGAGACCTTCTGCCTCAAGCACCGTGACTACCCCGAGTGCATCGTTGAAGATGGTGTTGCTATTCGTGCTGTAAAGCGTGTCTACCGCGAGCTATCGGGCGACGAGCGAGCACTCGAGCCTAAGGATATTTATGATATCACCGAGGGTACATTGGAGGGTAATGCAGATGCTGCACGCGAGGCTTTTGCGACGCTTGGTCGTGTGGCGGGCGATGCCATGGCAACAGCAGCTACACTCATGGATGGTGTGATCGTGATTGGTGGAGGCTTGGCTGGTGCGTCAAAGTACTTCATGCCAGCACTCTTGGAGGAGATGCGCTCGAAAATTAAGACTATGTCTGGCGACTCGCTTAACCGAGTTCAGATGAATGTATACAACTTGGACAACGAGGCTGAGTTCGAGAAGTTTGCACGCGGCAACTCAACTAAAATCAAAGTATACGGAAGTGATAAAGAGGTGGTCTACGACCCCGAGAAACGCATAGGTGTGACAATCTCCGACATCGGCGCAAGCAACGCTGTGTCATTGGGCGCTTACCTCTATGCTATAGACAACATTTAGAGCAGCCCGGCTACCTAACTCTTAGGCTCCATCTTGTCGACAATACGCAATGTAACGGCAGATAGGAGCCTATGGTTTTTTATGGCCGAGAGCGACGAAACGGCCATCACGTCTGCCATAAACACCTCGTCCATGCGCTCTAATGATCCTACTGGTATAGTGCGCACATTAAGCTCGAGGTTGAGCCTACTAATAGCCTCGGCAACAGTTCTATACTCCACCGTATTATACTCATAAGGTGTATATACTCTACCATTATACACGGCAAAGATTGGTCGCCACGGCAGTGATATAACATCGCCGTTATTATCGCACCATACAGCCACGTCACCACCGCGCTTGCTGACTACCGCCTCTGCCATCGCATCTATCGCCACCGACACCGATGTCTGGCACAGCGTCTCGGGGGCGGGCATAACGATATCCACGCCACAAAACCTTCGTGCGCGCAGGTGCATACCGCAGTCATAGAGTGGGCTTTCGACCTCGAAAGAGAGTGCGCCATCAACCGACAGACGCATAGCCACGGGACAGCTTAGGCGAGGTGAGACGCGAGATAATTCAAGGAGCTTCTCGATGATGCGCTTTGCATCCAGCGGGTCGCATAGCGATGCAAAACCAAACATTCGCATGGAGTCCTCACGCAGCAGCTCTATATGTTGGGCTATGTTGAAAGCCTTATGTCCGATAGTGTGGATGCGTTGCATAACGTAGGGTCTGTCGAGACTAAAATTTGAGGCCTCGACAACGCTTCCATCATTCCACACTAATAGTTTCATTTTTAACAGATTATGTGCTATGACATAAATATCTTCAAGAGCAGCTCATTCAAGAGCTCGCCACCATCCAGGCCACCACTATCAACACCCTTACTCTTGGCATCATACTCACGCAGGTAGCCCAATATCTTAAACAAGCGAGGACCATTCCATCTGCCGATATTCGCCTTAAGCTCCTTGACGGCATAGGGGTTATTCGCCCTTATGGCGCGCATAAGATCTATATCTGCAGGCATGGGGATACCGCGTTTGCGCGACTGCCACATGTGGTAGTTGAGCAAGAAGAGCTGCTGGAAAAGTCCAAACAGGATGGTAATGGTGAGCGTTATGGGGTATGTCTTGGGGTTATGGGAGAAGTGGTCGGCAATGCGCATAGCACGCGCCACATCCTGCTTCAACACCGCATCATTCAACTCAAAGGTGTTATACTCCTTCGACAAGCCAATATACTGCTCGATGTGAGAATCTGTGATGGTCTTCTCGTTCACACCCATCGACACCTTCAGCTTATCTATCTCCTTGACCATGCGGCTTATATCCATACCCACATGCTCCTTAAGCATTGCCATGGCCTTGGGCTCGATATTAAGACCTAACGACGATATGTAGGACGACAACCAGCCATCAATCTCATACTCCTTTGGGCGTATAGACTCAAAGACACATCCGCCCTTAACACAGCTCTTATAGAACGCCGTGCGCTTATCTATGCCTCTACCCTGCTCCTTGTTCTTGTAGCATACAATGAGGATTGTTGTTTGCTGTGGCTGGGATGTATAGAGGTTGAGATTTTCAATCTTCGCGAGCTGCTGAGCCTCCTTAACGATGACCACCTGATACGAGCCCATCATAGGCATCTGGCGACACAGCATAACGATTTTACCGGGGTCGCTATCCTGGCCATATACGGTCAATTGGTTAAACGAGCGCTCTGCCTCATTGAGGATGGTCGAAGCAAGGCGGTCAGCTATGGCGTCAATAAAATAACCCTCGTCACCCGAGAGCAGGTATATCGGAGCGAACTTTCGAGCCTCGATATCGCGCATTATAGCATTGTAATCAGCTATACAATCGCTGAATTTCACACCCTTAGCCATAGTCAACTAAACCAAATTATAGTGTATCTCTAACCACCTTTAACACATTCTCTGTCTTGCGTGTGATTGCATAGCGGTCATCGAGGCGACGACCCACAACCCATACAATATCATCTCCCGACACCAGCACAAACTGGCGACGCTTCTCCACCAACGACACCTTCTTGTCTATGAGGTAGTCGCTTAGCTTCTTTCTGCCCGACATACCAAATGGCACAAACCAATCACCATCCTGCCAACGTCGTAGGCGCAGAGGAAATTTAAGCTTGTCGGCATCCAGCAATGCCACGTTGTCACCCTGGTCGAGGCTGTCGATAAAGTCGATATTACAGTATTCATAGTAGAGCACCGAACCACCAGCATATGAGCGCACAGAGCCTTTATCCACAACAACCTCGCAGATGTCATCGTCACATATAGGTTCGATAACCACCCTACCGCGATCTATAACCGCCACCCACTCGCGTGAGTAGAAGCGACGACCCGAGAGATCGGCATCCAAAGCGCGGCATAGTGCATCCACAACATCGCCCTTGAAGCCATATTCCGAGCTAAGGATTTCGTATATCACATAGTGGCGTGGCAACGTAGGACGTATGCGATCAACCCACAGCGTGTGTATATCGCCCGAGTGCTCCATGACCTCATTCTTGACGATGTTTATGGCTGAGGTAATGAAGTCCTGAGCCTGGCTCAATCGCGCGATATTACGGCGCATGATGGCAGTGAATTGAGGCTTGATATCCTTAAACATGGGCACAACACCCAAGCGCACCTTATTACGCAGGTATTTGGTTGAGCGATTAGAGGAGTCCTCGCGATATGGGATATGGTGAGCCATGGCATAGTCGTGGATGATTTTGCGAGTGGCAAACATCATAGGGCGAACGATATGGCCCACCTGGGTAGATATGCCTGTTAGACCTCGCAAGCCCGTACCACGCAACAAGTTGATAAAGAAGGTCTCGATGGAGTCGTTGCCATGGTGAGCAATGACTATCGCCGTGTAGCCATGCTCTTCGCACAACTCCTTAAACCAAGCGTATCGTAGACGGCGAGCAGCCATCTCCATAGACTCTCCCGTACGCTCCATCTCGCTAGTCGTATCGAAGCGCTTATTATAGAACTCTGCGCCATAACGACGCGCCTCACGCTCAACGAGCAACTCATCTTCGTCACTCTCCTTACCACGTAGCTGGAAGTTGCAGTGCGCAACACCAAAGCGGTAGCCCGCAGCTGCAGTGAGCGACATCATAACCATGGAGTCTACACCTCCCGACACAGTAAGCAGTAGCTTGTCGTCGTGTGTAAACAGCTCGTTCTCTGCTATATATTTTTCAAATTCTTCAAGTAGAAGCATAACTACAAAATGTTTACCTCGGGCGCGATATCTACGCCGAACTTAGTGTGCACAACACTGCATACGAACTCTGCAAAGTGCAAAACTTCGTCACCAGTAGCGCCACCATGGTTAACCAACACCAGAGCCTGACGGTCGTGTACACCAACATGCCCCTCGCGATAACCCTTCAACCCCGCTTTATCTATAAGCCAACCTGCTGCCAACTTTACGCAATTTTCTGCGTTAGGCACTGGATAGTGTGGCATCGAGGGGTACTCCTGCAAAAGACGGTCGGCAACCTCCTTAGCGACGATGGGGTTCTTGAAGAAGCTACCCGCATTGCCAAGCACCTTGGGGTCTGGTAACTTAGAGGCACGAATTGCACATATCGCCTCGCGGATATTCTTAAGAGTGGCTCCGCCACGCGCCTCCACCTCCTTAATCACGTCACCATATCCGAGGTTGGGTGATGGGGTGCGATGCAGCCTAAACTCAACAGCAAGGATTATAGCCACGCCGCGCAACTCATGTTTAAATATGCTCTCGCGATAGCCAAAACCACACTCCTGGCACGTTAGGCGAACGACCTCCGACTTATTAACATCAAAATACTCGACAACCGTTATCGCATCCTTCACTTCAGCACCGTAGGCTCCGATATTCTGCACAGGAGCTGCACCAACAGAGCTAGGAATTGATGAGAGATTCTCAACGCCCCACAGACCATTCTCCACACTCCATGCCACAAACTCATCCCAGTCGTGCGCAGCCTCTACACGCACATCGACAAACTCACCATCGCCCTTCAGGATGGTGCGCGATGATGATGCCGGCGTGATGAGTACACCGTCATAGTCTGCAGTAAAGAGTGTATTATTACCCGCGCCAAGCACATACCACTTAGCGGGCTTGAGCTCCACGAACAACTCCTTAAGCTCCTCGGCAGTATCAAACTCAACAAGCATAGAGGCCTGCTGTTTGACTCCAAAGCTATTGCGTTTTTCGAGGTTTAGATCATTATATATGCGTTTCATAGTGCAAAGTTAAAAAATTTTTGTTAACTTTGAAAGGTCAAACCGAATATAAAAGACATATAATCGAAATAATAAATTAAATATGCAGCCTATGTTCACACACGAAGAGATTACCCAGATTGAGGCTCATGGTTTGAGCGTCGCAGCGGTTGAGAAGCAAATTGAGAACTTCCGTACTGGATTTCCAGCGCTACCAGTTGTGCGTGCTGCCGCAGGTGGTGATGGCGTTAAGCAACTCAATGCAGAGTGCGTTGCTGAGCGCGAAGCATACTACAATGACAATCTTAAGAACATCAAAACCATCAAGTTCGTTCCAGCCTCTGGAGCAGCAACACGCATGTTCAAAGAGCTCTTTGAGTATGTAAACGACGACAAGCGCACTGCCGGTATAGATAAACTCATAGTCAACCTCGAGAAGTTTGCCTTCTTCCCCGAGTTGGCGAAGTATCTCAAGCCACAGATTGATGACAAGGATGTTGTCCGCAATATCATTATAGAGGGTCTTGAGTATGGTGCAAAGCCCAAGGGTCTTGTGACGTTCCACGCATATAAGGAGGGAGCTCGTAAACCTGTAGAGGAGCACCTTGTGGAGGCTGCGCTATATGCTTCAAGCAACGGCGAGGCGAACATTCATTTCACCGTATCACCTGAGCATCAGGCGGGCTTCGAGGCACTACTCAAGGAGCGCCAGAGCCACTATGAGCAGAAGTTCGACATTAAGTATAATGTATCGTTCTCTATTCAGAGCCCCGCGACAGATACCATCGCTGTCAACCCCGACAACACCCCATTCCGCACAGATGACGGCAAGCTACTCTTCCGCCCTGCAGGACATGGTGCACTTATCACCAACCTCGATAAGCTCGATGCAGATGTCATCTTCGTTAAGAACATCGACAACGTGACTACCGACGAGCGCAAGCCCGATACCGTAACCTTTAAGAAGGTGTTGGCAGGCGAGCTTCTTAAGCTTCAGGGTCGCTCGTTCGAGCTTATACGCGCTATCAACCGTGGCGAGGATGTCATCAAGGAGGCTACGGAGTTCATCTGCAACGAGCTCTGCTGCAAGCTCCCCGAGGATGCATCACGCGAACTTATCGTGGCAACACTCGACCGCCCCATCCGCGTGTGTGGTATGGTGAAGAACGAAGGTGAGCCTGGTGGTGGTCCATTCTGGGTGCGCGATGACAAGGGTCGTGAGCAGTTGCAGATTGCAGAGTCAAGCCAGATAGCTCCCGAGGATATGCACCTCATGAAGGAGGCGACACACTTCAACCCCGTAGACCTTGTGTGTGGTGTTAAGCGCTACGACGGCACAAAGTACGACCTCACTCAGTACACCGACCCCAAGACTGGCTTTATATCATCTAAGTCGGCAGGTGGCCGTGAGCTACGCGCACAGGAGTTGCCAGGTCTTTGGAATGGCGCAATGGCTAACTGGAACACCATCTTTGTGGAGGTACCAATCTCTACATTCTCACCAGTTAAGGTTGTGCAGGACTTGCTCCGTCCCGAGCACCAGTAGCTCCTTGACTAAAGCCCAAAACAATAGCCCGAATGAAAGTTACCATTCGGGCTATTTCTATATCAACCACATCACTTACAACTCTCGATGTGCGCTATGATGGTGTCCAGATCGTTGGGGTTAAACCACGCCGTGCCTTCGTCGCGCCTAAACCAAGTGAGCTGGCGCTTGGCATAACGACGCGAATTGCGTTTAACAAGCTCCACCGCCTCCTCCAGCGTGCACTTACCGTCGAAGTAGTCAAAGAGCTCGCGGTAGCCCACCGTCTGTAGGGCGTTCAAGTGGCGCTTGGGATACATACTGCGCGCCTCGGCCTCCAGACCCTCTGCCACCATCATATCTACACGACGGTTGATGCGGTCGTAGAGCACATCGCGAGGCATATCCGTACCTATCTTTATTATATTAAAGGGGCGCTCTGCAGCCACACCCTTACGCTGCTCCGAGTAGGGACGTCCCGTAGCAAGGCACACCTCCAAAGCACGCATAACACGTGCAGGGTTACACAAGTCCACCTCCTCGGCATACTTAGCATCGAGCCTACGCAACTCTGCAATGAGACTCTCAAGCCCTTCACTCGCCAACCTCTCTTTGAGATTCTCGCGTATTGCTGGGTCTGCATCGGGCAGATCATCCATACCCTCACACAGCGCTTGCACATATAGTCCCGAGCCACCCACCGCCACGACATACTCACTCTCCGCAAAGAGTCTATCGAGTAGTGCCAGTGCCTCAGTCTCATACTTACCACAGTTGAAGTCATCCTCCACCTCGCGGTCGGCAATGAAGTAGTGCTTCGCCGCAGCGAGCTCCTCCGCTGTGGGTTGTGCCGTACCTATGGGCATTCCACGAAATACCTGGCGCGAGTCTGTGGATATTATGGGTGCGTGCAGATGTGTTGCGAGCTTCACAGCAAGGGCACTCTTACCCGAGCCTGTGGGGCCCACAACGACAACCAACGTGCCGTGTTTAGAACTCATCGTCGTAGCCATCGTCGCCATCGAACTCGTTGTAGTCGCCCATCATCTCTTCGAAGATCGAGCCACACTCCTCGTTAGCCTCGGGGTCGTACTGGTCGGGGGCTGGGGCATGCTCAAATGCCACACGTGGGTACTTCATGCCATCCTGTGGACGCTGCATATCGAGCAACTCGAGGTAGAACGAGCGGCTGTTCATCATGTCGAAGGTGTATATGATGCGGTCGTGGAAGGCGCTTGTCACCTCCATTAACGCCACCTTATCCATGCAGCGAGGAGCGCCTGGGATGTCGTCACCGAGGTCGATCTCAGAATACTCCTCCATGGGTCGCCACTCGGCATCCGCCTTGAAGATTGAGACCATGCAGTCATCATAGCCCAACGCCTTAAGAAGGAATTGGCTGAACTCGGTGAGGGTCATATCGGGATAGACCTCGAAGTCGCGCACGAAATTATCACTTTCGTCGCTGAGCATGCGGTATTTGAAAACTATATTCATCGTCGTAGTGTTTTTATAGTTGACACAAATGTAGTAATAATTTGTCAAATTGCCACTATTTATGCAAAATATATCAACAATAGGTATGTTTGCGTTGGGCATTGTGAAAATTGTCCATGAACTCGCTTTTGTCCCTTAAGCCTCTTTTGTCACTTATGTCCACAAAATTATTCTACCTGTACCCCGACGAAGCAAAAAAAACTAAATACGCATATTGCATATTCAAATAAAAGCACTATATTTGCATCGCTCATATCGAGTACGTACTCATCCCCCCACGAGATTCATCGCCGGGGTTCGGATAATAATCAAACAAGATATATGCAAGATTTAACAGCATTGGAGGGTAAAACCATTATCGAGTTGCGCGAGATAGCAAAGGTCTTGGGCATAACACCCTCAAACATGAAAAAGGGCGAGCTTATAAGTAAAATTGTGGAGGCTGCAACACCAGTCAGCACACCCGCAACTGAGCCCGCTGCTGAGGCACCAAAGCGTGGTCGCCGTCCTAGAATGAATAGCATAAAGGTGGGCGCATCGCCTCAGCCTCGCACAGATACAAAGGAGCAAGTAGCTACACCCGAGGTAGAGGTAGCTATGGAGCCACAGCCCGCAGCTGAACCAACCGTCGAGGCTGCGCCTGAGGAGAAAGAGCCCGCGTCAGCACCCACACACAAGCGTCGCGGACGCAAGCCCAAGTGGATGCACAAGCAGGAGGAGGCTGCCGCACAGCCCACAACAGAGGCGGAGGCGACAACCGACACGACAGTCACAGAGCCATCAAACGACGAGATTGAACTACTCCCCATTGAGCACATATCGCTTCAGGATGTCATAGCCGAGGATAGCGACGACATCATCGACGGCGATGAGTTGTTTGGTGACGAGGAGGAGAGCCCACGCAGCCAGGAGGATATAACCAAGGATGACTTCACCGCCATCATCGAAGGTGAGGGTGTACTGGAGATTATGCCCGACGGCTTTGGCTTCCTGCGCTCAGCAGACTACAACTACTTGAACTCCCCCGACGACATCTACGTATCGCCATCACAGATTAAGCTCTTTGGCCTCAAGGCTGGCGACACCGTATACGGCACAATACGTCCACCCAAGGAGGGTGAGAAGTACTTCCCGCTCGTGCATGTGGAGCTCATCAACGGCCTCAAGCCCGACATCGTGCGCGACCGTCAGCAGTTTGAGTACCTCACTCCCCTATTCCCATCGGAGAAGTTCAACCTCACGGGCAATGGACACAACTCAAAGTCTAACCGCATTATAGACCTCTTCTCGCCCATAGGTAAGGGTCAGCGTGCGCTCATCGTGGCACAGCCAAAGACTGGTAAGACCATGCTTTTGCAGTCTATAGCCAACGCCATAGCCGACAACCACCCCGAGGTATACATGATAGTGTTGCTCATCGACGAGCGCCCCGAGGAGGTTACCGAGATGGCACGCAATGTAAAGGCAGAGGTTGTAGCTTCAACATTCGACGAGCAGGCATCGCGCCATGTTAAGGTTGCCGAGATGGTGTTAGAGAAGGCAAAGCGTATGGTTGAGAGTGGCCACGACGTGGTAATTTTCCTCGACTCTATCACCCGTCTCGCTCGCGCCTACAACTCCGTGCAGCCCGCATCGGGTAAGGTACTATCTGGTGGTGTCGACGCCAACGCCCTACACAAGCCCAAGCGCTTCTTTGGTGCTGCGCGTAACACCGAGGAGAAGGGCTCGCTAACCATCATTGCCACAGCCCTCATCGACACAGGCTCTAAGATGGATGAGGTCATC
>JAGCLX010000130.1 GCA_017646785.1 Alistipes sp.
CCAAGTAATTTGATATGATAAGGGGTCATCTGCGACCTCTCAATCAAAACCACCAATGGGCTCATTGGTGGTTTTTTTGTGTCAACGACACATCGGCAGTCAACGCTACACTAATTAAATAAGTCCCGCCGAACTTGCGTCAGGCGGGACTTGTTTTGCAGCATACGCTATAAGCCGAGTTCTGTACTCCGCCTTGCGGCAGAGCCTCTATCATTTATCTACTACGGCGATCACTCGCCGTCTCTAGCAACCTACCCCCCGACATTGGACGAGCAGCCCTTAATTGTCGGTATACATGGTCTTGCAACCCACGAGGTGTACTGCCGAGGAGTATTGCTACCCTCGCGGTGGGCTCTTACCCCGCCTTCTCACCCTTACCACCCGAGGGTGGCGGTTATTTTCTTCTACACTACTATACTCTCACGAGTATCAAGCCGTTAACTTGCGCGGTGCTCTGTGTTGCTCGGACTTTCCTCCCCCACCCGAAGGTGGCAGCGATAGAGCGCATATGCGGGTGCAAAGATAGTCAAAAAATCTCATATCCCACCTCGCAAGAAGAAAAGATGTGTGTCGCGCGTATATTAATAGGTACTGGCCGTTACTCCTCCACGCCCAGACGCTTGGCTTGGCGGTGTATGTCCCACAATCTTAATCCGAGTGACACAAGGGCGATGCCGTACGACACGAATGCTATGGCCACAAAGAGTATTACGACCTGCACGCCGAGCGTCGCGGGCATCCACAGCACAGCGATAGAGATGATTATGACTATGGCTGAGTAGAAGATTATCCATCCGCCACCACGCACATTGTTACTCTTGAGGTCGAAGCCCTGGGCCAGCATTGCTGCACCGCGATATAGAAGCCATATGCCGAGGAGTATGGGCATGGCGAATGCCGAGAGCAGGACGTTGAATATGAGCATTAGTCCGATGATGATATCGGCTATGGAGGCGAGGATGAGCCAGCCGTTGCGCACATATCTATTTTTGGAGGATAGGCTTTGCAATAGGCTGAGGATACCCGAGAGCATAACTGCGAAGCCAAACCACATGGCAAAAGCGAAGTAGCTCGCAACGGGGTTCACCATGACGATAAAGCCTATGGCGATGAGGATGACACCTCCAATGAGCGATAGCCACCAGTGGTGTATCAGTCGCTCGGTACGTTCTAAGTATTCGTTTTTCATAGTCAAAGGTATTTTAACAACTACCTCTTTTGACAATAATCGTGCTAAATGGCTCTTTGCCGATGTGTGTGGGTTGATGTTTGGAAGTCTATGAATTTATTCGTATCTTTGCTCAATTAACAAACATTTAACACCGATAATAGTTTATGAGAAGATTTATTACAAGCATCGCTGTGGCAGCTGTGTTGGTCATGGCTATGCCTTCATACCTTGCAGCGCGAAGCTATAGTGTTGTCCCTGAGCCTGCATATACCGATATCGAGGCGGAGGGTGACTATGTTGTAACTGGAAAGACCAACATTATAGTTCAGGATGGCTTATGGAATCCCGCAGAGCGCTTTGCCGAGGATATGATGCCGTACTTCGATCTCAAGAAGCCCATGAACACCATTAAGCGCGCGAAGGGTCGTAATGGTATCAACCTTCGCATTGATCAGTTTGTGCCTGCTGAGGGATACGAGATGACGGTTAACGAGGATGGTGTACTTATTATTGGTGGCTCTGAGGCTGGTGTATACTATGGCTTGCAGACGCTCCGCCAGATTATTGTAACCAACGACGGCAAGGTGCCTTACGGCTTTATTGCTGACGAGCCCACCTTCGCATATCGTGGTGCGCACCTCGATGTTGCACGTCACTTCTTCTCTGTTGAGGATGTCAAGAACTATATAGATATCATTGCAGCGCATAAGCTCAATCGCCTACACTGGCATCTTACTGATGACCAGGGTTGGCGTATAGAGATTAAGGCATACCCAGAGCTTACTGAGAAGGGCTCAATGCGTAAGGAGACACTTGTTGGCCATGGTCTAAATCCTGTGGAGTGGGATGGCACACCCTATGGTGGTTACTACACGCAGGAGCAGATTCGAGAGGTTGTTAAATACGCTGCCGAGCGCTATATCGAGGTTGTCCCCGAGATTGAGATGCCTGGTCACTCACAGGCTGCTCTCCATGCCCTCCCATGGTTGGGTTGCAACGAGCAGGTTGTAGACGTGTGGACAACATGGGGTGTAACTCCCGAGGTGCTCTGCGCAGGTAAGGAGACAACGTATGAGTTCCTCGAGAAGGTTCTCGACGAGGTTGTTGAGCTCTTCCCCTCGGAGCTTATCCATATTGGCGGTGATGAGTGTCCTAAGGACCGATGGGTGGAGTGTGAGCACTGCCAGGCTAAGATCAAGGCTGAGGGCCTTGAGTCTGAGGAGCAGCTTCAGGGCTATCTCGTTGCACGCATCGAGCGCTACCTCAATAGCAAGGGTCGTCGCATGATTGGCTGGGACGAGATTCTCGATGGTGGTGTGACGCCCACAGCTACCGTTATGTCATGGCGTGGCCTTAGCGGTGGTATCTACGCCGCCGAGCGTGGCAACGATGTTGTCATGACGCCTATGCCCCTCTGCTATCTCAACTTCTACCAGACCGAGAGCCGTGAGGGTGAGGGCCTACATATTGGTGGACATATCCCCTTTGAGAAGATTTACGCTTGGGATGTCTTTGAGGGTATGAGTGATGCTGCGCGCTCACATATCATTGGTGTTCAGCTTAATATGTGGAGTGAGTACCTCAAGGATATGGACACTGTGGAGATTATGCTTTTGCCTCGTCTTGGTGCTATGTGCGAGGTGCAGTGGTCACACGACCGCCGCGACGACTCAACCATTCGTCAGAAGATGGAGCTTATGCGTAAGTTCTACGAGGCTAATTGTTGGCAGTGTGCACCATACTACTACGATTATAGAAAGTAGGGTAGGGCGTATATAGCCGTTGACCATATTAATAAAGCGAATAGGCAGTACTACGGTATTGCCTATTCTTTTTTTTAGTTAGCTGTATGTGTGGCAGTCTAATCAGAGGGTGCCGTCAGCCATAAATAAGGATGTGTGCCTGTAAGTATTTTTACCTAATTTCAGTGGATAATGGTTGTTTTTAGGACTATGTTGTTATGTAAAATGAAAAAACGTACTACATTTGCCGGCGTTATTTTGCGGGGGAGATACAACCCGCATAGCATGGTGTGACAGAGTGTTTAACTAAATAAATATGATATAAAATGGTAGATATTTTTGATCGCTTATCGAAGAATGCAGGTGGTCCTATTGGTCAGTATATGTCGGCAGTGCATGGTTACTTTGCATTCCCCAAGCTCGAGGGTGAGCTTGGCCCACATATGATGTTTCGTGGCAAGCCAGTGCTAAACTGGAGCCTTAATAACTACCTCGGCTTGGCAAACCACCCAGAGGTTAGAGAGGCTGATGCTCAGGGAGCAAAGGATTTCGGCATGGCATACCCCATGGGTGCGCGTATGATGTCGGGTCAGACTAAGTATCACGAGCAGTTGGAGCGTGAGTTGGCGGAGTTTGTGGGTAAGGAGGATGCGTTCCTGCTGAACTACGGCTACCAGGGTATGATATCTATTATCGACTGCTTGCTATCGCCACGCGACGTTGTGGTCTACGATAAGGAGTGTCACGCTTGCATCATTGACGGTCTTCGCATGCATCCAGGTAAGCGTTTCGTATATGCACACAACGATGAGGCGTCGTTGCGCCTTCAGCTTAAGCATGCTACGGAGCTTGCCGAGCAGCAGAATGGTGGTGTTCTTGTGATTACCGAGGGTGTATTCGGCATGAAGGGTGATCTCGGCTTCTTGGATGTTATCGTCAAGTGCAAGAAGGAGTTTAGCTTCCGCCTATTGGTGGATGATGCCCACGGCTTTGATACTATGGGTACAAATGGTAAGGGTACGGGTGACCACTTTGGTGTTCAGGACGAGATTGATGTCTTGTTCAATACCTTTGCTAAGTCTATGGCGGGCATTGGAGCCTTTGTATGTGGTCCACGTTGGCTTATCAACCTCTTCCGCTACAACATGCGCTCGCAGCTCTATGCTAAGTCGTTGCCCATGCCTATGGTTATCGGTGCATTGAAGCGTCTTGACCTTATTCGTAAGCACCCCGAGTATCAGGAGAAGTTGTGGGAGATTACCCGCGCATTGCAGAAGGGTCTTACCGAGAATGGCTTCGATATCGGTGTTACGCAGTCGCCCGTTACGCCCATCTACATGAAGGGTGGCAACGAGGAGGGCACCAACCTTATTGTTGACCTTCGTGAAAACTACGGCTTGTTCTGCTCTATAGTCATCTACCCTGTGATACCTAAGGGCGAGATTATCCTTCGCGTTATCCCCACCGCGGCACACACCATGGAGGATGTGGAGTACACCATCAACACCTTCAAGGCTGTGCGTGCTAAGTTCGAGGCGGGCGAGTATATCAAGCCCATCCCGCAGATGGCTGACCCCGACTTCAAGGTGCGCTAACACTAAAAACATAGGAGCTATCCATTGGGTAGCTCCTATGTTTTTGTGTGATTAATAGTCTATGCGCTGGGGGATATGCCGTAGCGATTTTCGCCACTCTCGCCGCGTTGCAGCAGCAGGTAGAGAACGTATAGGTTGGCTATGGGGATAAGGCCCACGATAAGCCACCAGCCGCTCTTGCCTACATCGTGCAGGCGACGCACGGTCATGCAGAGCGTGGGGAGGATGACAACGGGGAGCATAAGCCAGCCGATGACGATAAAGGCTGTGGCGATAAGTACAAAGAGCCACCACATCCAGTACTCAACCCTATTAGCCCTGCCGCGCAGCTTCGCATACTTCTTAAAGCCGCTCTTAACGGCCTCGCTGAAGGTTGACACGGGCATAGAGCCATCGGCAAGGGTCATGCGCAACTCGCAGCCACAGCGAGTGCATATACACGCCGTGGCCTCAGAGGGTGTGCCACACTCCTGACAATAGTTCCTGCCACCACCGCCATGAGTGCCACATATAGGGCACTCGGGGATGGTCGAGCCCATCACGCTACCACAATTTCTGCAATACATCGCGCTATGTGTTTCTATTATAGACGTGCCTTGATAGCCTTAGACTCCGCCTCGTAGCCTGGCTTATCGAGAAGCGCAAACATGTTCTTCTTGTATGCCTCAACACCTGGCTGGTCGAATGGATTAACTCCGAGCATATAGCCGCTAATACCGCAACCCTTCTCGAAGAAGTAGAGCAACTGGCCAATAGTGCGCTCGTCGATGCGCTCAATCTCGAGGATGAGGTTTGGCACGCCACCATCTACGTGTGCGATGCGAACGCCAAGCTCTGCCATCTTGTTAATCTCCGATAGACGCTTGCCTGTGAGGAAGTTAAGACCGTCGAGGTTGGCCTCATCGCTCTCTACCTTAACCTCATACTTTGAGTTCTTCACCGAGATAATTGTCTCGAAGAGTGTGCGCTCGCCCTCCTGGATATACTGACCCATAGAGTGAAGGTCTGCTGTGAGTGTTACGCTTGCGGGGAAGATACCCTTATTCTCCTTACCCTCGCTCTCGCCATAGAGCTGCTTCCACCACTCGGCGATATACTGCAACTTAGGCTCGTATGAACCCAAGATCTCAATCTTCTTGCCCGCCTTGTAGAGCTCATTACGCACGATTGCATACTGTGCTGCGAGGTTCTCCTCGATGGGCTTATCCTGTGCTGTAAGACGCTCCATGTCGCGTGCACCCTCAACAAATGCCTCAACGTCGACACCAGCAACAGCCAATGGCAAAAGACCTACGGGTGAGAGTACTGAGTAGCGACCACCCACATTGTCCTCGATAACAAAAGTGGGGTAGCCCTCCTGTGTTGCAAGGGTCTTGAGTGCGCCACGCGCCTTATCTGTAATAGCGACGATGCGCTCTGCAGCCTCGGCCTTGCCATAACGCTTCTCAATCTCAGCCTTAATCAAGCGGAAGGCGATAGCTGGCTCTGTGGTAGTGCCCGACTTAGAGATTACGATGGCTGCGATAGAGTACTCCTTAACAGCATCCATAAGCTCGTAGGTGTAGTCCTCAGAGATGTTCTCGCCAGCGAATACAACGGTGGGGTTGTCGTGCTTCTTCTTCAAAGACTCAAAAGAGTTAGACATAGCCTCCAAAACTGCCTTAGCACCGAGGTATGAGCCACCGATACCGATGCAGATAACCACCTCTGCGCGCTCGCGCAACTTCTGAGCTACGGCCTTAATCTCAGCCAACTCAGCGTCAGTGATTGACGATGGGAGGTTAACCCAGCCAAGGAAGTCGTTGCCGGCACCCTCGCCAGTGTGCAAAAGGTCGTTGGCGCGCTTTGCCGCTGCCTGCATTTCGCTGGTAATGGTAACGCCTGAATGTTTCGCGTCAAACTTAATCAAGTTCATAGTGGTATAGTTTTTATTGTGTTAATATTTTTATCGCAAGATCTGTGTTAGGGCCTGTATTGAGTCGCGCGCCGATGCACCCTCATAGAGCACCTCCCACACTTTATCAGCGATGGGCATGTCGATGTTGCGACGCATGGAACTCTGACGAATGCAGTCTGCTGCGTAGTAGCCCTCGGCAATCATTGTCATCTCGTTAAGTGCACTCTTAACGGAGCATCCCTTACCAAGCAACGTGCCAAGACGACGGTTGCGGCTTAGGGGTGAGTAGCATGTCACCAGGAGGTCACCCATGTATGCTGCGGCGTTGATGTCGCGGCCCTCAACGGGTACTGCCTGGTCGATAAAGCGCTTCATCTCGGCAGCACAACCAGCAATAAGCACAGCCAAGAAGTTGTCGCCATAGCGCAAACCTACGGCCATACCTACAGCCAAAGCGTAGATGTTTTTCATGATGGCCGCTGCCTCCACACCCAATACGTCGTGTGAGATAGAGCAACGGAAGAAGTCGTTGGCAAGGACATCGCGCACGCGCTCTGCTGTTGCGATATCCTCTGATGCAACGGTGAGGTACGACAACTGGCACTGTCCAACCTCCTCAGCGTGTGAGGGACCTGTTACCACAGCGAGCCTCTCCATCGGAACATCATAATAGCGATTCATATGCTCGACGATTGTGAGGTAATCACCTGGGATGATACCCTTTACTGCCGATACGACAATCTTTGATGCGAGGCTTTCGGTGAGTGGTTCGAGGAACTTCTTGAAAAATGCTGATGGCATAGCCAGAAATACAATGTCGGCATCGCGCACAACAGCGTTTATATCCTCAGAAGGAGTGATGAACTCTTGGTCGATATAGCACCATGGGAGGTATTTGGGGTTGCGACTGCGCATCTGTATCGATTGGCGAATATCCTCATTTAGTACGAGCCAATCGACATGATGATGGTTCACCGTAAGTGTTTTTACGATGGCCGTCGCCCAACTGCCGTAACCCAGTACGGCACACCGGGGTGTTTTGTTTGTGTCCATAAGCAAAAAATTATAGACAAAATTAATAAAAAAAAGTTAAAACTCTTGCAAATTCTCCATTTCTTTTTCCTATCTTTGCAAGTGAGTTGTGGTGGCTTATTCTATGAATAAGCGTAACTCATTAAAAGATAATTTATTACGACGTGCAGCTGCGGAGTTGGGTGTCGCGATTTTTTGTCTGCAATCCGAGATAGATGGTAGTAGATCTGTCGAAGATAACTTGAACTGAAAAATAATAAAACGAAACAATATGGGACTTTTTTCACTAACGCAGGAGTTGGCTATTGACCTTGGTACGGCCAATACGCTCATTATGCACAATGGAAAGGTTGTCGTTGATGAGCCTTCTATTGTCGCACTAAGCATCAAAACGGGCAACCTTATGGCCATTGGCCACAAGGCTCGTCTTATGGATGGTAAGACACACTCGGATATTCGCACTATTCGCCCCTTGCGCGACGGCGTTATCGCCGACTTCGAGGCTACGGAGCTTATGTTGCGCGGTCTTATCAAGAAGGTGGGCGCTACACGTGGTATGTTCGCACCCTCGTTGCGCATGATGATTTGCATCCCTTCAGGCTCAACAAACGTGGAGATTCGTGCCGTGCGTGATTCGGCGCAGCACGCTGGTGGTCGTGAGATCTATCTCATTTTCGAGCCTATGGCTGCAGCTCTTGGTGCGGGTCTTGATGTTGAGGCTCCCGAGGGTAACCTCATCATCGATATTGGTGGTGGTACAGCCGAGATTGCTTGTATCTCGCTTGGTGGTATCGTATGCTCAAAGAGTATCAATGTAGCGGGTGATGTCTTCACGAACGACATCCAGAACTATATTCGCCAGCAGTATGAGATTCGCGTTGGTGAGCGCACTGCCGAGAACATCAAGTGTGCTATCGGTGCTGCTGTTCCCGAGCTTGAGGATGAGCCCGAGGAGTATGTATTCACTGGTTCGAACATGCGTACAAACATGCCTCAGGAGGTTAAGCTAAACTACAGCGAGATAGCATACGCTCTCGACAAGTCGCTCGTGAAGCTTGATAATGCCCTCATGGAGGTGTTGGAGTCTATGCCACCCGAGCTCTACTCTGATGTTGTGAAGAATGGTATCTATTTGGCAGGTGGTGGCGCCCTAATCAAGGGCCTTGATCAGCGTCTGTCTAAGAAGTCAGGTCTTCCAGTGCACATCGCTGAGGATCCACTGCGCGCCATTGCTCGCGGTACTTGCATCGCACTCAAGAACATTGGTAACTTCTCGTTCCTCCTTGGTGGCGACAAGTAGTCGTGTGAGATAGATATTGTAATTATAATTGGCAGCCTTGTGCTGTCATGTAAACCACTAAAGGGAGGCTGTCGGCAGGTATGTTTGGCAGCCTCTTTCAAGCAAAAGTATGCATCGACTAATAGAGTTTATTAAGCGCATATACGTGGTGTTGCTCTTCTTGATTATAGAGGGCATTGCCGTGTGGAGCTACGCTACAGCAACGCCTTATACAGAGTCTAAGATCTTGGCTCGCACGTCGGCATTGGGTAGTGCTGTGAGTGGTGCAATTACCGATGTGCGCAATTTCGTGTCGCTTCCCGAGGAGAATGAAAGACTCACGCAGCGTATAGCATTGCTCGAGCAGGAGCTTCAGTTGCGCGATGTGGCACTTGCTGCAGGAGAGAGGTATGAGCCTATTGTTGATAGTGTGGATGCTAAGTTTAAGTATCACCCAGCAGGTGTGGTGGCAATGACAACAAATCGTCGTCACAACTACATCGTATTGGATAGGGGTGCGGAGGATGGCATCCGCAAGGATATGGGTGTTATTACTCCAGATAGGGAATTTGTAGGTACGGTGGTGTCGTGCTCGGAGCAGTATTCTGTGGTTATGCCCCTGCTTAACGCGCGCTTCAAGATTGGAGGACGCCTTGTTGAGAGTGATTATGTGTGCTCGATATACTGGAACGGAGGATCGCGCTATGAGGTTACGGCTATAGAGATATCGAAGTATGCGGAGCCTCGCAAAGGCATGGTCGTAAATGTGGAGTCTGATCGTTTGCCCTCGGATGTAATCATCGGCACCATAGAGGAGAGTGAGATTAACGCCTCGAAATCGGCATACAGTGCCGAGTTGCGTATCGCGGCAGATATGCAGCGTTTGAGTAATTTGTTGGTTGTGGAGAATAGCGATCAGCGTGAGCTCGATGCCTTGACAACACTGTTTGATAATTAGCCCAGTGTAAAACCTAATCGAAAAGAGATGTTTAAGAGTTTATCATATCTATGGATGGCGATTGCTATTATGGTTGTGCAGATATTTCTGCTCGACGAGCTCTCTATTGCCATGTGGCTGCGCCCGATGATATTCCCTCTTGTTGTCATACTGCTCAAGATGGAGTGGCGCACGGTGTGGGTGTTGCTCGTGAGTGTGTTCATCGGCTTGGTGATGGATATGTCGCTCGGCGGGTCGGGACTATATACCTCGACAATAGTGCCATTGGCCATGATACGCCGAGGCATCCTCTACCTCACAACACGCCGTAGTATAGAGCCTGGTGACCAGACCTCGGTGCTCTCGCGCCTGAATGTGGGTCAGCTGATGGCATACACTACGACCATGCTTGCGATACATCACGCCCTCTTCTTCTCTATGGAGGCGTTGTCGTTTGCCCACCCATTCAGACTGTTGGCGACGATTATATGCAGCACTCTGCTTTCGACTGTCGTAGCCCTGCCGATAGTTAAGATATTCACCAAGAAAATCGTGTCGAAATAATGAACCATAACGCTAAGCTATACTACAACATCCTGCGACTCTTGGTCTTAGGTGTAGGCGTTGTGCTGCTCTCGCGCATCATGTGGATGCAGCTCAACTCGGAGGAGTATCGCAGGAGGGCTAAGTCTAATAGCATCGAGGAGGTGGTTGTCTACCCCATGCGTGGCGAGGTGCTCGACCGCAATGGCGAGTACATCGTTAAGAGCCGTGTGTGCTACGATGTTATGGTGGTGTATAGGGAGTTACCCAAGGAGGGCTTCGATACGGCGCGCCTACTCTCGGTGTTGGACATCAGCAAGGCGGCCCTCGATAAGCAACTTAAGAAGGCTTCGCGCAGTCCTCGTGCCTCGATACTCATTGCGGGCTACCTGCCTCAGGATAGCAAGTTGCGCCTTGATGAGATGGATATTCCTGGCGTCACCACACGTTTCCGTACGGCACGAGAGTATCCTCGCAAGGTGGGTGGTAATCTACTTGGCTATGTTAGTGAGGTTAACGACCAGCAGGTGAAGAAGTGGCCTAACTACGCTGTGGGTGACTATATCGGCACCAATGGCTTGGAATCTGCCTACGAGGCGGAGTTGCGTGGTGAGAAGGGTTACAGCTACTACAACATAGATGTGCATCGCGCCATTATTGGTCCTTACGATGGTGGTGAGAGCGACATACAGCCACAGCGAGGCTTGCAGTTGGTGTCGACCATCGATGTACGCCTCCAGGAGTTTGCCGAGGAGCTGATGGAGGGTAAGATAGGCTCTGTGGTGGCTATTGAGCCAGCTACGGGAGAGATCCTTGTGATGGTGTCGTCGCCATCGTATAATCCCGACCTTATGGTTGGACGTCAGCGTAATAACAACTATGCAGCTATGTTGCATGACCAGCGCAATCCGCAGTTCAATCGCTCGGTAAAGGCTAAGTATCCTCCGGGCTCTACCTTTAAGTTGGTGCAGGGACTCATAGCAATGCAGGAGGGTGTGCTTTCGCCACGAACTAAACATCCATGCCATGAGGGTTACAAGTATGGTAGCCGCACGATGAAGTGTCACCCACATGAGTCGCCACTCGATTTACGTGATGCTGTGGCGCACTCGTGCAATGCCTACTTCTGCTACGTCTACAAGGACCTGATTACAAACCCTAAGTATGGAGGTGTGAAGAATGGTGTGCGCGTGTGGAACGACTATGTGTATAGCTTCGGCTTTGGTCGCAAGCTCGGCACAGACCTCTACGGCGAGGGTGCGGGATATGTCCCCACGCCTGAGTTCTACGACAAGGCGTACAACGGTAGGTGGAACTGGGGTACGGTGTTGTCGTGCTCTATCGGCCAGGGAGAGATGGGATGTACCCCTCTGCAGATGGCAAACCTCGCGGCAATCATTGCAAACCGAGGTTACTACTACACACCCCACCTCATAAAGAGCATCGAGGGTCGTGACTCCATAGATAGGCGTTTCTATGAGCGACATTACACTATGGTCGACTCCATACACTTCGTGCCCATTGTCGAGGGTATGTGGCGCAGTGTCAATGTTGCGGGTACTTCGCGCAGGGCCTACCTTAAGGATTGGGATGTATGTGGTAAGACGGGTACTGCGGAGAATGGACTCAAGGACCTTAATGGTCGACGTAGCCCCGACCACTCAACATTCTTGTCGTTTGCACCCAAGGATAACCCACAGATTGCTATCTCGGTATATATCGAGCATGGTGGCTTCGGATCATCTATCGCAGTGCCCATCGCATCGCTCATTGAGGAGATGTATCTCACCGATACGATTATGCGCCCTGAGATGATACGACAAGTCAAGGATTTTACGCCCAACTACTCGTCGTATGATAGAAAGCAGCAGCAGTATGATGCTAAGCGCAAGAGGAAGTAGTGGGAGTAGTTGTAATGTGGTAGATGAAAATAAAATTCTATGATTTCGGAGTATAACATATCATCGAGACAGCGTAGTAACTCACTCTTTGGTAGGGTGGATAAGGTTGCTCTTCTAAGCTACATATCTATAGTGATTCTGGGTCTTGTGTTCATCACTTCGGCATCCTATGACCACGACACAGAGAGCATCTTCGCATTCAGCCATAACTACATGAAACAGGCGATATGGATATGCTTTGCCTGGGTTATTGCCACTGTGGTGCTTCTCTTGGATAGGCGCATATTCCACATGTTCGCCACGCCGGCGTATGTGGTGGGTGTGCTGCTACTCATTGCCGCCCTGCTCTTTGGTCGCGAAGTAAATGGCGCTAAGGCGTGGTTTGAGTTTGGTAGCATACGCGTGCAGCCCGTGGAGTTTGTTAAGATAGCCGTGGCGCTGATGATGGCGCGTGTGATGAGCGACTACTCGTTCAACATCAACCGCCCCGTGGATCTTGTTAAGGTTGCTGCTGTCATCATGATCCCCTTCTCGATCATCGTGTTGCAGAACGATACGGGTTCGGGCCTTGTGCTTGGTGCCTTCATCTTCGTGCTCTTCCGTGAGGGTCTGTCGAAGTATATCTACTTTCCTGTGCTGTTCACCATCTTTTTGTTCGTGGTGTCGCTAATTTTTGAGCCGGTGGTGATTTTTACAGTGCTCATAGTGCTCTTCACGCTCTATAGCCTGCTGCATCATGGCGCCTTTGAGGGACATGTGGTCTTTTTGTGTGCGATATTTCTTGTGGCACTGCTGTTGGCTCTGCTCACGCCACTGAGTGGTTATGCCGCACTGATGATTGCCTCGGCCATCGCCGTTATAGCACTCTTGTTCCTCGTGGTTAAGACACACACCATGAGCCTGCTATGGCCCATCATAATGTTTATCTACGCCATGGTCTTTGTCCCCACGTGCGACTTGCTCTTCTCGAAGCTCGAGCCACACCAGCAAAATCGTATACACACCTTTGTGGGCTTGGTGGATGACCCCCAGGGCGTGGGATATAACGTTATGCAGTCGGAGATAGCTATTGGCTCAGGAGGATTACTGGGTAAGGGTCTGTTGCAGGGTACGCAGAACCGCTACGACTTCGTTCCAGAGAAACATACCGACTTTATATTCAGCGTAGTAGGTGAGGAGTGGGGCTTTGTCGGAGCTCTTATTGTCGTTTCGCTCTACATGACGCTTATTCTGCGACTTATGCGTATGGGCGAGCGTATCAAGGAGCCATTTGGCCGTGTCTACTGCTATGCTGTTGCCGCTATGTTGTTGTTGCACGTGTGTGTGAACATAGGTATGACCATAGGCCTTATGCCCGTCATGGGTATTCCATTGCCGTTGATGAGCTATGGCGGTTCGTCGCTCGTGGCTTTCACACTCTTGATAATGATTGCTATACGCCTTGATGCATCGACTGTTGAGAACGATGGATATAGAGGTATCTAATGATATACATTAGCTATGAACAACGAAAAATTGATATTTGTAACCAACGACGACAGCTACCTCTCTAAGGGCTTTCGTCACGCTGTTGAGCTCGCTTCGCGCTTTGGTAGGGTTGTTGCTATCGCCCCAGATAGAGTGCAGAGTGGCATGAGCCAGGCGATAACCATCAATGCCCCCCTATTCTTGCGCCGTGTTGAGGAGCGTGAGGGTGTGGAGATATACTCATTTTCGGGTACCCCTGTTGACTGTGCAAAGGTGGCCTTCGACCACTTCTTCAAGGATCGTAAGGTGGATCTCGTAATCTCGGGTATCAACCATGGTTCTAATGCCGCTGTTAACGTGATGTACTCTGGCACTATGGGTGCTGCTATCGAGGGTAGCTTCTATGGTGTCCCTTCGATTGGTCTTTCGGTTGATGACCATAGTGCTGATGCCGACTTTGAGGGTGCTGTGATGTATGGCGAAGAGATAATACGTTCTGTGCTTGAGGCTGGTGATAAGTTGCCACGCCCCTTGTGCCTAAACGTAAACGTGCCTCGCTGCGCAGCTTCGGAGTTGCAAGGTGTGCGCCTATGTCGTCAGACGCGAGGCTTCTGGAGAGAGGAGTTCTATGAGCGTCAGGACCCTCAGGGCAGAGATTACTTCTGGCTTACTGGTGCTTTCCAGAATGCCGAGCCTGAGGCTGAGGACACGGATGAGTGGGCATTGGCACACAAGTATGTTAGCGTCGTCCCCGTGCAGGTAGATATGACCGACTACCGCATGCTCAAGAGTCTGGACGGCATTATTAAGTAACCATAGCACAAAGGTATGACAGGCGTAGAGATACTCACCATAGTCTCGATTGTGTTGCAGTTGGTGGCGATAGTCATGGCGCTGCTCCTTGTCAATCACACAAAGTATAAGGCTCTGTGGGTATGTTGCATTGTGGGCCTTGTTATGCTTACCGTGGAGCGAGGCCTTGACCTTGGATTTTTCGATGAATGTGCTATCTCTGATCTAACCCTCGCATGGGTGGGTATCATACTTTCGTTGAGCTACTCGTTGAGTGTCTTCTTTGCAAGGCTCCTTGTGCGCCATGTCGATAGGGTTACTCAGCAGCGCCGTAAGCTCGAGAATAGGCTTATGACCGCTGTGTTGCGCACCGAGGAGCTTCAGCGTGCCAACTTCTCGCGAGAGCTACACGATGGCCTCGGCCCTCTGCTCTCTTCTGCAAAGATGTCACTCTCGGCACTTAGTCGCACAGATATGGAGGATAAGAGCCGCGAGATGCTGCACAACACCTCGGCAGTTATCGAGGAGGCAATACGCTCCTTGCGCGAGATATCGAACAACCTCTCGCCACATGTGCTCAACAACTTTGGCCTTGTGTACGGCATAAAGAATTTCGTAGAGAGGGTGGGTGCTATGCACAACCGCGAGATAATACTGCGCACGCGTCTTGTTGATGAGCGCTTCGATGCCAACATCGAGGTCATCCTCTATCGTGTTGTCTGTGAACTTGTAAACAACTCACTCAAACATTCCGACTGTCAGCGCATAATAATCGAGATAAACAAGGTTGGTAATAACATCGTCGTTGAATATCGCGACAACGGCAAGGGATTTAATATTGTAGAGGTTGAGAGTGCTGGTATGGGCCTCTCGAACATCAAGTCACGCATATCGTCACTCGGTGGTAAGATACGCATCGATGCTAAGCCTGGCGGTGGTATGTCGGCACATATCGCCGTGAGCACTACGGGCGAGATAGTCCAACTTGCCGATGACCTCTACGAGCAAATATATGGAAAGAGAAATGGAAGGAAAAGACGTAAACATAGCTCTGGTCGATGACCATACACTATTCCGCACAGGACTGCGCGGGCTGCTCTCCATGCGTGAGGGTTTCAATGTCGTAGCCGATGTGGGTAGTGGCGAGGAGTTCCTTGATGTGCTCCCCACGTTGGAGGTGGATGTAGTGTTCATGGATATATCTATGCCGGGCATCAATGGTGTTGAGGCAACGCGCCGCGCACTCATGCTGTGCCCCGACCTTCGCATCATCGCCCTTTCGATGTATGGCGATGACCACTACTACAAGCTAATGCTTGAGTCGGGAGCATCGGGCTTTGTGCTTAAGGATTCCGATATCGAGGAGGTCTATGCTGCTGTGGATGCTGTATCTCAGGGTGATAGCTACTTTAGTGAGGCGCTGCTTGGCTCCTTCACGCGCAATATGAGCCGCATATCCATCCCCGAGGTATCATCCGAGGATGCACTCTCTGAGCGTGAGGTTGAAATTCTTGTGGAGGTGTGTCGCGGACTATCAAATCAGGAGATTGCCGACAAGCTATTTATCTCGAAGCGCACAGTGGATAAGCACCGTGCCAACATTCTTGAGAAGACAGGTTGCAAAAATACAGCGAATCTTGTTGTCTACGCGATAAAGAATCACCTCGTAGAAATTTAATTTGTTGTGATAAGGCAGACATCTACTGCCGCTAACAAAAGAAAATGCGAATAGGTAGTACGCCATAGTACAACCTATCCGCATTTTTTTGCCGAGCGTTGTATCTGCAGCCTTCTGACAACAAATTGGGTTGTGGTGCTAATACCCCAATCCGCCGATTCTCCCTTTGGCGTAGTATTTGTCCGTAGTCGGGGTATGGAAAACAAAGGCGTTATACGGGCACACATAGCCCTCATCTTCTGTAACCTTGTCTGGGCGTGTGACTACCCATTCTATAACCTTCTGTTGGGTAAGTACATATCTCCACTCGCCATGGTTACCGCCTCGCTCATCGTGGCGGCAGCACTATCGTGGATACCGACTATCTGGGAGGGACGCGAGCGTATAGCACGCAGTGATTGGGGACTCATCCTCATTGCAGCACTCCTTATGGGTGTCGTACGCAAGGTGATGATGATGTTTGGACTATCGCGCACCTCGCCAATCGACGGCTCCATCATAGCCACCATTACGCCTCTCATTGTCCTTGTCGTATCTGTCTTGGCGCGTGTCGATAGGCTTACCACGCGCAAGGTCGCGGGCCTTGTCATTGGTTGTGCGGGTGCTGTGGCGGTTGTTGTCACGAGCGGAAGCCCTGCACACGAGAAGTCGGAGTTGTGGGGTAACCTGATGATGATTACGAGTGGCTGTGTGACGGCACTCTATATGGTATTCTTCAAATCCGTGGTCTCGAAGTATCGCGTTACGACTGTGCTCCGCGCCATATACACCATCTCTGCCGCGGTAATGCTACCCATAGGCATCGACTCGGTCATCGAAAGTGACTTCGCGGATATGAACGCGAAACTCTGGGCTGCTGCGGCCTTTGTCCTTATCGTGCCAACCTATCTGCCCAACCTCCTGCTCAACTACTCGTTGCGCTACCTTAAGCCCACGATGTCGAGCACCTATACCTATATACAACCTGTCCTTGCGGTAGCGTTGTCCGTAGCCATGGGTCTCGACCGCCTGCATGCCGATACGGTGCTCTTCTCGATGTTACTTTTTGTTGGCGTAGGCTTGGTCATTAGGTCGTATAGCAAAGAATGAAGCTGTCTAACAAGGCTACTTTGTTGTTACGCTTGCCTCGAAAATCCTCATTTACGCTTCAGTAAACTGCGGTTTTCGAGTCTTCGCAAGCCTAAAATTAGCTCTTGTTATACAACTTCTCAATAATGGTAGGGTGTCCACTTTACTTATTGGACACCCTACCATATTATATGTTACTCCTCGAAATTATTGAGCTCCGAAGTCTTGATTTTTGCCTTGCCCATGTTTGCAACGGTTATATTATCAGCAACGCCTTGATATTCGATAATGCCCTCGCCATTACTTGTTATTTCCAGTGTTTGGCAGTCGACGGTGAGCGATGTGTTGTCGATGCCGGTTGAAGCGTGAGTGATAGTGGTTGCCGTTGTAGCACCGTGCATATAGAGATACCCCGCATTCATTGTAAACAACTGCTTGGTATTTAGGTTGTCTACCTTCATGGTCATAGTGCCCGTGTTATTAATCTCGATATTTGACTCTGCAGTAATATCGGTAGAGATAATAGCCATGGTCAGAGTGTTAATAATATTGAGCTTTTTTGCGCACTTGCCGCTCTCGAACTTAAGGTTCATGTCTGAAGTATTGTAGATGTGTCGTAGACTCTGTGAGGGAATTGTAACTTCGATGTGGCAGGTTTGACTAAGTGTCGATTTAACCTTTTGGGGAGCATCATTGTCGTATGCGATAGCAAGTGAATCCTCTCTAATATAGAATTTGAGATAGGGGAATATGCCTGCGGGCGCTGCGATGGTGATTACGTCGCTATCCTCGGCAGTGACTGTGACTGTAGTGGGGAGTGTAGAGATTAGCTCTCCAAGCTCCTTGTGATGCAGCTCGGTTGTTGTGTACTCAATGTGGTGCTCAGTGGTGGTGTTATCAGCTGCATTAATTGTTACCACTGTCTGCGCCTGTGCTGTAGCTGCGAAGCAGGCTACCGACAACATAATGTAAAATATCTTCTTCATAACTTTATACTCTTAAACTAGTTGCTTACTCTTCTTCTTTGTAAATAATCTGCTCGTAGACCGTGCATAGCGAGCCGTTGGTGTCGAGACGATATATGCGCTTGGGGTTTGAGTATATGGCAGTTATCAGACGTATCTTGCCACTTGTCTCCTCCTCCCATACATCTGCCGTGTCGCGCTCCGCGGTGAAGGCCTCGATAAACTCCTTGGCCAAGGCCTTGTCGTCAATTATCGAGAGTTCCGTTACGCGCTTTATTATTTCGCCAGTCGTGGGGTCGCGCTTCACAGCTACGCGCAGTCCCTGGCCATACTTATTGCTCTGCATGTCGCGCTTGAGAAGTGTCTCTATCCTCTCCTGTGCGCTGCACTCTGCGACGGTCGCCACAAGGAGTGCAACAATAAAAATCAGTCGTTTCATTTTTGCTAATCGTTTTATTTACAGCGCTGTATTGTTACTAAAAATTGGTGTCTGCCCATGCTATAAGCTCGTTTGCCTCAAACTCTATGGCCTCGGCGCGAGCAAAGAGCTCCTCGATGTCATCCTCGATAATCTCTATGTCGTCGTAGCGTACGCCCGCCTCGACAATGTAGCTGCCCTCATATATATTATAGGTGCGCACCTGTGGCTCAGTGTTGCCGTTGGGTAGTAGTACGACCACTACGGCTGCACAGGCCGCTACGGTAGTTGCTACCGCTATCCACCACCTGCGACGTAGTGTCATGCGTGGCTTGGGCTGCGTTGGCGCCTCCTTCTCGGGCATGCCCTCGGCATACCAAGCAAACATCGCCTTTAGATCGCTCCACTTGTCGGGCACATCTGCCGTAGCGAACCACTCGTATAGCTCGCGCTCCTCGGCATTCGTTGTGCGACCCTCGAGGAACTTATCTACGAGACTCTCTATGTAGTGTAGCTTATCCATTTTTGCGGTTTTTGAATTGTTCTAATATTGCTCGGCGTGCTCGGCTGAGGTTCTGGTATATGGCATCGTGGCTCATCTTCACGAGGTCGGCTATCTCCTCAATCTCCAAACCCTCGATGTGTTTCATGCGTAGTATCATCTGCTGCTTGCTCGGCAGGGTGTCGATGGCTTGCAGCAGCTCGGTGTATCGCTCCAGCGATGGCGGCTCGTCGGAGGCTGTTATGCGCTCATCGAGTGTCGTTGCGGGGTGGCGCTTCTCGTTGCGTAGAGTGTTTAGCGCCAGGCGCTTAACCACCACCGTGGCGAGGGCCTCTATGCTGCGGTAGTCGTCGAGCCTATCGCGCATGGCGTAGAGCTTGAGTAGTGCCTCCTGCACGACATCCTCGGCATCGGCCACGGCACCAAGGTATTGGTGTGCTATGGCGAGGAGCTTTGTGCGACTGCGCTCAACGAATATTTCGAACTCTCGGTTAGTCATTTTGTTTTCGGCTTTCTACGCTTATGACACCAAAGGTCGCAATTTCTGACATAACACGAAAATAAAAAGTGATTTTTTTGAAGAGGTCGATGTAGAATTTGTTGTCAGAGTGGTGTGGTAGCGGTGCATCACAAAAGAACCCACCCAGGGATAGTACTGAATCGTACAGCCCTGGGTGGGTTACTTTTATGGGATGTGCCGCTAACGCGCCACAATCACAACAAATTAAAGCTGGGGACCAGCAGCTACAAGAGCCTTACCCTCCTCGTTTGTTGTGAACTTTGCGAAGTTCTTAACGAAGCGGCCAGCCAAGTCCTCTGCGCGCTTGTTCCACTCTGCTACGTCAGCATAAGTGTCGCGAGGATCGAGG
>JAGCLX010000131.1 GCA_017646785.1 Alistipes sp.
ACGTCTCCCCCGCCTCGACTACTGCTGCCGCTTCACCACCATTAAACAACATACTTTGCTCAAAGCGGCTATCGACAACATCACCAGTGGGGGCAACAAGTCCCCTTATATCAAACGCATCGCAGCTGGTCAATAGCACTGTCGCCACGAGCAAAGCCCTACCTACCATCTGTAACATACCCCCACATTTGCATAAAGTTGATAATAGTCACTCGAGATGTTGAACATCCCCGCAGGCTTATAGTTTACGCCCAGCAACACACCCACCCTCTCCGCAGGATACCACCGTGCATCAATGGCTAATGATGGTTGATAGTGGCGTTCGAGCTCGAATATCCTACAGTTTGTCAACACAACATCCAAATCCCAATGCTCGAGCTTTGGGAGGCAGCGCACACCCAACTCATAGTAGATATTGAATGGCTCACAGAGCCTATCTGTCCCCAACACCATAGTGCGATGGTAATAGCCCACCTTCACCCATAGGCCTCGAATATCAACAGAGGCACCACAGCCTATAGCGCAGCTATTCATACGCCCCTGGTACGAGTAATCAAGAAGCACCTCGCCACTTAGTCGTCCGAAGCCGAAGTCATGGAAATAGCGTGGTCGGGCAGCCGCTACCACACGCCCTATAGAGCAATACTGCGCACCACCGTCTATTGCAAAGTAGTCCACAAGTTCGTAATCCACCTCAACAGAAGCTGCGGCAAATGGTCCGAGCGCAGCGTTATGCCCGCCCTTAAAGCCAAGTGTGAGCTCCTCACTTTGAGCATGCAATGCGCCTATGCCCGCAACTATCAACGTGAATAGTAGGAATAACCTCTTCATACATAAATTTTGTATAAAGGTACAAATAATCTATGAGATATATGCAACATATTAAGACAATATACGCATAATTAGCCATTCGGAGCAACCGCAAGGTGTGTTTACCATATCACACCCACACAATACAAACAAAAAAAGAAATTGGGACCACCCTTTCGGGCAGCCCCAAATTCGTTTTGCGCTATACAGCTATGCGCTACTCAGTCTTGATATCCTTGTTCACATTCTTTGAGCCAATCAAAGCGTAGTAGAGCAAGAATGCAAGACCCGCGATGATTACCCAGTAGCTGGTCAAGTAGTTGCCAGTCCAGTCCACGATACCGTTCTGCAACAATGGCAAAATACCACCACCGCAAACCAATGCCATGAAGATACCCGAAGCGCGCTCGGTGTACTTACCCAAGCCCTCAACAGCGAGGTTGAAGATGCCACCCCACATAACCGATGTGCACAAACCGCACAACACGAGGAGTGCTGCGTTGATAGGCACCTCAGCCATACCGAAGCCATCAGTACCCTTGAATACGGGGAGGTTAACGGTGTTTGCTGGGTCGAGAATCATTGCGCCACCCACCAATACCAAGCCGAGGAGTGATACAGCAGTGAGCATTGCCTTTGCTGAGAACTTAGCGCCCAGTGCAGCACCTGCAAGACGACCGAAGAACATCAACAACCAGTATGTTGCAGCAACCGTAGCAGCGATACCCTCAGCATTACCAGCAGCAACATCAAGACCACCATTCTGCAACCACTTCTGCAATACGTTGGGAATACCTACCTCAACACCCACATAGATGAAGATGGCGATAGCGCCAAGTGTAAAGTGGCGAAACGACATAGGACCAACCTTAGAAGCACGCTTCTCATCAGTATTCGCTACACGCTCATTCTCAGGGATATGAGTAAAGAGGATTACGACGAATGCGAGGGCGAAGATTGCCAAAGCGATAAACATCAAGGGGAACACCTGCTTAATCTCAGCGTTTGTGATGCTGGGCACGAAGATACCAGTAAGGAAGATTACTGCAGTACCCATAAATGAGTTGAACGAGCCACCCACCTGCAAGAGCTGATTACCGCGGTTACCACCACCAGCAAGCTTATTCAACATAGGGTTCACAACGATATTAAGCATGCACATTGAGAAACCTGCGATGAATGCACCGAGCAGATATACGCCGAATGCGAGGTTACCAGCAAGCATACCTGCAATGGTCTGCACGCCCACACCTGTGAAGCCTACGATAACGGCAGCAAGAGCGGTAAATTTGTAGCCACGCTTCTGGAGTAGGTTACCTGCGGGGATACCCATACATGCGTATGCGATGAAATTGGCGAACACGCCAAGTGTACCCATCCAGTTAGCAACGTTAAACTGATTTTTTAGAACATCACCCATGGGCGATGCGAGGTTGGTTACAAACGAGATCATTCCGAATAGTAGAATCATCACGATGATAGCCAACACATTACTCTTCTTTTGTGTACTCATGGTTTATAGTTTTAGATTGATATTCAACATATTAAGCGCTACTTATCACGCTCGGCAACGAATGTGCATAGGTCGAGCATAGCCTTGCGGTAGGGCGTATCCTCGTACTTCGATACAAGGTGCATAGCACGCGATAGGTATGCCTGCATAACCTCCGTTGCGCGCTCCATGCCGCCACCCTCAACGACGATTGTGTGCAGCTTGTCGAGGGCCGCCTCATCATCCTTACAACGCTTCAACAGCTCCTTCATCTCCTGCACCTCCTCCTCGCTCTTCGAATCCATAACCTCAATCATGGGGAGGGTGATTTTATTCTCGCGGAGGTCGTTGTTTGCAGGCTTGCCAGTGTTGTTGTTACGGTTGTAGTCGAGGATGTCATCCTGAATCTGGAAGGCTATACCGAGTGCCTCACCATACTTTCTCATACGGTCTACATCCTCACGCGAAGCAC
The DNA here is from genome assembly GCA_017646785.1 of Alistipes sp. The sequence continues at coordinate 2,775 of JAGCLX010000131.1, forward strand.
CCACAGAGAGCGCTCCGAGGGCAGCACACACACCAAGCAGGCTCGCGGTCTTCTGGTAGATGATATCGAAGTAGTCGTCGCGTGTGGTATCAAGATTGCGAGCATGCTGGCTCTGCAAAATCTCACCCTCGCAGAGTGTCGCCATAGCCGAACCCACATAGGACACGATGTCGTACTGCGCCGACGCCATGCCGAGTGCCATAGTCTTGGCAAGGATGTAGTCACCAAGGATGATAGCAAGGTTGCTCTGCCACTTGGCATTCACCGAGGGCTTACCGCGACGCTCATCGGCATCGTCAAGCACGTCGTCATGGATGAGTGATGCAGTGTGTATCATCTCCATGATGAGTGCCGCGAGGTATGTTCGCTTCGAGCAGTGTCTACTTTCGGGGTTTGGGTTGTCGGGCATGCAAGTCAGCGCCGCAAGCATAGTGAGAATGGGGCGCACACCCTTGCCGCGTGACGAGAGTGCATAGGTGAGCATCTCCTGTAGCAACTCACCCTCAGCATTGATGTTGTCAGCTACGAACTGGTCAAAGGCTTTGAGGTCTTCAACAATGGGCTGACGTATAGCGTCAATAGTAATCATACGTTATAAGGTCAAAGTAATAGGCAAAGATAATGTTTTTTTGCGAGAAAGGATTGAAAACGCAACTTTTTTCGTAACTTTGGGCGATTTATTTCGTTAGAGTAGACGCAAGTAGTGCATAGCTATGAATATTTTGAGTGGTGATTTTGAGCGTTACTCCCCCATGTGGTGGCTGCAGAAGGCACTGCCATGGTTGATGGGAGTCATTATATTTTGGGTTGTGAGCCTTACCTTCTATGCTCCGCAGTTTGATGGTAAGTCATTGGGGCAGGGTGATATAGCCCAGTACTCGGGTATGTCGGCGGACATCCGCGCACATCGCGAGGCTACAGGCGAAGACCCACAGTGGACAGGTGGCATGTTCTCGGGCATGCCCGCCTACCTCATTGATGTGGAGTACCCCACACAGGATGTGAAGCAGAGCCTCGGCAGCATTGTAAAGGTCGTGGGCGACCCCATGAACATGACGCTCTTTGCCATGATATTCATGATGTTGGCGGTGGTGCTTATGGGCATTAACCCCTGGATAGGTATCATTGCCGGCTTGGCATACGGTCTTTCGACCTACTTCTTCCTTATCATCGACGCAGGACACATCACCAAGATGTGGGCATTGGTCTATGCACCACCTTTGGTGGGTGCCGTGTGGTATGCATTACGCAAGAATGTGTGGGTGGGTTCGGCACTCGCTGCGTTATTCGGATCTTTGGAGTTGGGAGCTAATCATCCCCAGATTACCTACTACTTCGTTTTGGCATGCTTAGCACTGTGGATTAGCGAGTTGGTATTCGCTATCATGGGCAAGTATATTAAGCGATTTGCGCTTGCCACCGCCATGCTGGGTGGCGCAGCACTGCTTGCCATGGGCTCTAACTTTGCACCTCTGTGGTACACCATACAGCACCGCGATAGCACCTCTCGTGGCGAGTCGGAGGTGGTGAGTGCCGAGGAGGCGCGCCAGGACAAGATTGCCTACAACACCATGTGGAGCTACGGCACAGCCGAGAGCCTCAACATGCTTGTTCCCAACTATATGGGCTCTGCATCTGGAGATGTAGACCTTCGCGTGGAGGAGTTTCTCGCCAGCGACGCTACACAGGAGGCTATGATTGAGGATACGATAGATGATGTTACTGCCGTATATCAGGAGTACGACCCCTCGATTACGCGCGACGACATTGTCTACTACATGAATAACGACGCCGACCTTCGCAGCGATGTGGAGTGGTTTTACCACAATAAGTGGTCGACACTCTCAGGCCATGTGTCAAACTACTGGGGCACACAGCCCTATACCGCAGGCCCCACATACCTAGGCGCTGTGGTTGTCTTCCTCGCCATCATGGGTATTATGCTTGCTCCCGCCCGCTATCGTTGGTGGTTAGTTGCAGTAAGCGTGCTTATGGTGTTACTGGCTTGGGGCAGCAACATTATGGGCTTCTACGAGCTAACGTACGACTACCTGCCAGGCTACAAGAATTTCCGCACGGTATCTATGGCCTTAGTGGTCGTGGAGTGGAGCGCGCCACTATTTGCCGCTATAGCCCTTTGGCAGCTTATGTCTAACGAGGTCGTGGCTCGCAAGAAGTATATCGCCGTGGGCGTAGCTCTCGCGGTTATCATACTACTCTATATCATCATGGGTCTAAATGCCGACTACGGCATACAAGCTCTCATAGAGGATATGGGTGCGTCGTACTGGGTTGAGCAGCTCCGCATGTTGCTCGAGGAGGTGCGTAGCGAGGCCTTTATTGATGATGCAATACGCTCTATGTGTTACATTGTGCTTTCAGCAGGTGTGGTTGTAGCCTATGTTGCACTACGTGACCGCATAGCAGCGAAGGCATGGGTGGCTGCAGCCGCCATGGTAGTAGCTGTTGGTCTGCTCGCTGTGATAGACATCGCGGGTGTCGACAAGCGCTATATGGACGATAGCAAGTGGAGCAATAACGCCCCCACTGAGGCAGTGGCAACAAAGGCCGACAAGGAGATTCTCAAGGATAAAGATTTGGGCTACCGCGTCTACGATATGGATAGTCGAGGTAGCACTCGCGCATCGAACTTTCACCGCTCAGTGGATGGATACCATGGTGCAAAGTTACAGCGTTACGACGACGTGCTTCATCGCTATATCTACACTGCAAACCCAGAGGTGTTGGCGATGCTAAATACACGCTATACAATCTCGGGAGGCGCTGTGCAGCAGAACTATACCTTCGGCGCTGCATGGTTTGTAACCAGCGTCGAGGTGGCCGACTCTCCAGCCAAGGAGCTCGATGCATTGGGCGTTGTAGACTTGTATAGCACAGCCGTTGTTAGCGATGACATAACAGGCCTTGATGCGTGGTACGGCAATGATGGATACATCGAGTTGGTTGAGTACGCGCCCAACTACCTAAAATATGAATACGACACCCCCGAGGATGTGCTATGCGTCTTCTCGGAGATATACTACCCCAAGGGTTGGTCGGCATATATCGACGGCAAGGAGGCGGACTACTTCTCGGTGGACTACATCCTACGAGGCATGGAGCTTCCCGCGGGTGAGCATATCGTAGAGTGGCGCTTCAGAGCGCCCAAGTGGGGCGTTGTCACAGCGATTACAGGCATTGCATCATGGCTTATAATCCTGTCACTCGTGGCTGTGGCGGGCATGCCACTATATCGCTGGTACAGAGGTAGAAAAACAAATAAAACAATAGAGTAACTTATGACAGAAGGAAGAGATAAGCGATTGGATCGCAAGGTGCGACGCTCGTACGTCATTTCGACAATGAGCATAACCCTTGTGCTGTTTATGTTGGGTGTGGTTGGCTACGTCACCTTCACCGCTCTCTCTGCGGCCCACGACCTGCGTACTGGCGTTGTGGTATCTGTGGAGGTTGCCGACAACATAGAGCCCGAGGTGGAGGGTCGCATCGTTAGCGCCATAGAGGCCTCTGCGATGAGTAGCAACATCTGCTACATGAGCAAGGAGGAGAAATTTACCGACGAGACCTTCCGCGAGCAGTTTGAGGTGGACCTCGATATGCTACTCGGAGAGAACCCTCTGCGCAACAGCTACGAGGTTACTCTAATGGAGCAGCACGCCGACAGTTCTTCACTTGACGCATTCTGTGCGCTACTCGAGGGCGTAGAGGGCGTAGAGTATATCGCCGTGCCACCGGTGGATGTCGTGGAGAGCATGAACGAGACCATATCTTATATATCTATAGGTCTGCTCATCTTTTTGGGTGTACTGTTTATAATCTCAATGCTTCTACTAAACAACACCATACGATTGGCCATTTACTCAAAGCGCTACCTTATCAACACCATGAAACTTGTGGGTGCAACAAAATGGTACATCATGCGTCCCTTGCTCGGTGCTGCCCTCAAGCAGGGTGTCGTAGCGGGCATTGTTGCAGCAGCCATGCTTATCGGAGTGGTGTATGGCGTTAGAGGCGTAACCCCCGAGAGCCTATCGTTGGTAGAGTATCGCGAGGTGGGCATCATCATAGGCGCCATCGTCATCGTGGGCATTGTCATCACGGTGCTCTTCAGCGCATTTGCCGTTAACAAGTTCGTCAACATGAAGTCAAATAAGATATACCTATTCTAAACTATGTCTGAAAACACTAATAATAAGCGCATGCCCTTTAGTGTCAAGAACTATGCACTTATGGGTGTCGGGGTGTTGGTCATCGTCGTGGGCTTTATCCTCATGTCGGGAGGCGGAGAGCACACCGCAACGCAGTTCGACTGGTCGATATACTCTACGCGCCGCATAACTATTGCACCCATCGTGGTACTCCTTGGCTTCGTGATAGAGGTCTTGGCGATAATGGTGCGCTTTAAGAGCGATGATAACAACAATGTAGATAACAACTAAGTCTATGGAGGTATTTGAGTCAATAGTATTAGGCGCTGTGCAGGGCCTCACAGAGTTTTTGCCCGTATCGAGCAGTGGCCATCTGCAGTTGGCTAAGGAGTTGCTTGGCGTGAAGCTGGAGGAGAATCTTACGTTCGATGTGGCGCTACATGCCGCTACGGTGTTGAGCACCATCGTGGTGCTGTGGCGTGATATAGTGGGTCTTTTCAGGGGGCTATTCACGCGAGGCATGAATGACGAGAAGTCTTATATTTTGAAGCTCATCATCTCGATGATTCCTATTGGCTTTGTCGGTTTTGTGCTTAAGGACCAGATAGATGCGGTGCTAGCTTCGAACTATATCATGGTGGTTGTGGGAGGAATGTTATTGCTTACCGCCACCCTTCTCACCTTTGCCTACTATGCTAAGCCCCGCCAGAAGGATGCTATATCATATCGTGATGCCTTTATCATCGGCGTGGCTCAGGCTGTGGCGGCGTCACCAGGCCTTTCGCGCTCGGGCACAACAATCGCTACGGGTCTGTTGCTCGGCAATCGCAAGGAGGTTGTTGCTACATTCTCGTTCCTTATGGTCTTGGCACCAATCATTGGCGAGACACTCCTAAATGTTGTCGATGGTGGCCTATCTGTCGTTGGTGTGTCAACTGAGGCTCTTGTTGCTGGTTTCGTTACCGCCTTTGTCGTGGGATGCCTTGCTTGTCGCTTTATGATTAACATCGTTAAGCGTGGTAAGTTGATTTGGTTTGCAGTATATTGCGCTGTGGTGGGCATTGTCGCTATTGGATCCTATTTGTTCTAACAACTTATTATAGATGAAGGAGTTTTCATTGCGCGGGGTTGAGTTCCCCGAGGGCTATGTAGCCGTTATAGATAAGCCATACGAGTGGACAAGTGCCGATGTGGTGCGAAAGATAAAGTTCCAGTTGCGTAAGTGTGGCTACCCAAAAATTAAGATAGGTCACGCTGGTACGCTTGACCCATTGGCAACGGGTATCCTGCTTGTGTGTATAGGTCGTGCCACAAAGCAGGTCGAGGCATTGCAGGCTGAGGAGAAGGAGTATGTTGCAGAGTTGATGCTCGGAGCCACCACGCCCAGTGGCGACATGGAGCATGAGGTGGATAACACCTACCCCACGGAGCATATCACGCGTGAGATGGTTGAGGAGGCGTTGCGCAGCCTTACGGGTGAGCGTGAGCAGTTGCCACCTCTCTACTCGGCAAAGAAGGTGCAGGGTGTTCGAGCCTATGAGTTCGCGCGTGCTGGTGAGGAGATAGAACTCAAGCGAGCACTTATTAATATATATGAGCTCGAGCTCGTTGAGTACGATATGCCACGCATAAAAATCAGAGTGCGTTGCAGCAAGGGTACTTACATTCGCTCTTTGGCATTTGAGATTGGCGAGGCACTCAACAGCGGTGCCTACCTAACCTCGTTGCGCCGCACACGCAGTGGTGGCTACACCACAGAAAAGGCGCACACACTCGACGATTTTATGGAAAAATTACGTGAGTGTGAAACAAAATAGAAGTTTTTGCGTATACTACTTGATTATTACACGCTTTTTTTTGAAAGAAATATGAAGTTATCGCAGTATGGTTACGACTTTTCGCAGGATATGATTGCTCAGTATCCTACGATCAATCGTGACGACGCACGCCTTATGGTGTTGCACCGCTCAACAGGCGAGATTGAACACCGCACGTTCAAGGATATTATTGAGTACTTCGACGAGAAGGATATGTTCGTGTTCAACGACACAAAGGTTTTCCCCGCACGTCTTCAGGGCTGCAAGGAGAAGACAGGTGCCGACATCGAGATCTTCTTGTTGCGTGAGCTCAACCGCGAGTTGCGCTTGTGGGATGTGCTGGTGGACCCTGCACGTAAGATCCGTATCGGTAATAAGCTCTACTTTGGTGATGATGAGCTTATGGGTGCCGAGGTTATTGACAACACCACCTCACGTGGTCGCACCTTGCGCTTCTTGTTTGATGGTTCATACGAGGAGTTCAAGGAGGCTTTATATGCCATGGGTGAGACTCCACTACCCCGCTGGGTACGTGCGAAGGTAGAGCCCGAGGATGAGGAGTGGTATCAGACAATCTATGCTAAGCATGAGGGTGCTGTGGCTGCGCCAACGGCGGGTCTTCACTTCTCGAAGCACCTCATGAAGCGTATGGAGATTAAGGGTATCGACAAGGCCTTCCTTACGCTACACGTGGGCTTGGGCAACTTCCGCACCGTGGATGTTGAGGATTTGTCGAAGCACAAGATGGACTCGGAGCAGTTTATTGTAAATGAGGAGACTGCATCGATTATCAACGCTGCTAAGCGCGATGGCCGCAAGGTTGTGGCTATTGGTACCACGGTAATGCGCGCCATGGAGACAGCCGTATCGGTGGGTGGCATGATTAAGCCTATGGAGGGTTGGACCAACAAGTTCATCTTCCATCCTTATCAGTTCACTGCAGCTGACGCCTTTGTTTCTAACTTCCACCTTCCATACTCAACTCAGTTGATGATGGTGGCGGCGTTTGGCGGTTACGACTTTATCATGAATGCCTATAAGGTTGCTAAGGAGGAGGGCTACCGCTTTGGCACTTATGGTGATGCGATGTTGATTTTGTAGAAATAATATTGCTATCTTTGCATAGTAGAAGGGCTGTGCAAGCAGCCTCAAAAACAGAGAATTATGGCAACTAATAAGATATTGTATGTGTGCCAGGAGATATCTCCATATCTCCCTGAGAATGAGCTCTCGAAGCTCAGTATCGAGATGGCACGCCAGATGCAGGAGCGTGGTGCGGAGGTGCGTACTTTCATGCCTCGTTATGGCTGTATCAACGAGCGACGCAATCAGTTGCATGAGGTTATCCGTCTTTCGGGCATGAACCTCATCATCAACGATAATGACCACCAGCTTATCATTAAGGTGGCTTCTATCCCAGCCGCTCGTCTACAGATTTATTTCATCGACAATGACGACTACTTCTCACGTCGAGCAGTGCTCTGCGATGAGAATGGTAAGATGTTTGAGGATAATGATGATCGTTCGATATTCTTTGCACGCGGTATGTTGGAGACTGTCAAGAAGTTGCGCTGGTCGCCAACCATTGTTCACTGCCATGGTTGGTTCTCGGCGGTAGTGCCCATGTACCTCAAGCGTGTCTTTTACGATGATCCTCTATTCCGTGATGTGAAAATTGTGTTGTCGTTGGCTGACGATAAGTTCGATGGAGAGCTCGCTGCCGACTTCAAGCAGAAGCTCGAGAGCGAGGGTATCATGGATAGCAAAATGTCAGTTTTGGAGGAACCTTCATACGAAAACCTCTATCGCTTCGTTATAGATTATGCCGACGGTATTATCGTGACCTCGGCAGACGCAGATTCCGCGGTGTTGGAGTATGCAAGAAGCAACGGAAAGAAGATCTTGGAGTACGCCGAGGGCGATGCTAAGGAGATCTTTGATAACTACAAGAAGTTCTATGATGAATTGTAAAAGGGTGGTAGTCTTTATGTTGGCGTGTGTGGCTATGGCTATTATGGCTGTTAGCTGCACCACCGAGGTGGACTATACCTTGGGCTCGGAGTTCGTGCCTACTAAGCAAAATATGGAGCTTAAGCGCCGTGTATATCGCTTGGGCGAGATGCGTGAGGGTGATAGCGTGGAGCGTTGTCAACTCCTGCAGACACGCCTCTTCCAGACCGACTCTATCGCTTCGGTAAATCTCGGCATGGGATACTTCGGTGCTGAGCGTAGCGATGTCTATGGTGAGCGTCGTGCGGGCTTCATGTCGCAGATGGTCTTTAGTATGTCGCTTGGCGAAGAGCGTGGCTGGGGCTACCGTCCCATCTTCGACTCTATGGTGTTGGCTCTCTATGTTATGGATTTCCACGGAGATACCATCCCCAAGCGTAAGTTCAATGTATACGAGATCACCTCTAATGCCTACGTTAAGGACTCCAAGGATACGGCTTACTATATAAACTTCGACCCTACGCCTTATATATCGAGCGAGCCAATTTTCACGTTTGAGTATCCAAATCAGGAGAAGGGTGTCTATGTTGGCGACAAGGAGAATCCTTTGAGCAGCAGGGTTAAGCTTGACGAGACAAGCGCAACGCGCGAGTACATATCACGTTTGATGCTCACCACCAACTTGGACGCTACGGATGGCTATGCCTACGACGTTGATAGCCTCTACACTTCGGGCAACGAGGCAGCCTTTGTCGATGTGGTTAAGGGTGTCTATATCGCTCCAGCTGAGGAGATTGAGGGCGAAGGCGCCATGTTCGCTACCGACTTGGAGAACTCGGCACTCATCCTCTATGCGCGTAGTCGCTACGAGGAGGACCCCACCATCATCCGCGATACAGCACAGATGGTCTACAACTTCTACATCGACCCTGCACAGCGCGAGATGGAGGTTGGCAACGTGTCTATCAACCGCGTATCGCACAACTTCGATAATGCAGCCTTTACAGCTGCCGACGTCGACCAGACACTCTCTGTGGCAGAGCGCCCCGAGGTACTTATCGGCTATGTAGACGGCATGGGTGGCGTGGTCACAGAGGTGTGGTTCACAGATGAGTTTATTCAGTCGTTGGCAGATATCGCCTTGCGTGAGCAGGACGCTGTAGTTTCGGTAAACCAGGCTCGTCTGAGTGTATACCTTGAGGGTGCAGACTACGAGCACTCGTTCGACCCACTTGGCATGGGCGAGATAATGAACAGCGCTATGGAGCGAGCGGGTATGTATGTGAAGTATGGAATGCTTGTTGGTATTACTGATTACCCCTATGGCTTCGAGTCGTCACACACCTTGGACTATGATGGTTATATGAACCGCTCTATGGCGGCATATACGATGGATATTTCGACATACGTTCAGTCGCTCATGGCTGCGGCACAGGCGAATGTTGATGATAGTGGCGTGGTGCAGTTCGAGAAGTTCTCGGAGGATTATGAGCCTAAGGGCGAGTCGTTGGTTGGCTATCGACGGTTCTATATTGGTCCTGAGGCAGCTGCGCGTTTTGGCTTCAATCGCCAGGCGATATATGGCACAGACGGGGAGATTGACGGGGTCAAGAATCCCGCACCTATTACCTTGGATATGACGTATACCATTGTAAGATAGGGTGTTAGTTTAAAAGTAAACAGAGTTTAGCAAACCTATGTGTCGCTACATAGGTTTTGCTGTTTGAAAATAAGAAACACAAGTGATGGAGAATTTGGTTATTGTGGAGTCTCCCGCTAAGGCGAAGACCATTGAGAAATTTCTCGGCAAAGACTTCAAGGTGAAGTCGAGCTTTGGTCATATTCGTGACTTGGCAAAAAAGGGACTCGGTATAAACCTCGATAAGGACTTTGAGCCTATATATGAGATTCCGGAAGACAAGCGCAAGGTCGTAGACGAGTTGTCGCGCATGGCACGTGAGGCTAAGACCGTGTGGTTGGCATCCGATGAGGACCGCGAGGGAGAGGCCATAGCATGGCACCTTGCGAAGGTTTTGGAGTTGCCTATTGACCGCACTAAGCGTATTGTCTTTCACGAGATTACGCAGCGTGCTATTCTCGATGCGATAGAGAACCCACGTACTATCGACCTCAACCTTGTCAACGCTCAGCAGGCACGCCGCGTGTTGGACCGCTTGGTTGGCTTCGAGCTATCTCCCGTTCTTTGGAAGAAGGTGCGTCCAGCGCTCTCTGCTGGCCGCGTGCAGAGTGTTGCCGTGCGCCTTATCGTGGAGCGCGAGCGCGACATCATCAACTTCAAGTCGGTTGCTCAGTTCCGCGTCGTTGCTCAGTTCTATGCAGCTGGCGATGCAGACAAGACGCTCTTCAAGGCTACCCTCAGCCAGGGCTTTGAGAGCCGCGAGGAGGCAGAGAAGTTCCTCAACGCATGTATTGGCGAGCGCTTCACCGTGTCTAAGGCCGAGGAGAAGCCCGTGCAGCGCTATGCAGCACCTCCATTCACCACCTCTACATTGCAGCAGGAGGCAGGCCGTAAGCTCGGCATGAGCGTGTCGCAGACGATGTCTGTGGCGCAGAAGCTCTACGAGCAGGGTCTTATTACATATATGCGTACCGACTCTGTGAACCTTTCACAGATGGCTATTTCGCAGTGTAAGAATGAGATTACACGCCTCTTTGGTGCGAAGTATTCATACCCCCACAACTTCAAGACTAAGTCTAAGGGTGCTCAGGAGGCTCACGAGGCGATACGTCCTTCGTATATCGAGCGCCATGAGATTGAGGGTACAGCTACCGAGAAGCGCCTCTACGACCTTATCTGGAAGCGTACCGTAGCATCGCAGATGGTACCCGCAGAGCTCGACCGCACACAGATTGTCATCGACCTTGAGCGCCGTAAGGAGCAGTTTGTGGCGCAGGGTGAGGTTGTACGTTTCGATGGCTTCATGCGCCTCTACTCAGAGAGTGTGGATGAGGATGCACAGCAGGAAGGCGAGGGTGGCTTGCTCCCAAAGATGGAGGTTGGCGACAACGTCGTTGCCACCACCATTACCGCATCGGAGCGCTATACACAGGCCCCCGCGCGCTACAATGAGGCTGCGTTGGTTAAGCGTCTTGAGGAGCTCGGCATTGGTCGACCATCTACATACGCCCCCACCATCACCACAATCATCAACCGCGGCTATGTCGTTAAGCAGAACCGCGATGGCCAGAAGCGCCAGATTGTACAGATGACCCTCTCGGGCGAGAAGATCTCGGAGAAGCTTGTTACGGAGAGCTATGGCAGAGAGAAAAGCCGCCTTGCTCCCACAGACATAGGTATGATCGTCAACGACTACCTTGAGTCACAGTTCAAGTCGATCATCGACTACCACTTCACGGCAAACGTGGAGAAGGAGTTTGACCGCGTGGCCGATGGTGAGATTACATGGACATCTATGATATGCGACTTCTACTCACCCTTCCACCAGTTGGTGGATGCAGCCGTTGGCACACAGATGGAGCGCGGCTCGCAGTCGGCTCGTATATTGGGCATAGACCCCAAGACTGGTCAGGTTGTCAAGGCACGTATCGGCCGCTATGGTCCTATGGTAGAGCTTGAGGGTGCTGATGGCGAGAAGGGTCAGTTTGCCTCACTAAAGAAGGGTCAGCTCATAGAGTCTATAACCTTGGAGGAGGCATTGGAGTTGTTCGCCCTTCCCCGCAACTTGGGCATCTACGAGGGCGAGGCTCTCATGGTGGGCCTTGGCAAGTTTGGTCCCTATGTGCGCCACGGTAAGAGCTTTGCATCGTTGGCAAAGAGCGACGACCCATATACTGTAACCTATGAGCGCGCCGTTGAGTTGTTGCAGGAGAGCATCGCTAAGCAGCGTGCAGCATCGGAGCCCGTGCGCACCTTTGCAGAGGATGCGGCTATGGTGATTAAGAGTGGCCAGTACGGTCCCTACATTGCCTACAACGGTAAGAACTACCGCATTCCACGTGGCACGAAGGTCGAGAACCTCACATATACAGACTGCCAGCGCATTGTGGCTAAGACAAAAAAGTAGAACATATTTACCTTAAAACTATATTATTATGAAGAAAATCTTTGGTTTGGCACTCGGTCTTTTGATGGCTTCGGGTGTTATGGCGCAGGAGGCATCGTCTCTTGAGTTCACAGTAGTGAAGGAGAACCCTATCACAAGCATCAAGAATCAGAACCAGGCTGGTACTTGCTGGTGCTACTCATCATTGGCATTCATCGAGTCAGAGCTTTTGCGTATGGGTAAGGGTGAGTACGACTTCTCTGAGATGTTCATCGTACACAACACCTACCTCGATCGCGCTGACAAGGCTGTTCGTACACACGGCGATGTGTCTTTTGCACAGGGTGGTTCATTCTATGATGTTATCTATGGTATGGAGGCATTTGGTCTTGTTCCTGAGGCTGAGATGCGTCCTGGTGTAATGTATGGCATGGAGCTTAGCAACCACAATGAGCTCTCTGCAGTTAGCGACGCTGTTGTTGCTGCTATCGCTAAGGGCAAGCACCGCAGCTTGCAGTCAGGTCCTGACGGCGAGATGTTGTGGAAGAAGTCTATCGAGGCTATTCACGATATCTACCTCGGCGAGCGTCCTGAGACATTCACATACGAGGGTGTGGAGTACACTCCTAAGTCATTCTACGAGTCATTGGGCTTGAACGCTGCAGACTATGTATCTTTGACTTCATACACACACCACCCATTCTACACAACATTTGCACTCGAGATTCCTGACAACTGGCGTTGGGCTCAGTCATACAACCTCCCCATCGACGAGTTGATGGAGGTGTTCGACAACGCTATCATGGAGGGTTACACAGTAGCTTGGGGTAGCGACGTTAGCGAGAAGGGCTTTACTCGCATGGGTACAGCAGTTCTTCCTAATGACGCAGCAGGCGCAGACCTCCAGGGCTCAGATATGGCAAAGTGGCTCAACTTGAGCGAGGAGGAGAAGAAGAATACTCCTATGCCTACATCACAGAAGTGGTGCACACAGGAGGAGCGTCAGCTTGGCTACGACAACTGGGAGACAACTGACGACCACGGTATGCAGATCTACGGTATCGCTAAGGACCAGAATGGCACAGAGTACTACATGGTTAAGAACTCATGGGGCGAGGCTGGTACTTACAAGGGCCTTTGGTACGCATCTAAGGCGTTCGTTCGCTACAAGACTATGAACATCGTTGTTCACAAGAACGCTATTCCTAAGGAGATCCGCAAGAAGCTTAACATTAAGTAGCCTTAGGTTAGGAGTAGGCGACAACCGCCGCTAATGATAATACCGTCAAAGGGTAGTACAACACGTACCGCTCTTTGACGGTATTTTTTGTGGAATTAAGGGTTTCACCCAGGTTATTGATATATTCTTTTGTGAATATGATTAACATCGAGCCAAATTGGTTATTTACGGATTTTAAATACCAGATATACACTATATTAACAGCAGCTACATGACGGACGTATTACAATAAAAAAGACCTATTTTATTGTATTTTTTATATTTTTTTGTGTTGTAAAAAGGTCAATCTTCAAAATCTATTTGGATAGGTCATAAGATAATACTACTTTTGTATAGTCACAAAACAGAAAAATCATCATTTATGCAGGATAACGACAAATGCGCCACGCATAGCAACCCTCAGACAGCGGTACTCTTTGAGTATATCAGAAATACGTCTAAGTCGACATTCTCCATCGCTACAGAGCACTATGCTGTTGGCTATATCTTTCATGGTAATTGCAAGATAGTATCCGATAGCAAGTGTCACTATGTGCCAGAGAATTGCCTGTATATCCTCGAGCGAGGCAAGCATATTATAAAGAATACCACAGACTCCAATGGCGTATTTGAGCAGATAGTCATGCACCTCGAGCCAGATGATATGTCGGCATCGAATGTGGTGGACAGCAACGACGAACGCATTGAGCAGGTCGTCATGGCTGCCGTGGCTGAGAACCTGTCGCTTGAGGAGCTGGCGGAGAGGTGCTACGTCTCTGTCTCTACGTTTAAGCGTCGCTTTCGCCGTCGTTTCAGCCTGTCACCCCACCGCTGGTTCATACTGCGCAGGCTCGACCTGGCATACCGCCTTATTCTCGCCACCGACCTTGCCGTTACGGAGATAGCGCGCCTATGTGGCTTCACCAACGCATCGCACTTTATCTCGGCCTTCAAACGCCATTATAAGACGACACCCGCCCTGCTTCGTCGTACACATCGCTCGGAGTGTGAATAGCTGTATCGTCAGCTATTCAGCCCAGGGCATATCTCTATGCGTATCACTTTGGGGCGTAAAAAAGGGCGTAAAAAATAAAAAAGTGCGCTACACTATCGTGTAACGCACTTTTTTGAGGTCTGAAGCGGATTCGAACCGCTGTAAATGGTTTTGCAGACCACTGGCTAAGCCACTCACCCATCAGACCATTGCTCGGGAGGTAACCCAATCGGAGTGCAAAGATAAGGATAATTTTTTAATCTCCAACTTTTTTGTCAAGAAAAATATCATAACACCCCTTTTTAGCTATTATAACACCCTTGATAGGCGGGTAGACCCGCTCCTTGCACAACAAATTCATCCATCAACGCACAGATAAAAAGATGCGGAACACAGCTCAACACCGTGCTCCGCATAGTCGTTTCGCACAAAGCGACCGAGTCTACTTGCGATAGCTATACTTACCGTCGGTGATATCCTCTATCTCGAAGCACTCGTAGACGATGGTATATCCGCCATAGGCGAAGTTACTCTTGCCATGCGTCTCCTCCTCATACAAGAAGGCGAGGCGGTTATCCTTCTGCCATGCCATTGTCGAGTATGCCGAGTTGAGGTTTGTGACCCACTTCACGCCATCCCAGTTAGAGGCCAACTCATATGTCGAGATGTAATCCTCCTGTGACTCAAGCTCCTTATAGTAGATACCCACATTCTTGCGCTCGGGACCCAAGGGCAGCGACTGCAAGAGGAGGTGCATAGGCTCGTTATCTGCTGTACGCACCACGGGCAACACCATGACCTCACCATTTGTGGAGTTATCCTTGGCTGCCACGCCATCATTGCTTGCGCCCGAGAATATGGCGTCATCCCACACACCTGTACCTGAGGCCACATCCGCAAAGGTGAACATGTTGTAGTAGCGGCCACCTGTATATCGCGAGCTGAGCAGGAGTCTTCCATCGGGCAACTCCTCTACCTTTGGCTCGTCAGCCGTGTTGTACACAGCGGGGATATTTATATCACCAAGCACGCTCCAGCTCTCGCCAAAGTTATCCGAGTAGAGCACATAGTTCATGTGCTTAGCGCTCTTGTCGCGCACCAATACAGCGCAGTAGAGACGATAGTATGCACCCACCTTGACTGTGCTACTCTGCATAATGCGACCCGAAGCCACGAACATAGAGCGCACGGGGCCATACTTTGAGCCGTCAAACTGAGCATATATGCTCTCGGCGATATCCTCGGGAGCACCCCACGTCTTACCACCATCCTCACTATAGAAACGGGCGATGCACTGGTGGTGATTGCGCGTACCATTCTGGAATGATACGTTACCTGCGCACGACAACATAAGCACACGGTTTGACTCTCTGTCTGCTACAATGCATGGATCACCATAACCCACGCTCATAAAGTCGGTAGCCTCGGCGCCCTTACCGTTTATAAGGGGCATTACCTCTGTCCACGTGTTACCATTATCCTCCGATATACGGTAGTGGAGGTCGATGCGCCCCTTGTCCGTAACACCGATGTCTGTACCACTGTGGCGATAGTCGGCAACGGCCACCAACGTACCATCTTTTGTAACGGCAATAGCTGGAATACGATATGGGATGTCACCCTCTGTGGGGTGTAGCATCTGAAATACCTCAAAGCGCTCAGCCTTGGGCTTCTGTGGCTCGGGCTGAGGAGTGTTATCATCCTCATTGGTACACGCAAGCGCAGTAGTCAACGAGATGGCAACAATGGCTGTAAAAATCGAGGTGATATACTTCCTCATAGCAAACTACTTACGATAGGTATAGTATGCTCCAGCCTGACATGTAGGCATGAGCACGATGTCGTTAACATTCATGTGAGCAGGGAGGTTGAGCATCCAGTGGATAGCCTCGGCGATATCCTCGCCCTGCAGAGCCTCTACGCCCTTGTATACGCCCGCAGCACGCTCCTTGTCACCATGGAAGCGCACCTCCGAGAACTCCGTCTCCACCATACCGGGGCGCACCTCGCCCACCTTGATGCCTGCGCTCAACAAGTCGGCACGCATAGCCTGTGAGATGGCGTGTACAGCATGCTTCGAGGCACAATACACAGCACCATTCTCGTAGGGCTCAGTACCAGCAATAGAGCCAATATTGATGATGTGACCACCCTTGCCAGCCTCAACCATAGCAC
>JAGCLX010000132.1 GCA_017646785.1 Alistipes sp.
GCCGTTCTTCTTACCGAACTCATACGTTGTATCAACAAGGATAAGACCCATCTTAGCAGCACTCTCAGTACCGCGCTGGAAGATTGCGCGTGTGTATGCCTCCAGCTGCTCGTACTCCTCACGTGATACGAGGCCCTGTGCGATAATCTCCTCCTTAGAGATATCCTCGTCGTGGCCCTCGTCAGCCTTTGTTGTGGGGGTGATGATAGGCTCGGGGAACTTCTGGTTCTCTACCATGCCATCGGGCATAGCTACGCCACAGATGGTGCGCTTGCCAGCCTTATACTCTCGCCATGCGTGACCAGAGAGGTAGCCGCGGATGACCATCTCTCCCTTGTAGGGCTCGCAGCGGTGACCTACGGTAACCATAGGATCGGGCACACCGATCTTCCAGTTGGGAAGGATGTCGGTAGTTGCGTCGAGGAACTTTGCAGCAATCTGGTTGAGCACCTGACCCTTGAAGGGGATACCCTTAGGTAGTACAACGTCGAAAGCCGAGATGCGGTCCGACACAACCATCACGAGGTAGTCATCGTTGATGTTGTATACGTCGCGTACCTTACCTACATAGTGACCCTTCTGGCCCTCGAACTGAAAATCGTTCTTTACAATAGCATTCATATTTTATGATTTATATAGTTTTCTAACCTACAAAGGTAGTATCTTTTATGTAAAAATGCAAATCTCAATCTCTCTATGGCACTGTATATGCACCTATCGATGAAACATCTTCGAGTTATGAGATATCTTTACACCTTTGTTATGGCAACTATTCTAATGGCGACAGCATCGTGCCGTGCTCAGAGCATAGACCGCACTACGGTTGATAATCTCGACCTTAACCGCTACATGGGTCGTTGGTACGAGATAGCGCGTTATGACCATCGCTTCGAGCGCAACCTCGAGCGTTGTGAGGCATACTACACGCTTGAGCCTACGGGTAAAATCAGTGTGCGCAATAGCGGCATCAACACCAAGACGGGTCTGCTGAGCATCGCCGATGGTAAGGCCAAGGCGGGTAAACATCCAGGTCAGCTGCGTGTGTCGTTCTTCTTGTTCTTCTACTCGGACTACAATGTGTTAGCCCTCGGAGATAACTACGACTGGGCATTGGTAGGTAGTAAGTCGCCAAAGTACCTATGGATACTCTCGCGCACACCGAGCCTCCCCGATGCTACGATAGAGCATATCCTCACCATAGCCCGCGAGCGTGGCTACGACACCGATAAGCTTATATGGGTTAGGCAGTAATGGGTCAGAAGGGCTTGACGTACGGGACTAAAGGGACCAAAGAGACATAAGGGATGGCTCGGGCCTTTCTGTGCCTCGAGCACCCTACGCGGCAACCCCGCACACCGCTTCGTTGGCTCGGGTGCAATTTTCTTTTTTTCTTTTTCCCTATGAAAAGAAAAAAAAGAAAATTCTCCCTCTCTTGGTTGCGCATCTCGCTTCCAGGGGTTATCAGTAAAGTATTGATGAGGTGTGTAATGGTAACCACACTTATCAAGACGGTTACACTTACCTACTTTATCACTGATATATATATTATTATTTTCTGTATCCACATACCGAGTAAATACATTCTTTCTGCCACACTGAGGACATACATGTCGCGTACTACGACCTCTATATTTTTCTAATTGATACCTTTACATAGTTTTTAGTTGTGTTATTATGAGTGTTAGATTTTTTTTTTCTTTTTCATAGGTAAAAAGAAAAAAAAAAAATTACTCTCTGAGTAGTGTGTGTACCGAAGATGCGCTTTTATAACCAAGAGCTTCTGCAATTTCTTGCAATGTCATGCCATCAAGGCGCATCGCGCGTGCCTGCTCCGCACGCTCATCACGCTCCTCGTTGCGCTCCCTCAACAGCGCAAAGGGTACTCGCTCGCCCGTAGCCTCGAAGTTGAGCGCTGGCGTGAAACGTAGCTCAAACGAGTCGTGCTTATAATACTGCTGAAAAAGATATTTGAGTGTCCCAGATGTAAAAAGAAGTATAACGAATTGAAATTATTCGTATATTTGTAGAAGTTAAACCTAAAAACTATGATATTATGACTGGAAAAGAAATGATGGAACTTGCCGAAAAAGCACGTCAAATTACTAGTAAAATTTACAATGGCAACTTTAGTAATAGAATAAAAGAGTTATACGCAATCGCAATAGAAAATGGTCACGGTACTAAGTTCGGCTGGTTAGAAGATCCGTTAGAATGTCCAGATGAACGTGACTTCGAATCTGAAGATGAATATGAAGAAGCCGATGATAGATACGAAGAGTTTCGTAACTGTGCTATTGGGTTTGTATACATGGATGACCATAACTTCACTATTTTCAATGGATTTTCATTTGAAATCGATAAAGATGGAAACGTGACATTTACATCAGTAGAAAGTGCAGAAGATGAAAGTAGAGGTGATTTTGAAAAGGATCAGTGGTATAGCTTTACACCATGGGTTGAAAGTAATTGGCAATCGTGCGGATATATAGTTCGTCGAATTGAAAGCGAATTGGGTATTGAATAATAATTGTTTAGGGAGTTTAAGGAAGTTAAGGATAGCTCCCTAAATTCCCTAAATTCCTTAAATTCCTTAACCGCGCCTTACTCATGGGGCGGACGTCTCATATCTGCTGCTTGCAGTATCTTGTTGCGTAGGAGGCAAGGATAGTCGGGGTGGGCGTCGAGGAAGCGCTCCACCTCGGCTTTCGCTTTGTCGCTCGTATGACCACCGAGCAACGCTCCCGCCCAATTGCGTGGGAAGAAGATGTCGCCCGTGCGCTGCACCTCTTGAAGCTCCTCTAAGCCGCGGTAGATATATTTTGTCGACTCCTCATCGCGCAGATGGTGGTTTAGGAGCGATAACAGAGAGACTGTCCAGGGCTCTATGCGGCGGTTTTCGGGCTCCATGAGCGACTCAAAGAGGGCGTCGCGCTCCTCGCTGTTGGGCGTTGTGGCGCGCGATATATAGTCGTAGCGACGAAGACGCTCAGGGTCGCTGATGCGTGTACGTTGCGTAGCGATAATCTCCGTCTGCTTCTCGGGCATGCGTAACGCGAGCTCCCACGCTATGCTCATAAGGTCGTTGCTGTTGAGCCACGTTAGCTCCTCGCCTAACCATGCACTGTAGAGCCTATTGATGATATCCTTGCTCTTTGCTACGTGTGCCAACGCCAGGGTCAGTGCGCGCTGATGCTGAGATGAGGGGTCAAAGGCGAGCGTTGCGACAGCGTGTTCATGGTCGGTGCTGTTTGCCTTAAGCATCGGTTTGTTAAGGTAGTTGCATAGTGTGCTTCCTACAAGATAGCTTGGCTCTGTGGGGAGTGTGGTGAGTATAAAGTCGAGCCACGTGTTATTCTCTATGTAGCCCCACTCGTAGCACTCGTGGAGCGTCACGATAAGCGACTGGCGCATGAGGTCATCTTCGAGGGTCGCGATATTGGTCATTGCCCACTCGCGGCTCGCCTCATCGGGGATGAATAGTCCGTAGCCCCTGCCATCGCTATTGGGGAGTATAGCCACCACATCTTCTGGTAGGGCTATGCTCTCGCTCTCACCGCGCATGGTGATGTTGAAGTCGTGAGCTGTGCCGTCGGCAAGGATGGCGCGGCAGCCGAAACTCTGAGGCCATAATAGACCGCGCTGCAGTTTGTCGTGCTGTGTGACGGTGAGGCGCGTTCCCTCCATCTTGAATGTGAGGCTGGGTAGACCTCTCTGGTGCACCCACACGTCACTAAATGCGGCGAGATCCTCCTCGGTGTATTTATCCAGGATGGCAATGAGTTCTGGCCATGTAGCATTGCCATAGGCGTAGGTGCGCAGATACTCCTGAATACCCTTGCGGAAGGCCTCCTCGCCCATAATATCCACAATCATATACATCACTATAGGTGCCTTGTTGTAGATTATCTGTCCGTATATAAGTCCAGCATTGCGGAGATTGTCGAGCTCCTGGCGGATGGATGTCGTGCCGAGGGTTCTATCCTCCGAGAGTGCGTTGTAGGTGTATGTCTTAAGTCGGTTAAGTCGATGGTTTACATCGGGATACAAGGGTTCTGCCATGCGTGCAGCAAAGTAGTTGGCGAATATCTCCTTGGTCCACACGTCGTCAAACCAGCGCATGGTGACGTAGTCGCCAAACCACATGTGTGCCGTCTCGTGGGCAATGAGCTGTGTGCGTCGTAGGTGTTCATCGAGTGTGGCATTGTCGCCGAGGAACATCTGGCTGTCGTTGTAGAGCGTAGCTCCCGTATGCTCCATGCCGCCATATTGAAAGCCTGGAAGCATGATGAAATCGTACTTAGCAAAGGGGTATGCTATGCCAGTGTACTCCTCCAACCACTCTATGGATGCAGCTACCTCCTTGAAGATGTCGTCGAGCTGTGCAAGACGCTTGGGGTCGGTTTCACGGTAGTAGGCGGTGAAGCGGTGAGTGCCGTCGTCGTAGGTTGTCGAGGCAAGTTTACCCGCAACGAACGAGAAGAGATAGGTGCTAAGTGGCTCGGTGGGTGAGAAGGTCACGGTGTTACCCTCGGTAGTGCTTACGGCAGTGTTGGATACTGCAACCCACTCCTCGGGAAGTGATAGCGACAGCTCGAACTGAGCCTTTAGGTCGGGCTGGTCGAAGCAGGGAAAGAGGGTGCGTGCGCGGTCGGGGACAAGGAGTGTGTAGACAAACTCGTCGTTGCGGTTTATGGACTGATCGCCAGCGGTGAAGGCTACTGCAATGCAATTATCTCCTTCGTGAAGCTCCGACTTAGGGATTACGATATGCTCGTTGGCGAGTCTATACTTAAGCTCTTTGCCCTTGCCATCTGTCACACTCTTAATTTGCTCTGTATCACGAAAGTCGATGATCACCTCATCGCGCTTATCGAGTGAGAAGCTAATGGTCGTGTGTCCCTCAATGGCTTGGTTGCGATTAGCGGGAATGTCGAAGTGTATGCGGTAGTGTAGATCATGAATGGTGGCTTTTCGCCACTCGGCAAGCTCGCGACTAACGCCCGCATCATAGCGCACATCCGCGATATCGGACATGGGGAGTGATAGTAGTGCCACAAGGAGAAGGATTGCAAGTAGAAGTGTTGCGAGTATCTTGGTAGTTTTCATCGCCATAATTCACTATTTATATATTTATATACCCACAAAGATAATCATTCTCGACGAATTTTTCCTATATTTGTAGTTGAAAATAGAATTTCTCGTACAACTATGCTACGCATTATCGCTGCTTTCGACTCATTCAAGGGTTCACTCACCTCGCGCGAGGCGGGTGAGGCATTCCGTCGTGGTTTCATGGAGGTGCACCCCGACTCCGAGGTCACAGTCTTCTCTATTGCCGATGGAGGCGAGGGCATGGCGGAGGCTATCTGTGAGGGCGTGGGTGGCGAGATGGTGTCTACGGTGGTGAGCGATCCGCTTGGTCGAAAGGTGGAGGCCCGGTATGCGCTTGTCAATAATGGCGATACGGCGGTGATAGCCATGTCGGCGGCGAGTGGTCTTACGCTGCTAAGCCCCGAGGAGCGTAACCCCCTTGTTGCATCTACCTATGGCACGGGAGAGCTTATCCTTGATGCCCTGGAGCGTGGCTGTACGAAGGTTATTGTGGGTCTTGGAGGTAGTGCTACGAACGATGCGGGCACGGGCATGCTTCGCGCTTTGGGCTATCGCTTCTATGATGAGCAGGGGGCGGAGTTGTGTGATACCATATCTATATTAGAGCGCGTGGCAAGCATATCTACGGCGGAGCGTCATCCTCTGCTCATGGGTGTGAGGTTTACTGCGGCGGTGGATGTCGATAATCCGCTATATGGCGATAGGGGTGCTGCGCATATCTTTGCGCCACAGAAGGGTGCAACGCCCGCGATGGTTGAGCGCCTCGATATGGCTCTTCGCCACTATGCTGAGGTGGTTGATAAGGGTAGCGCTGAGGTTGCGGGAGCGGGAGCTGCGGGAGGCATGGGCTATGCTCTATGCACCATGCTGGGCGCGCGTATGCAGCCAGGTATAGATATAGTGCTCTCGTTGCTCGACTTCGAACGCAGGGCTAAGGGTTGCGATATGGTGGTTACGGGAGAGGGTTCCATAGATGCGCAGACGCTGCACGGCAAAGCGCCCGCCGGTGTGCTTGCCGTAGCACAGTGCCTTGGTGTTCCTGTCGTTGCGCTTGGTGGCAGGGTAGAGGGTGAGGATGCTCTATTGGCGGGTGGCTTTAGCGATGTGCGCGCAATAACACCACGTGGTCAAACCCTTGCTGAGGCTATGCAGCGCGATGTCGCGACAGCCAATATGGAGCGTACCGCACGTAAGCTCGCGCTGTCGCTTGGTTTAGAAGTGTAGGCGGTAGTTGAAAAATACCTCTGCTTGTGGTGTCGGGATGACAAAATTGGCTACTCCGCAGACTGAGTCTGCTCCGTTTAACGCCCATCTTGGTCGTTCCCTTAATGGTCTGCACAAAGCTTTCGTAAGCATAGTCACGCTCTAAATCAAGCACTTTCTGTTTCCTACACCACCTTTGATGCGAGCATCAGGTGGTATAGAAAACAAAAAGCCCTCAATCTTTCAATTGAGGACCTCTGCTTACTCAGCTTTGTCGGGATGACAAGATTCGAACTTGCGACAACACGCCCCCCAGACGTGTACTCTAACCGGGCTGAGCTACATCCCGAACTGGTTTTGCGGTGCAAAGATAATAATAAATTTTTCAATTATGCAAGTTTATCTCAAAAAAAATATAACTTTGTAGCATGAAAAATCCAGCGATTATACTACTTGCTATTATAATATCCTCATTATGCATTAGTTGTGGTGGCGGACAAATGAGTGGCGTCGAGGAATTTTCTGATACGCTGTTTTGTCCAAATCACGCATCGGGTTTCACCATCGACACCGATGGCAAGGGAAACACCCTGATACGTGTCACACAGCCCTGGCAGGGTAGCGCCGTGGAGGAGCAGAGGCTGGCAATCTTCGAGAGCGAAGAGGCGGCAAAGGGCTATGCGGGTGAGTATATTGTGGGTGCTGCAGATAGGGTTGTCTGCATGTCGACAAGCCATGTGGCGATGTTGGATGCCATAGGCAGGGCTGATGCCGTTGTGGGCGTGTCGGGCAAGCAGTATATAATGAACGAGCAGGTGGCTAACAATCCTGCGGTAAAGGATGTGGGCTACGACAGTAACCTCAACTATGAGTTGCTCGTTATGCTCAACCCCGATGTTGTGCTTATGTATGGCGTGACGGCGGAGAATAGCGCTGTGACATCGAAGCTACGTGACCTTGGTATTCCATATCTGTATCTTGGTGACTACACAGAGGAGTCGCCACTTGGTAAGGCTGAGTGGCTGGTTGCTGTTGCCGAGATTGTGGGTTGTAGGGAGCGTGGCGTGGAGCACTTCGAGGCTGTGGCTGCGCGATATAAGGCTGTTAAGAGCGGTGTTAAGTGTGGGGAGTCGCGACCCAAGGTGATGTTCAACCTGCCATATCAGGATGTGTGGTACATGCCTGCCGATAGCAGCTACATGGTACAGCTCGTTGAGGATGCTGGAGGTGAGTATATATATAAGGGTGAGAACACCTCGCGCGGCTCTACGGCCGTGAGCCTCGAGGAGGCGTATATGCTCGTTTCGAAGAGCGATATATGGCTCAATGCGGGTCAGTGCTCATCGCTTGATGACCTGCGCAGTGCTGCGCCCCACTTTGTGGATACGCGCGTGGTGCAGAGTGGCGAGGTGTATAACAACAACCGCCGACGTACCGCTGTGGGTGGTAGTGACTTTTGGGAGTCGGCCATCGTGCGCCCCGACGTGGTGCTGGCAGATTTGGTTGCCATAATCTCGGGCGCGGAGGGTAAACTCTACTACTATCAAAAGCTACAATAAACAGAACCTAAGGAGATGAGTCGTCCTACGCAACATATACTTCATGTGTCGCTCTTCGTGGTGTTGGGCGTGGCATTCGTGGTACTCGCTATCGTCGATATGCTTGTGGGCCCCGAGGCTATCCCCGTGCGCGAGGTGGTGGCGTCGTTGTGGGGTGATGTGAGTGCGGAGTACGCTACTATTATATATAAGATACGCATGCCTAAGGTTATCGTTGCCATTGTTGCGGGCATGGCGCTATCGGCGAGTGGTCTTTTGATGCAGACGCTCTTTCGCAACCCTCTTGCGGGTCCATACGTGTTGGGTATCAACTCGGGCGCAAGCCTCGGTGTGGCGCTCTTTACACTCGCTATGCCCATGGTCGCTGCAAGTGCACCATGGCTCTACAATGTAGGCGTTACGGGCATGGCGTGGATAGGCTCTGCGGCGATACTGCTCCTTGTTATGGCGCTGTCGCGTAGGATAAGAAGCGTGAGTGTGATACTCATCTTGGGTATGATGCTCGGCTCGGCAATTTCGGCTGTGGTGGGTATATTGCAGTATATGGGTACGGAGGAGTCGCTCAAGGCGTTCGTGGTGTGGACAATGGGCTCGCTGTCGAATGTCACCACCGACCAACTATATGTCTTTGTACCTGTTGTGATCGTGGGCCTTGCACTCTCGATTGCGGCAGTCAAGTCGCTGAATATGTTGCTCTTGGGTGAGAATAATGCGCGCACCATAGGCTTGAGAGTGGGTGTGTCGCGCACGATAATATTCCTTGCAACCACACTCCTTGCGGGTACGGTAACTGCCTATTGTGGCCCTATCGGCTTTGTGGGTCTTGCCATGCCGCACCTTGCGCGCATGACCTTCCGCACCTCGGATCACCGTGTGCTTATGCCTGCAGCTATGCTGTGGGGCGCTGTGTCGATGTTGCTGTGCTGCCTGCTGAGCGATGTTATAGCTCGATATAGCGTCATGCTGCCTGTGAATACAATCACCGCATTGTTGGGCGTGCCCATTATCGTATTCGTCGTACTGCGTAACCGTAATCGCCAATGATAAAACTTCACAACATAGAGCTCTCATTTGGCTCACGCACGCTTATCGCTGATGCCTCGGCACACTTCGAGTGTGGCGCGATGACGGCATTGCTTGGTCGTAATGGCACGGGAAAGAGTACCCTCTTGCGCGCTATGGCGTCGCTGGGTAGGGTGCAGCGTGGTGTGATAGAGATTGGTGGCAGGGATGTGACGCAGCTCTCGAGTGCCGAAATAGCACGCATGCTCGCCTTCGTGAATACGGAGCGTGTGTCGGTAGAGGCTATGACGGCGTATAACTTGGTCGCTGTGGGTCGCTCGCCCTATACCGATTGGAGCGGTAGGCTAAAGAGTGAGGACCATGCCATGGTGGAGCGCTCGATGGCTATTGCGGGTGTGGAACATCTTGTAAATCGCTATGTAGATACGCTGTCTGATGGTGAGTGTCAGAGGGTTATGATAGCAAGAGCCTTGGCACAGGATACCCCCATTATTCTTCTTGACGAGCCTACATCGTATCTCGATATGCCAAATCGCTATGAGTTGTGTACGCTGCTTGGTCGCCTGGCACACAACGAGGGTAAGTGCATTATCTTCTCTACACATGAGCTTGATATAGCTCTTACGCTTGCCGACACCATAGCGTTGGTCGATACGCCTAAGCTGTTGCATATGGCCACCGACGAGATGATTGCATCGGGAAGCATTGAACGATTGTTTGACAGTCCATATATCAGGTTTGATGCCTCAACTCGCTCGATACATCTCAAGTAGGGGCTCTTTTTGTGGATAATTTGATTTTTTTCACAAATTCTTTTGCTGAATCGAAAATTTTACGTACCTTCGCACCCGCTAAACTGCTCACATATATGTAGCTGTTAGTGGTATGGTCCGTTCGTCTATCGGTTAGGACACAAGATTTTCATTCTTGAAAGACGAGTTCGACTCTCGTACGGACTACACTTGGCGCGGCACACTTCGGTGTGGTGCGTGCGGTTAGGATTTTTTTTAGGAGCGGGCTAATAGCCTATCCGACAGCGACTACGGTCGTCTTGATGTGCCAGCTGACAGGCGCTATATTGGGGAGGACTCCAATAAGTCAGCAAAACAAAAGAGACATAAAAGTAAAAAATAAAAAAAGAAGAAAACTATGGCAAATCACAAGTCATCAAAGAAGAGAATTCGTCAGACCGCAACTAAGCGTGCACACAACCGTCTTTACCACAAGACAACTCGTAATGCAGTTAAGGCATTGCGTAACACTTCAGAGCGTAGCGCAGCTGAGGCTCTTTTGCCAAAGGTAAGCTCTATGTTGGATAAGCTCGCAAAGCACAACATCATCCACAAGAACAAGGCTGCTAACCTTAAGAGCTCACTCACTTTGCACGTTAACGCATTGTAATTTGCGGTTTATGTAAAAAGTTAGAGGCTACCAACTATGGTGGCCTCTATTTTTTTTGTATATTTGCAGTAGCGATTTCAAACAACGACACACTATGAGAGAGGTAAACCCTAAAGATACAAATCGCGCCAAGGCCTTCGAGCTGTGGATGCGCTCGCCAATGCCCATGGTGACAATGACCAAGACCTTCGATATCACACACCTTAGACGTGTGGCGCGTCGTAAGGGTCTTAAGCTCAACATGCTTATGTGCTACGCCATAGGTCGTGCTGCGAGCGACTTCGGAGAGTTCTATCTGCTGCCCGTGGGTGATAAGCTGATGCAGTTTGAGAACCTGGCTATCAATACTATAGTGATGTCACACACGGGTAATATCGTCACCTGCGACATACCCTTCTCAGCGGATATACACAAGTTTGAGGCGGACTATTTGAGCCTTACCGAGCAGGCTGCAGCGAGCGACAAGGAGTATAACTTGGGTGATGACTACATGGTAATTGGCACCTCGGCGCTCACGAAGTGCGAACTGGACTCGGTGGTGAACCTCTATGCGGGCTTCTATAATAACCCCTTTGTTGTGTGGGGAAAGTATCGCAAGGGGGTGTTCCGCACGACGCTACCCATATCGTTCCAGTTCCACCATACGCAGATGGATGGCCCAGTGTCTACGGGCTTCCTAAACCGACTGCAAGAGGTGTTTAACAGCATTGAGTATTAGGATATGAAGGAGATATACTTGGCGGGTGGTTGCTTCTGGGGTACGGAGCACTATCTCAAGTAGATACGTGGCGTTGTGGCGACAGAGGTGGGCTATGCCAATGGCCGTGGCGAGAACCCCACCTACGAGGAGGTGTATACCGATACTACGGGCTTCGTTGAGTGTGTTAAGGTTGTTTACGATCCTGCTATCCTCTCGCTTACAAAGATAATCGAGCTCTATTTTCATTCCATAGACCCTCTGTCGCTAAACCAACAGGGCAACGATGTCGGCACTCGCTATCGTACGGGAATATACTATACCGATGGTGACGACAGGGTCACCATCGAGGGTGTTTATCGTGCTGTGGAGAGAGAGGTTGGTGTGCAGTTGGTGGTGGAGCTTGAGCCTCTGTGTAACTTCTATAGCGCGGAGGAGTATCATCAGGACTACTTAGATAAAAACCCCTCGGGTTATTGTCATCTGCCAGACTATCTATTTGAGTATGCTCGTAAGTCAAACATGTAGACTCTTACTCGCGATCGTGCTGTTCTACACTTTCAAGTAGTTTTGTCTGCGGAATGGTGAAAAAGTACTGAAAAATATACAAAAAAGAATTTTTTTGTATATTTGTATCTTAATTTAAGAGATTTGTATTATAGATAAATAGCTTAGCATGGCTCAGGTGAACAAAAGATACGAGTCGGATAGTGACCTAAGGTGGTACCAACGTGTGCTGCTTGAGGTGATATGGGTGTGTGCTTTGTCATTGGGCTACTCGCCCCGTTGGTATCGCTTTGGTGTGGTGTGCCCCTTCTTCTACGTGCTGTTGCGCCTACTGCGCTATCGTCGTAAGGTCATAATGGGTAATTTGCAGCGCTCATTTCCAGAGAAGAGTAGCAAGGAGATTAATAAAATCGTACGAGGTTACTATACTACACTTGCTGAGATCATCGTTGATATAATATCGCTTGCGGGTACAAGCCCTAAGCGCGATCCCGATTTGGTGACATGGGTGGGCCGTGATGAGCATGAGAAGCTCAATAGAGGTCGCGATTGGATAGCCATGGCGTCACACTACGGTTGCTGGGAGTATCTTCCACTGTGGGTGTGGCGCGATAGCATCACACACTTTGTGACGGTGTATCACCCTATGCGTAGCCCGCTCTTTGAGCGCTTCTTTGCCCGTCTGCGCAACTTTGCTCCCAATATGCACCAGGTGCCTATGAGTGATGCCATACGCCACTACATTCGCATGCGTAACGAGGGACGTAATGTGGTGCTGGGTTTGGTGTCGGACCAGAGCCCTAATATGCGACCAGACACGGTGTGGTTTGACTTCTTGAATCAGAAGACGGCCTTTGTGGATGGCGCTGAGAAGCTGGCCATGAAGTTCGGAATGTCGGTGTACTTTGTTCACACTGAGCGCATTGCGCCAGGCCGTTATGCTGTACGCTTGGATGAGATATATGATGGTGTAGAGGCTGTAGAGCCCTACGAGATTACGCGTCGCTATGCCGTAGCTCTCGAAGCAATGATACGCAAGACGCCAGAGTTGTGGATGTGGTCACATCGTCGCTGGCGCCATAGTCCTGAATCACAGGCACGTAAGTTCGGAAAGTCTACGCTTGATGCGTAAATTGTTTGATATGAAATAGTTGTATATATGGATATAGTTATAACTTATGTCGATGGCCTCGATCCCGTATGGCAAAAGGAGTATGAGAAGTTTACCAATACGCCCATTGTCGAGAAGCGTTTTAGGGATTGGGGTACGTTGAAGTATCTCTTCCGCGGTATCGATAAGAATATGCCATTCATACGCAAGGTACACCTTGTGGTATCGGGCGAGAGTCAGGTGCCAGAGTGGTTGAACCGCAACGAGGTGAATGTGGTGTTGCATAGGGATATCATCCCAGAGCAGTTGCTTCCCACGTTCAACTGCAACCCCATTGAGATACATCTGCATAATATCAAGGATTTGGATGAGGAGTATCTCTACTTCAACGACGATATCTTCCCACTCAAGGAGTGCAAGCCTACGGACTTCTTCCGCGATGGTAAGGGTGTGATTAGGATGAGTCACCACCTCTTTAACTTCGATATGTTCAAACAGATATGCCACAACTCTAATCGTGTTGCACGTAAGGCATTGGGCCTACGACCATCTAAGCTCTTCTTGCGCCCGCAGCATGTCTGCACGCCGATGCTCAGGAGTGAGGCGCAGGAGGTGTATAACATTGCTAAGGAGGAGATCTTAGCCTCAATGACTCCTACGCGTACCAGCAAAAACCTCAATCAGTATCTCTTTCTCGACTATATGTTCTTGAAGGGTAAAATCATCAACGAGCGCATATCGAAGAAGCACTTCTCTGTGGGTGTGGTGTCGGGGGCGAAGCTGCGTAAGTTCATTGAGCGTCCAACGCATAAGTTGACATGTATAAACGATGTGCGGCTCAGCGAGGAGCGATATGCGGAGTTGCGCAAGGCACTGCTTGAGGCGTTTGATGCTGCGCTGCCCAACAAGTCTAAGTTTGAGATTTAAAAGCATGTGATGATAGAGTAATAGGGTGTTCAACGCGTGTTGAACACCCTATTATGTCGTGTGTGGTGACACTACTTGAATAGTGCGTATAGCTTTGTTATGAGCTGTGTGGTGTACAAGAGGTTCGAGCCCCTGCATATCTTCGCGCGACGTATGTGCTGTGCCAACCATGGGTAGCTGCTGAAGAGCTTGAGGTTGTAGACCATAGAGTACCAGCCCGCCTGTATTACTATCTGGTTGAGTATTGGGACAATGGGGTTCTTCTCCACCGCCACGTCGTGATACTTGTGGTATAGGTCGATGAGGTTGAGCGCATACTCACGCTTACGCTTACGACGCTGCTGTGATGTTATAGCTGTAGGGTTGCTCTTGCGGTAGTGGTAGATATACTCGTCCAAGAAGCTGATGCTCGATGCGTAGCCTACAAGCTGCGTTGAGAGGTAGCAATCTTCGGCGTAGCCATACTGAGGGGTGTATATCACATTGTCGGTGTATAGTGTGCGGCGTATGCACTTGTTGCAGAGCGACGAGAATGAGCTGTGGTTGTACATGTTGAGTATGTACTTATGTTTTGTCGAAGCGTCGTATACTCTTTCGCGCTTAGGCTTGGACCTTTCGGCATACTCCTTTACAAGATTGAAGTAGACGACATCTGCATCTGTAGCCTCGATCTTTGCGACGATTTTCGAGATAGAGTCGGGTGACAACCAGTCGTCGGAGTCTACATGGTAGATGTAGTCGCCCGTGGCGATGTCAAGACCCGTTTTGCGTGCTGCAGGTAGGCCTCCATTTGGCTTGTTGATTATGGTGATGCTGTCGCGACGGTGGCTATACTTATCGTTGATAAGTTTTTCGAGTATCTCAATAGATCTGTCCTTGGTGCCATCGTTGACGAAGATGAACTCGATGTTAGGGTACGACTGAGAGAGTACCGAGTCAGCGAACTCGGCAACATATCGTTCTACGCCATAGATGGGGGCTATAATTGATATGGTAATCTCACTCTTCATCACTAAATTCTATTACTATTTTCGTGCCCACAGTGTTTAAATGCGTGAGCATCACCCTAATATCATTTGTCGCACTCTTACAAGAGAGGTGTATGTTGCATACTAACGGGCAAATTTATAAAAAAAATATGAAATAATAGGATAATTTGCTACCTTTGTACAACAAAAAATCAAAACTTTTTAGAATGAAGAGATTTGGGCAAGTTGTGGCATGGTGTTTTACTCGCTTTGTCAAGTCATTCGGCAATCTTCTATCACTGATCATACGACTAATATACCCCGTAAACAAGGGTAGAATAGTCTGCTGGGCATACAACTTCAAGCAGTATGGATGCAACCCGCGCTACCTCACAGAGTATATTCTTGAGCACCACCCAGAGTTGGAGGTGTGCTGGGTGTTCCGCCGCGGTGTGGATGTCACACAGGTAGACCCTCGCGTTAGGCTTGTGAGGTTCAGGTCGTGGGAGTACTTCAAGCTGATGGCTACGGCGGAGTTCTTCGTGACCAATGCCCGCACCGACCCGTACCATATCTACTGGCATAAACGTCCCGAGCAGAGGTATCTTATGCTGTGGCATGGTGGTGTGGCACTCAAGCAGATAGAGCAGGATGTGGAGTCGAAGCTCGGCTTTAGCTACGTGCGTAAGGCGAAGGTTGACTCTAAAATATGTGATCTTATGATATCGGGTTGCCGCATGCATACGGAGTTGATACACAATAAGTTCTGGTATGATGGCGAGGTGCTTGAAGAGGGCTTGCCTCGCAACGACATCTTCTTCAACAAGGAGCGTCACCAGGCCTTTAGAGAGCACGTATGCAAGCTCTACAACATCCCGTTGGAGAGTCGCATCGTTTTGTATGCACCCACCTTTAGGCGCAACGAGAGCATAGAGCCCTACCGCATTAACTGGGATAGGGTGCGCCCCGCGCTTATGAAGATGCTGGGCTCGGAGGATGTGACAGTGATTGTGCGCATGCATCCTAACCTCATCAATAAGGTGGATACCTCGTCGCTCGTGGACTATGAAGGTGTGGTGGATGGCACGCGCTACCACGACATGCAGGAGCTGTTGTGTGTTAGCGACCTATTGATTACCGACTACTCGAGCTCGATGTTCGACTTCTCGATGCAGGGCAAGCCATGTATGCTATATGCTACCGACGTTGAGGAGTACGACCGAGGCTACTACTTCGATTTCACGCAGTTGCCATACCCATTGGCGCGTAACGAGGAGGAGCTCCTCTCCACAGCTGAGCATTTCGACATGGCGGCGTATAGGGGGCGACTTGATGAGTTCTTCGCCAAGGAGGTGGGACTCGTGGAGCGTGGCGTGGCGGCGCTGGCGCTGGCCGAGTGGATTGTAAAGCGCTCGCGAGCGTAGACGCTGACATATCCCCGATGCGATATTTATATGGTGCAAGGGTGGCTTAGTCCGAGAATTTTTTATACCTTTGTATCTGTTAGGTAAACTGCCGTAAATTAAAACTTTAATAATATGATTAAGAGACTGACAATGTTATTTGTTGCTGCGGCCGCTATTGCTGTTGCAACGCCCGCTGTAGGTTCTACCTCTGAGCCCGTACAGCCCAACTACGAGCTTGCTGAGCGTTTCTCGCCAACCAAGGTTAAGCGCCTCGTGCCACAGACAGCTGTGCGTCCCAACTGGTTTGAGAACTCTACAAAGTTCTGGTACTCATGGACTAATGTCGATGGAACTACATACTACGTCGTAGACCCCGCATCGGGCAAGCGCACCGAGCTATGGAACATGGGTGAGTTGGCTGAGAAGGTTACCCTCGCAACAAACTACCCATTTGACTGGCAGCACCTTCCCATTAGCCGTATGGAGCTTAAGGAGGATAAATATGTTCTTTTTGACATCGCTCCAGGTGATGTCATGGTTGAGAACAACGACTATGCTCCGAAGGATGATGAGGGCAAGAAGCTCGTCTTCCACTTCAAGTGGGATATCGCAGCAAAGAGCTTGGAGATTATCCAGGAGCGTGATGTTAAGTACCCCGAGTGGGCTAACGTATCGCCTGATGGTCGCATCGCAGTCTACCAGAAGAACAGCAACCTCTGGTATATGAGCCTCGAGGATGTTGAGAAGTGGGTGCGTGACCCCAAGGACTCGACAATCGTGGAGCATCAGATTACCACTGACGCAACAGAGGATACTGCATACCACTGGTTTGAGGACTGCATCGAGCAGGTTAAGCAGGATGAGCGCTACCGTGTATACTTGCAGTGGTCACCCGACTCTAAGCACTTCGCTACAGTGCGCTGTAACACATCTATGCTTAAGGACTTCTGGGTGATTAACATCCTCAAGGAGCGCCCCGAGTTGTTCGAGTATAAGTATCAGATGCCTGGTGAGCAGAGCCCCGACTTCTGGTTGGAGTTGTTCGACACCGAGACCATGGAGCGTCGCGAGGTAGACATGGCTAAGTACAAGGAGCAGATGCTCTTCGTGTGTGGCCGCCCCGCAAAGCATGCTGACCGCTACAAGAAGC
>JAGCLX010000015.1 GCA_017646785.1 Alistipes sp.
CCCTCCCAAGTGTCCCTCGAATTGGGAGTATAGTACTGGGCAAAGGCAAGTGCTTGATATACAGAGTGGGGAGCAGATGGACAGACTCTCGTTTTCCGCTCAGAATGAGAAAGACAGCTTCAGGCTGTCTTTTTTCATTTTGTACTCGCGCAAACTATGACTCGCCCGCAGCGACCCCACTCACCCCTTCCAGGGGTTGGGGGTGTAAATATAAGTTCGCGATAAATCGCTCGCGCGCAGCGCGAGTTCGAGTCTCGTTTTCCGCTCAAAATCAAGTCTCAGAAAACTCTGAGACTTTTTTGTTTTTATGCCAAATCGGTGCCCCTACATATGTGGTAAAATTTTGACCGATAAGCCTGATAAGCAAGGTTGTGTGCTGCAGGATATGATCCGGTAGATTTGTAATGTTGCGAATAATTACTAACTTTACATCATAAATGTTGAAACTACTAACCCAAATTTAAGCAGTTTGAGGTGCAAATATATTGTGCCGCTGCATTGTAATGAAGAGAATAAAATAACCTTATGCCCACTACTAACCCTAGCGATATTGTTATTCGAGAAGTAACAACAAGAGGTGACCTTAATAGGTTTGTACAGTTCGGAATAGACCTTTACAAGGGTAATCCATACTACTGTCCGCCTATATTCTTTGATGAGGTTAACACCTTCAACCCTAAGAGTAATCCCGCACTCGAAGTTTGTGACTATGTAGTATATATGGCCTACAAGGAGAATAAAATTGTTGGTCGCATCGTAGGAATTGTCAACCATCGAGCCAACGAAGCGTGGGGTGTTAAGAAGTGCCGTTTCGGTTGGTTTGATTTTATTGATGACTATGATGTCTTCAAAGCGCTGTTGGACGCTGTTGCCGAGTGGGGCAGGAGTAAGGGTATGCTCTGTTTGAATGGCCCTGTAGGTTTTACCGATTTCGACCATCAGGGATTGCTGTTAGAGGGCTTCGACTACAATGCTCCTATGGCGAGTCTTTATACCCATCCCTATTATGTGGGTCATTACGAGCGATATGGTTTGCGCAAGGAGGCCGATTGGATTGAGTATCAAATTACGCCACCAGCAGAGGCTCCTGAGAGAATGAAGCGTGTAGTGCAGCTTGTTAAGGATAGATGTGGCTTGCGCGTTGTGAAGGTTAAAAATTCCAGGGAGCTGAGAAAGAGGTATGGCTACACTTATTTCGATGTCTTGGATGCGGCGTATCAGAAGCTGTATAACTACCAGCCGATGACGTCACGACAGAAGCAGTACTACTGTAAGATGTATTTCCCAATTCTTAACTTTGACTTTGTTACGATGGTAGCTAACGAGCAAGATGAGATTGTGGCAGTGGGATTGGGTATGCCATCGCTTTCGGAGGCGTTACGCAAGTGTGGTGGTCGTCTGTTCCCATTTGGGTGGTATCATCTGATCAAGGCATTGAAGGCTAAGAAGATGACTGACTTTGATTTGCTGTTGATAGCAGTGCGCCCCGACTATCAAGACAAGGGAGTTACGGCAATAATTTTCGATGAGATGACTCCGCATTTTACGAAGTATGGTATTCAACGAGTTGAGACGACGGCTATTCTTGAAAACAACCATAAGAGCCTTGCCAATTTCGCGGACTTCGACCATATCCAACATAAGCGCCGCAGAGCCTTCATTAAGGAATTGTAGTGGTGTTAATGCTTGGTTAATGAGAGTGTTACAGCGGTGTGATCCTATGACAACATCTTTGTTGTGCGCTCTCTAAAATAGTAAGGATGGCTAAATTGCTTTTAGCCATCCTCTTTTTATATTGGTTAAATTATTGCAAGACTCTTCGCGGGTTACCTCTTTGTCGATGCGCGAAGACCCTCGATGACGCTGTGGGTGAAGCCTGCGGCTTCCATGGCATTTAGTCCTTTGATGGTTAAGCCTCCAGGTGTTGTTACGCGGTCTATCTCTGCTTCGGGGTGGGCATCGCTCGCTGCAAGCACATCCACCGCACCACGGAGCGTCTGCATAACGATATGCTTGGCATCGTTGGCGCGTATGCCGAGCTCTACGCCACCCTCCATTGCTGCGCGAATGTAACGCATGGCGTATGCTATTCCGCACGAAGCGAGTGATGTTGCGGCAGGCATAGCGCTCTCATCTATGAGCATTGCTTCGCCCAGCTCGTTGAATATGTCAAGAAGTAGTGCATCCCTCTCGGCTGTTGAGCGTGCCGAAGATATAAAGGTCATGCTACTCATGGTTGCTATGGCGGTGTTGGGTATTATGATATATGTTGCGGGTAGCAAGCTGTCGCCCTTGTCGAGCCACTCTGAGAGCTGGGCAATGCCCAGTCCACCAACCATAGAGGCTACAGCCTGGCGCGAGTAGTTGAGGTGTGGCTTTAGTTCCTCGAGCACCTCTACGACCTTCCAGGGCTTAACGGCGAGTATGACCATGTCGGCTGCGGCAGCTGCGGTGCAGTTGTTGGTGGTCGTGTTTATCTCGGGGAACTCAGCCTTGAGTGCCTCGAGCTTTGGTGTTGAGGGGTTTGATACGTAGATGTCCGATGTTGGGATGAGCGTACCCTTAGCCAATCCGCGTGCTACAGCACCTCCCATATTGCCTGCTCCGATTATAGCTACCTTCATATACTTCGTGTTTTACATTTTTGCTAAACTCTCCACAAAGATAATATGTTTTAGTCAAATGAGTGTCATATCAAGAAATTCATTAACTTTGCATTAAATAAGCCTTGCTATGCTACACCATTTTTCCACCGATATCAGGGATGTGGAGCTACCCACGCTCTTCACCTACCCATTCCACTACACGCCGCATCCGCTATGTAGGCTTGCGGCGGCGGAGGTGCAGCGATATATTGCCCAGCGTACCGAGTGGCATGATGAGTTGGAGGGGGGTAAGATGTTCGGCGTGTTGGTTGTCGAGGCTGATGGTGAAATAGGCTTTTTAGCAGCCTTCTCGGGCAACTTGGCGGGACGTAACGACCACGACTATTTTGTCCCTGCGGTCTATGATATGATGCATCCCGATGATGTTTTTAAGAGGGGCGAGAGGGATATTTCGGATATAAACCACAGAATTCAAAGCTTGGAGCGTTCAGAAGAGTATCTGGCTGCTAAGCATGACTTTGAGCAGGCTGCGAGCGAGAGTGAGGCTATGCTCAAGGCTATTAAGTTACGACTTGCTGAGGGTAAGGCTCTGCGCAATAGACAGCGTGCCGAGGGAGTGTGTGATGAGGTGGCGTTGGTGCTTGCCTCGCAGCGCGAGAATGCTGAGGCTCAGAGAGAAAAGCGCGTGGCAAAGGAGAGGGTAGCGCATGCTACGGAGCATTTAGCAGTGCTACAAACAGAGATAGATAGGCTTAAGCATGAACGCCATGAGCGCTCAGTGGAGTTGCAAATGTGGCTATTTAGTCAGTTTAGGATGCTTAATGCTGTGGGTGAGGTGCGCGACCTCTGTGATCTATTCGCCCCCACGGCGCAGAAGATACCGCCAGCCGGGGCGGGTGAGTGTGCTGCTCCCAAGTTGTTGCAGTATGCCTATAAGCACGGGATGCGTCCTGTCGCCATGGCGGAGTTCTGGTGGGGAGAGTCACCCAAGGGCGAGGTACGCAAGCATGGATGCTATTACCCGGCGTGCAATGGTAAGTGTAAGCCCATATTGGAGCATATGTTGATAGGTCTTGATGTGGAGCCTAATCCGCTTATGGCCATCGTGCCTGCCGAGCCAAGGGTGTTGATGGAGGATGATGACGTGGTGGTCATCGATAAGCCTTGTGGCATGCTCTCGGTGAGGGGTAAGTCGGGTGTACGCTCGGCTGAGGAGTGGGCCCAGGAGCGATATCCCGAGGCTATGATTGTGCATCGCCTCGACCAGTCTACATCGGGCATACTTGTTATTGCGAAGCATAAGCGTGCGCATGAGGCTCTGCAGAAGCAATTTGCAACGTGCACTGTAAGAAAGAGTTATGCCGCTATTGTTGAGGGCGTTGTGCCGCGCCAGAGTGGTGAGATACGCCTGCCGCTGAAGCTCGACTATGAGAATAGACCTCGCCAGATGGTCGCTGCAGATGGTCGCCCAGCACACACACTTTTCGAGGTCGAGGGCTACGCAGATGGTCGCACACGCATGCGCTTCTATCCCATTACCGGTCGTACGCATCAGCTGCGTGTTCACTCGGCGCATGTCGATGGTCTTAACGCGCCTATTGTTGGCGATGATATATATGGCACTGGAGCTGAGCGCCTAATGCTTCATGCCGAGAGCATAGAGTTTAAGCATCCAACCACTGGCGAGGTGGTCGCACTTACGAGCCCCTCGGAGTTTTAGGCGTAGTATATCCCAATTTTACATAGAGATTGAGTGTTTGGCCGTGGCGGAAATGCTATGGCAGGGGTTTGTGTTATACCTGGTGTAGATAGTTTATGTCTAAATAGTTGCTTTTTAAATAAATTATATTTAATTTTGTAGACACACTTTGAATTACTAACTCAACAAAAGATAAAAGCATGAAACGTTTTTTATCATTCCTATTAGTTGCTGTAGCATTTACAGCATGTGTACAGAGTGGTTTGGATGAAATCACGGCTACACAGCAGGCTCCCTCGGCGGAGACTCTCTATGTTGGTTTCGAGGGTGACGACACCCGCATCCAGCTCAACGAGGCTGGTAAGACTACTTGGACCAAGGGCGACCTTGTTTCGGTGTTCTACCGCTCGTATGACAACTTGAAGTATCAATTTGATGGCGAGACAGGTGACCGTAACGGTACGATATCTTGCATCGAGGGTAGCGCCGGTGCTCCAATTATGGAGAACATCATTACGGTCTATCCTTACAACTCTGCCTATCAGATAAACACTGCTGAGGAGAGTGTCTATGCTAAAATCCCCAATACGCAGTACTATAGCGACGGTAGCTACGACCCCAATAGTAACATTATGGTGGCATGTAGCGCCGATAATAATTTCTACTTGCGTAACGTGAGTGGCTGGCTCAAGCTGTCGTTGACAGGTGATGGCGAGGTGTTGAACTATGTCACAGTGCGAGGCAATGGTGGCGAGCAGCTTGCTGGTAGCGTGATTGTCGATGCGGCTACTGCTGAGGTGACACTTGCACGCGAGGAGGACGAAAGTGAGGATGATTTTGAGGTTGGTGGCTCTATTGGCGATTACAAGCAGGGTGTCACCTTGAGATTTGACGAGAAGGTTGAGCTCTCTTCTTCGGCTATAGATTTGTATATTGCTGTTGTGCCCCAGACGTTTGCTGAGGGTATTACCGTTGATATCTATTGTGTTGGCTATGACAAGATGAGCGTGAGCACCACCAGCGTGGTTGACATCGAGCGTAACCACATCGTACCCATGCGTAAGGTTAAGTTCGAGGGTGAGGAGATTGCAGATAATGTTGTTTTGTACACAGCGACATCTAAACTCACTAAACATTGGTTGGCGTATCCAGAGGCTGTTGTGGAGCATACCTACGATGAGGTTACTGGTGTTGGTAGAATAACTTTTGTCGAGGGTGTAACTCCGTTTGATTATGACGGTTTTAACTACGCAACAGAGCTCACATCAGTAACACTGCCAAATAGCGTTACCTACGTCCAATCTTATGCATTTACTGGCTGTACTAACTTGGCTCAATTTAGTGGTAAGTTTGCATCTGAGGATGGTAGGTCATTGGTTGTAGATGGTAGCATTGTAGCCTTTGCTCCTGCGGGACTCACGAAGTATGATATTCCTGAGTATGTAACCTCGATTGGCGATGAGGTATTCGTCAATTGCCAAAATTTGGAAGAGGTTACCATTCCTGCCGGTGTTGAGTGGATTGGAGCATATGCTTTTGTGGGCTGTGAGAGCCTACGCTCTGTCTATTGTAAGCCAATAACGCCTCCTGCAATCTCAGGTTACGCCTTTACTATAAACGATGGGTTCAGAATATATGTGCCAGTAGAGAGCACTGATGCTTATTTGCAGGCTTGGTCGCAGTATGATACTTTCCTCTGTGGCTACAACTTCGAGACTGGAGAGGTTGTAGGCTTGGCTACCCCATGGGTTTATATTGGTATGGGTACCTATCGCGATGACTTCTTGTCACCTTTGTATGGTGGTACTTCAGGTATTGAGATTGAGGTTGAGGTATTGCAGCATGAAACAGAGCTCAATCGTTACAGAATTAAGAATCCTTTCTCTGTGGAGAACGTTGAATATATCCTCGGTGGTAGACCTGTAGATATGATTTTCACTGGAGGTAGTTACATTGAGTTTGTTGTTGAGGGCAGTGAGGTTTACATCCCTTCAAGCCCATGTGGCTTCAAGCTTGATGTAGGTACAGGTGACGGTCCATTGGATTTTTACCTTGCTTCAGTATATGCTGATGAGACAACTCCTATTTACGGTGAGTTCTCTGAGGGTGTATTCTGGTTCACACAGCCACAGTCTATTATGTGGCACATTCCTGATGGCCGTGGCAACTACGCTAACCAGGCAGGTCTCTTTGCTGTGGCGCTCCCAGGCTACGAGATTAAGGACTACACTATGAGTGCAACCTACATCGGTGAGGTTGAAGCGGATGGACAATGCTGTGCTGGTATTGAATTCACTGTAAGCCCTGATATTGATTCATTTAAGCTTGCGGTTCTTCCTGGCAATATTACAGAGTTTGCTGATGTCGCCGAGGCTATCGTTGCAGGTAGCACAGAGTTCGATATTTATGACGCAGATGCTTCACCCACCTCTTCACAGCTCTCTTGGGCGTTTTATTTGTCTGAGGCGGGTGTCTACACTGTGGTTGCCGTTCCTTATGATGATGGCAAGGCTAAGGTTGGGTATGCCATCGCTCACTCCTTCTACTTCGCTGCTGGAGAAGAGGATGTACCCGAGATAGATGTTACTGTTATGGTGGACTCGGTTGTTAATATCACTGGGAATGAGTCTTATGAGGAAAATTACCCATCAAATCAGTACTTTGCAGTTTATATTCAGGCCAATGCAGATGAGGTGAGATCTCTAAAGATCTATATGGATTATCTTGATAATAATGTAAATTCGGGATATCCTGATGAATATTTCGTCGAAAATTATGGTTCCGATGAGACAGATATGCTGCATAATAATGGCTACTTTCTCGGGGCTTATGATACAAATCCAGGAGCTGCAATTGTAGTGTTGGTAGGTGTTGAGACCATCTATGGTAAGACGCAGTACTACCGTGCTGAGTACACATTGCCTTATTAATCGCTGAATAGAGTGTCGATTACATAATATAACACACATATAATATTGTAAACTATGAAAAGATATATATTACTCATATTGGCAGCTGTGGCAGTTACAGCGTGTGTCGAGAGTAACATCAACGAATTGCAGGCCAACCGTGGTAATGGCAAGGCTGTAGAGACCATAACCGTGGGATTTGAGAATGACGAAACACGTATCGCTGTATACTCGGGTAAGACCTGCTGGCAGGGCGGTGACATTACCACTGTGTTCCCACGCACAGCGGATAACCAGATGTGGAAATTCATGGGCGAGTTTGGTGATAGAACTGGTAATTTGCAGTACTATTCGGGAGAGACTGGCCCACAGGTGATGGATAACATCGTTGTGGTATATCCCTATAATAATTTGACAACACTTGACGTAGAAAAGCAAACCGTACAAACTCTTTTCTATAACGATACCAGTAACGTTGAAGATGCTTTTAGTGGTTGCTTCATGGTGGCAAGTGGCGATGATGACAACTTTACGCTCAAGAATGTAACCGGCTGGCTTAAGTTCTCGCTAACGGGTGATGGTCAGCGCCTCAGCCACGTCATTCTTCGTGGTAATAATGGCGAGCAGATTGCTGGTAACATCGAGATTGATGTTAATAGCGCCGAGGCATGGTTCGTAGAGGGCGAGATGAGCCCATACGAAGAGTATGGTGACGGTGCATACACCGGCTATGGTTACTATAGTGATACCACTGTTAGCGACCGTGTTGCAACACTCTCTTCAACCCCCATCGAGGTGCACTTCTCGCTTATCCCCCAGACATTCACAAAGGGTATAACCATTGAGGTATATTGCGAGGGATATGAGCCATTTGTTGTCAGCACCTCGGATGCTGTGACAATTAAGCGTAACCACATTCAGCCTATGGACGCAGTTGAGTTTGATGCCCCTGTAGGTGAGGAGCAGCTACTCGTTCTGCTTAATGCGATGAAGCACTCATTGTTACAATCGTCTGCAAATGGTTATGAGCATACCGACTTCGGATACCATGCTATTGGCGTTTACAACGACCATGCGTGCAAGCTTATTGCTTGTAATGGTTGGATGTTTGGTTACCCAGATACATATAATCGCTTCCAATCTGCTTCGTATGGAAGGGGTTATGGCCCAGATGCTGGATTGGCAGCGCAAGTATGGCAGTTGTACTACAGAGCGATAAATAAGTGCAACTTTATTATCGGCTTGGCTGCAGACAATGAGTCTTTAGCAGTATTGCGTGGCCTTGCAAAGAGCTATCGCGCTATGCTATATCTCGACCTCGCTCGCATGTATGAGTGTCTGCCAGCTAATACCGATAACAGCCCCGACTATGAGAGTGGACAGATGGCTGTGGCAGGACTTACCGTGCCTATCGTGGATGAGAATACAACAGAAGAGCAGGCGATGAACAACCCACGTGCTACTCGTGAGGAGATGTTTAAGTTCATCTTTGAGGATTTGGCTGACGCCGAGAGCTCTTTGGCTGCATATGCGCCTACAGCAGGTGAGTTGTCATTGCCCGTCGTTTACGGCCTTTACGCTCGTGCATACCACTGGTTGGGTGGCTTCGAGGATGGCTTGAATGGTGAGCTTCCTGAGGGCGATGTAGCTTACACTTTGGCTGCTGAGTATGCTCGCAAGGCTATCAACTCATTCGGCGGATCTGTAATGTATGAGTATGAGTGGACCGACCCATACGTCGGCTTCACCACCATGGCATCATCTTGGATGTGGGGCTTGATTCAGACAAATGAAACAATGATCAACAACCTCTTCCAGTTCACAGCGCACATGTCGCCTGAGGCAGCTTATGGTTATGGCCCATTTGTAATGCCCGGTGTTGCATCTGCTACATACGAGCGCCTCGCGGATACCGACTTCCGTAAGAAGGTTATCAAGGGCCCCGAGACCTCTTACGAGGAGTTCGCGCCATACACAACAATTGATGAGTCCGAGTTTTATTATAACTTTGAATCCTTTGTAAACTTCAAGTTCCGTCCTGCGAATGGAGAGCGTAATGATTATGCGTTAGCATGTGCTGTTACACTTCCTTTGATGCGTTGCGAGGAGATGTACTTCATAGAGATGGAGGCTATAGCTCACGCGCAGGGTGAGGCCGCAGCTAAGGCGAAACTCGAGGAGTTCATGGCTTACCGCGACGCCAACTACGTATGTCCCGAAACAGACATCGTCGAGGAGATTATCTTCCAGAAGGGCGTTGAGTTCTGGGGTGAGGGTATATTGATGTACGATATGAAGCGCCTCGATATGGGTGTAGACTCAGCATACTCGAGCTACAACTACTACGAATATGCGCGTTTCTGCACTGAGGGACGACTCCCATGGTGGACATATTGCATCCCCATAAGTGCAATGAACACCAATATGGCTCTTATAAACAACCCCGATCCTTCACAAAGCTTGAACCCAATCATGAACGAATAAGTTATCATAGCTTAAAAAGCAAAGCAGAGGTCACCCCTCTGCTTTTTTGCAACACCCATATTATATATAGTATGACACACGATAGACTTATGACGATAGCCTCGCAGTTTGAGATCGAGGGCGAGATTGTATCCATAGAGATGCTTGGAAAGGGCTTTATAAACGACACCTTCGTGGTGAAAACTGCAGGTTCAGCGCCAGACTACATACTGCAGCGTAAGAATCACCGGGTGTTCCCCGATGTCCCAGGCATGATGGCAAACATAAAGGCTGTGACCGAGCATATCAAGTCGAAGGTGGCAGATCCGATGCGAGAGACACTCACGGTAGTGCCAGCAAAGGATGGACGACTATATGTTCAGGATGGCGAGAACTACTGGGCGGTGTGTCTATATATCCCCAATGCGGTGACATACGAGCGTGCCGACTCGCCCGAGTTGGCATATCAGGGCGGTGTGGGCATAGGGCGCTTTCAGGCGTTGCTCGCCGACTTCAAGCAGCCACTAAACGAGACCATAAAGGGCTTTCACAATATACGCTGGCGCTTCCAGCAGTGGGATGCTACGCTCGCTGCCGATCCCGTGGGTCGCGTGAGTGAGGTCGCAGAGGAGATAGGCTGGGTGGAGAAGCGCA
The DNA here is from genome assembly GCA_017646785.1 of Alistipes sp. Next base: position 10,332 of record JAGCLX010000015.1, read on the forward strand.
GAGAGGAGATGCTCGCGTTCTGGTCGAAGGTAGAGTCGGGGGAGATACCCACGCGCGTAACCCACAACGACACCAAGATAAGTAATATCCTCTTCGATGGGGCTACGGGCGGCGTGTTGTGCGCTATAGACCTCGACACGGTGATGAGCTCCACATCGCTTAATGACTTTGGTGACGCCATTCGCTCATACACAAACACGGGTGCGGAGGATGATAGGTGCTTAGATAGGGTAGGCATGGACATAGAGATGTTTCGCGCCTATGCCGAGGGTTATCTCTCGGAGCAGCGCGCCACGATGACCGAGAGCGAGAAGGAGTGGCTGGCATTCTCGGTACGATATATAACCTTTGAGCAGGTGTTGCGCTTCCTGATGGACTATATAGATGGTGATAGGTATTACAAGACGTCGTATGCAGAGCATAACCTCGTGCGTACGCGTGCGCAGTATAGGCTGTTGCAGAGCATGGAGCAGCAGTATGATGAGATGTGTGCCATTGTAAAGAGCTTTGTGTAAGCGTGTGATTGTGTAAGTCGCGTGCTTAATAAAATGTAGCGGGAGACCGTCCTTTTGGTGGGATGGTCTCCCGTTTTGTTGTAAATGACGGTATGTGTGACATATAGCGACTATGTTGTCCATGTCGGAGAGGGTGTGCTGTGTAGGCAATATTTATATGTGAAAGTAGAGCTTGTGGGGCTTGTTCGATTCGATTAGCCATTGTCCCCATCGTGTAAAACGCAGGGTTCAAAAGTTCAATTAAAGACAATATGCTTCAATAAAACCGCAATGTTTTATTTGTGGTTATATCTTCATTAATGGGCTTTTCTTGTGCTGATACCCTTTTTGCAGTTTTCGATTTGTTTGTAAAAAAAGGTCGTATAAAGGTAAATTGGCGCTTTGGTCTAAAAAATATTACTTTTTTCTCTTTTTATTTGTGATAAGGAAAAAAGAACAAATTAGATAGGAAATAAATGTTTTAGACTATTTCCTTAATGTGATATCGAAAATAGAGCCTTGTGGGTGCATACTGGGGCATTATTACTTATATATAGGCAATTTTATTCAATAAACCCGAAAAATCATATTTAAGGATAAATTAATAATGTCGTAGTTTTTTAAGTGGTCAAAAGGTAAATATGGAGAAAAAGTTAAAAAGGTAATATATTTAAAAAATAAACACATTATCACAAACTTACATTTTGTTGTTGTATATATGATTTTTTTAGTTTATGTTTGCATTCGGAAAAGAATAGAAAACTCATACTTAACGCTAAAAAACATTACTTAAGGCAAGATAAAAAATTTAACACTGATTAAAAAAGTTAAAGCTAACAAACAAAACTATAAAACTACGGTTGACCAATCCTCGGATTGTGAAGCCAACTAAAACAGACTTAAATAAATTAAAATAACATGGCTATGAAACTTAAAATCTTCATCCCTCTGCTCCTTGGCATGCTACTGAGCTTCAACAGCGCCAAGGCACAGGATGTCGCCATCAAGACAAACCTCCTCTACGATGCTACGGCAACTGTAAACCTCGGTGTGGAGGTGGGGCTTGCTCCAAAGTGGACTCTCGACATCTCTGGTAATCTCAATGCCTGGAACATAGACGAGGATACAAAATGGCGTCATTGGCTTGCTCAGCCCGAGGCGCGTTACTGGTTCTGCGACCGCTTCTCTCGCCACTTTATCGGCTTCCACGCTTTGGGTGGTCAGTATAACTTCGGCGGCATAGAGAACAACGTTCGCTTTCTTGGCTCGGACTTCAGCAAGCTTACCGATAACCGCTATCAGGGTTGGACTGTAGGTGCTGGTGTGGCATACGGCTACGCCTTCATCCTGGGTAAGCACTGGAACTTGGAGCTTGAGCTAGGCGTTGGTTATGCCTACTTGGACTACGACATCTTCAGCTGTTCGGGCTGTGGTCGTAACATCGGCTCGGGCAACCACCACTACTTCGGCCCTACAAAGGCGGCTATTAACTTAGTTTATCTATTTTAAGAAATGACTACTACGATGAGAAGATTTATAATAATGATGACCGCCGTGCTTGCCGGTGTTGGTGTTGCCAATGCCCAGACATTGAACGGCGTGAACGTAGAGAGCTACACCATGGAGCGCGCTGGCAATTTCGTGGTTGTAGATATGGATATAGACATCAGCCAGCTTGATGTTAAAGGCAGCGAGGCTGTGGTGCTCACACCCCACATCGTGCGCGACACGTTGTCGGTGGCACTTAAGTCAGTAGGTGTATATGGCCGCAACAGAGATTTCTATTATCAGCGTAATGAGAGCTTGTCGCCCACGGCGGATAGCGACCTTGAGTACCGCAATAGCAAGGCCCCCGATATGGTTACATATCACGCGGTAGTCCCCTTTGAGGAGTGGATGGATGGCTGTCAGTTGGTGTTTGAGCGTACGGATTGCGGTTGCAACAACTCTACGCTTGCTAAGGAGGGTAGTGTACTTGTGGATCGCTTCCCATTGGAGCCATACAAGCCCATGTTGCTATACATCCAGCCACAGGTGGAGCGCGTAAAGACTCGCGAGCTTAGTGGTACAGCATTTATCGACTTCCCAGTTAGCAAGATGGATATTCAGCCCTCATATCGCAATAACGAGGCTGAGATTGCTAAAATTACAAACTCAATAGATGTCGTAAAGTCTGACGATGATGCTACGATTACATCTATCACCATCAAGGGATATGCATCGCCCGAGAGCTCGTATGCAAATAATACGCGCTTGGCAGAGGGTCGTACAGCGTCACTTAAGGGTTATATCGAGTCGCTCTACAACTTCGACAGCGACCTTATCACTACGGCATACGAGCCTGAGGACTGGGCTGGTTTAGAGCGATATGTTGAGGCGTCGAGCCTTAAGAATCGTGACAACATTCTCGCCATAATTCGCTCGGAGAGTGACCCCGACAATAAGGAGTGGGTGCTCAAGAGCAGCTACCCTGAGGAGTATGCCTACCTCTTGGCAAACTGCTATCCTGCGCTCCGCCACTCGGACTACACAATCCAGTATACTCTTCGCCACTATAGCGACCCCGTGGAGATTGAACGCATCATGAATACAGAGCCTCAGAAGCTCTCGTTGGATGAGTTCTACATCCTCGCACAGACCTATGAGTCGGGTAGTGTAGAGCTTGATGAGTTGTGGGAGGTGGCTGTGAGAATGTACCCCAACGACGAGATTGCAAACTTCAACGCTGCAAACTCGGCAATGGATAAGGGTGACTTCGAGCGTGCAAAGCGCTACTTGGATAAGGCCGGTGACCGCCCCGAGGTGTACTACTCACTTGGTTGCATAGAGATACTCAAGGAGCAGTATGAGGCGTCGCTCGACTACCTATACAAGGCTCGTGCGGCAGGTGTTGAGGAGGCTGCTCCAGTAATCGAGGCTGCGGAGAGCCACTGGACAGTTAAGCGTAACAAAAAGTAATGAAGAATAATACAACAAATAAAATTAATAATCTAAAAACTTAAAACTATGAAAATGAAGTATTTCTTTATGGCGGTTGCAGCTCTTGCTGCGGTGGCTTGTTCGGAGAATGAGGAGGGCTCGCAGAGTAATCCACAGGCAGGTATGAGCGCGGATAAGGGTTATATCGCACTTAACCTCAAGTCGTCAGACGACGTTACACGTGCTGAGGATGGCAAATACGAGGATGGTACTGCGGATGAGCAGGCTGTAACATCGGCAACATTCTACTTCTTTGATGCTGCGGGCAACGCCTTCAACATCAACGCTAATGGCAACTACTACTATATGTCGGTTGCTGACAATGGTGGCACTTCATCACCCAATATCGAGTCTATGACAGATCCCGTGTTGGTGGTTGAGAAGTATAAGGGTCAGTTCCCCGCAAAGGTTGTCGCTGTGGTTAACTACCAGGGTACATCAAGCCTCTCGCTCAACGACCTTAAGAACAACCTTAAGACCGCGGGCCACACTGATGGTAAGAACTTCATCATGTCAAACTCTGTATACGCAAGCGCAGCAGGCTTGGAGATTGACGCTACAGAGCTTAGCATCGACAACTTCCAGACAAGCGCAGCGGATGCTCTTGATAACCCCGTTACAATCTATGTTGAGCGCGTGAATGCTAAGTTGAATGTTACGGCTGGTAATCAGGCTTTCGATACAGGCGTTAAGGTTGGTGACTCAGCGGTATACGCAAAGGTTTACGGTTGGACAATCATCGGCAACAAGACAGAGTCTTATTTCATCAAGAGCATCGACCCCGCATGGAGCAGCTCAGAGTTGGGCTTTGTGTGGAATGACTCGGAGTTCTTCCGCTCATACTGGGCATCAAAGTGCGTAGCTGATACCGAGGATGGCAAGTTCTCTTACAACGACCTCACAAACAACGACGCTACCGTGGTATATCTCGGCGAGCAGGTTGGTACACGTGCAACATACGTTGTGGCGGCACAGTTGCAGGATGTAGATGGTAAGGCTATCGAGATTGCTCAGTGGTATGGCACTAACTACGTTGGCGAGCAGGCGCTCTTGACAGCAGTAGCACCTACGCTTAAGAACAAGCTCATGCACTTTGACGGTGTGGATACCTACACATCTATCGACGACACACAGCTCAAGTGCGTAGCAGGTGTGTCGGGAGCTGAGAGCTACGAGGTGGTGTTCCAGCTTGCTGATGGCGCAGAGACAACTAATTGGTTCTCATTCGACGGCTCTACATATACCGCAGTTGATGCAAACTACGTATTGGCAGCTGTTGAGCCAGCGAAGGTTTGGAAGAGCGGTATGGCATACTACTATGCAGATGTTAAGCACCTGGGTTCTGAGGGCTCTGTTGGTGAGTATGGCGTTATCCGTAACCACAGCTACAAGGTTGCTATCAACGGTGTTAAGGGTTGGGGTACTCCAGTATACGACCCAGCTGTAGAGGTCGTTCCCGTTAAGCCCACCGATAAGGAGACCTACATCTCGGCTGAGATTAATGTCCTCTCATGGCGTGTTGTATCTCGCGAGGTGACGCTTGAGTAAATTCTATAGATAACTATTTCGGAGTCCGCTTGGCGGATGAGTTGAGCGGACTCCTTTTTAATAAAAGAGAGTGTATAACGATTAGAGGCTTCTGCGAAGCGCACTATGATATCGGTGCAAAGAGAGATATCGCCACGAAGAGCCCAGCGCAAAGAGATGGCTTTTCAACCGGAAAACGACAATAATAGCCTCGTATATAGAGGATTAGATATATGGGCCAAGGCCCGATGGATGAGAAAATAAGTAAAACGTAAAAAGTATAAAACAATGAAGACCCAAGCTAAATTTGGTAAGTGGGGATTGATGCTGGCCACTTTGTTCTTTGCACTATCGACCAGCTCGTGCATGGAAGGTTTCATCTATGAGGGTGAAGGCGACTGCGATACATACTACAACATTAAGTTTAAGTATGACTACAACATGAAGTTCGCTGATGCCTTTGCCAGCGAGGTGAACTCCGTGTCACTCTTCGTATTTGATGTCAGCGACACCCTTGTTGAGAGTATTACGGTGAATGATACAGAGCAGTTGCACGCGGCAGACTTCTACATCCCCTTAAAGCTTGAGAGTGGTAAGTATGAGCTTGTTGCGTGGGCGGGACTCATGAACGAGGAGTCTTTCGACCTCTTGGCTAATATCGAGAAGGGTAAGACAAAGCGCGAGGAGTTGCAGGTGGCGCTTAAGTGCACCAACGACAATCGCGTAACGGCAGACTTGCAACCACTATATCATGGCGCTATGACCCTCGACTACACGTCTGAACCTGGCACCTACACCGAGACAATGTCGTTGGTAAAGGATACCAACGTGGTGCGCATCCTCTTGCAGCAGATGTCTGACGGCATGGTTGCCGACAAGTTCAGATATGAGATCACGGCAGACAACGGCCTCCTCGACTGGAACAACGATGTTATCGCGAATGGCACACTCACATACGAGCCTTGGAGTGTAACTACAGGATCGGCAGATGTAGCCCCCGACTATGGCACCAGCAGCACACGCGCAGACCAGGTGTCGGTAGCTGTTGCAGAGTTCACAATCAACCGCATGATTGATGGTGAGAGCCCCATTCTCACTGTGTACAACATCGAGGAGTCGAAGCCCGTATTCTCAATCCCCGTAGCGGAGTATGCGCTCTTGGTTAAGGGTTACTACAACCGCGACATGTCGAACCAGGAGTACCTCGACCGTCAGGATGAGTACAACATGACATTCTTCCTTGATGAGGATGGTAGCTGGCTCTCTGCATCAATTATTGTTAACTCGTGGAGAGTGGTTCTAAATAACGATATTCTCTAATTACCCAACACAAAGTAGAGCTATGAGAGAGAGCATTAAACATATGATGATCGCTATGGCGGGACTCGTGTTGGTGGCATGTAACTCTATCTACGAGTTTGGCGATTGCCCCTCGTTTGATGAGCCACACAGCGTGAGTTTCGTCCTCGCGATTGACCCTCCGGGTACTACGCGTGCCGCATGGGGGGATAGTGAGCCCAGTGATGAGATAGGAACAGGCTTCGAGAATAGAATACTTCCCGAGAGTTTGCGTGTAGAGATATATACGGCCGATAATAGCTATGTAGGTGAGGTGGAGGAGTTGGTATATTGGCCCATCTCCGAGGATGGCAACCGCTATCAGTTCCAGGGTAAGGTCCCCGTTGCGCTGTTGGATAGCGCTGCGAGCCTCCCCGTAGGCACTACGCCAAACTACAAATTCATGGTTTTCGCGAACTGCGACAGGGGCGATAACGCCTCAATAACCTACGAGTTTGACGACCTCGACTTTACATCGGGTGCTATACCCATGTGGGGCGTTAAGCAGGCGGATATCACCAACTTGCTCAACGACCGTGTGCAGCAGCTCGGTACAATATCGTTATTGCGCGCGGTGGCTAAGGTGGAGATTATCGTTGATGAGGCGCTTTCGGGTTGTACAATCAACGAGGCCTCGATCAACTACCACAACCGTCAGGGCTACGTGCTTCCAACGGGTTGGGATACAGCCGTGAGTACCACATCTCTTGACCGTGATGGTGTGTTCCGTGGCTACCGCTCAATTCACACGTTGCCACATTCGTTTGTTGAGGTAGAGGCGGGACGTAAGTTCGTCTTCTATCTTCCTGAGTACGACAACACCCTTTTTGCAGATTATGAGGCTAAGGTGTCGGTTAATGTGAACTACAACGCTACGCAGCTCAACTTCCCCGATGCACTGCAGTTCAAGAACTATGAGAACGGCAAGCCCATGGGAGAGGCGGCAAACATCGTGCGTAACACCATCTACCGCTTCCGCATCACGCAGATTAACTCTGGAGGTTTGGTGCTTAACTATGAGGTGGCAGACTGGGAGCGTAGCGATAACTGGGAGTGGGTGCAGCACTTCGACTATCCCAACTACCACAACCCCGTGCTTCCCGATACGGCAACACGCGATGGCGACTCGTCTAACGACGTATACCCCGCGCAGCCCGAGATGTACTACACAGCGCCCAACGAGCGTGGTGCAATCGTGACCGAGGAGGGTGCCTTCTCATGCTGGTTCCAGATGGTGAACCCCATTGGTCAGACATGGCTGCCAACGTTGCGCACAGCCTCTGATCGTTGCGACATCCGCGTGTATAAGGAGTTGGACTCTATGGTCAAGGAGTTGGTATACACAACTGAGAGCAGCGTTACAGATGCCTCGCTTAAGGATGGCTCTAAGTTGGTGGCATACGGCGGCTGGTACAACATCAAGGTGATACCTACCGACCCAGCCTACACTGGCGTGGCGCGCTTCGGTATTACTTACACACAGGACTGGATGGGTGCCGGTGCTCGTTATCTGCTTATCAACGGAGAGGTAGATCACATCATCTGGCCTAATAGCGGCTCAGAGCCACGAATTATCGACATCCAGCAGGTTTCTAATTAATAATATAGTCAACGAACTATGAAACGATATATGAAATACGCAATGGCAATTTTGCTCGCCTCGTTTGCTGTGGCTTGCCACACCGACATTGATGAGGGCTTTTCGAGCAATGCTAAGCAGCGCGCCATTGTGCTAAATGTAACGGGCGGAGAGCTTGGTGTTGATACCCGCGCCGAGGATATGGCAGATGTGGCCTACGAGAGCGCTATCTCACACCTCGATATCATGATATTCAACGATGCGGCAGATGATGCAGATAAGAGCCTATTCTATTATGAGCGTGCTACTACAGCTTCGTCAAGCGGTCAGGTACGCCTCGGTGTCGACATCGACGACATCGTTGTGGGTGCTCAGTACTGGGTATATGTTGTAGCTAACAGCACACACGCCTCTTCTGTATACGCTAACATTGGCAATGTGGAGTCACTCTTTGACCTTACGGAGGAGTGCCACAATGTGCACCTCACAGCCACAGGTCTTCAAAATACCAACACCCACTTCTTGATGGATGGCGTAGGCTATATGGGTGGTGCCGAGCCAACTGTGGCTGGCGCTGTAACTATTGCCGAGCAGGAGATTGCCGATGTGGTTGAGCTTAGCGTTAAGCTACGCCGTGCTGCTGCAAAGGTGGTTGTTAAGCTCATAGCTTCGGAGAATATGGAGTTCTCGAACGAGATTACAGGCTCTACCCCAGGCTACTACGTGCGCAACACCCCCTATGAGACCCGTGTGATGAACGATGGCGTTGTGCGCCAGAGCCAGAAGCTTGAGACTACACATGAGTCTATCAGTGACTACTATAAGTGGGTACGTAATAGCGAGGGTGATATCACTGCGGTGGAGATTACGCTCTATGTGTTGAGCCATACATGGCAGACCAATGACAGCTTTAGCAACGCCACAAACTTGCTTGTCGATGTGCCAGCATACTACAGCACCGAGGTGGATGGCGTGACAACAAAGGTCGCTCACCCAAACAACTACTACCAGGTGCCCATGAGCCGCGACTTTACGTTTGAGCGCAACCACTACTACGAGGTTACTGCAAACGTTAATGCGCCAGGTGCGGAGGACTTCTCTGAGCCCGTTGTAATCGACGAGCTTAAGTATAGCGTTCGCCCATGGACCGAGCGCTCGATTAATGTGGGTGGCGAGAATGGCCCCGAGTACCTCAAGGTAAACCTCGACGAGCTTAAGATGTACAATACCGATGTAGACTCTTCATCGTTGCTATTCTCCTCGTCGTCACCCGTAACCATCGAGGTTGTGGACAGCTACTACATCGACAAGTTCGGCATCAAGCAGGATATAAGCGCAGCGCCCTACAACATCTACGGCACAACCGAGGATGACTCTATCGCAGGTAGTATCACAGTGCATAGCGACAACCCAACAAACAACACCGTGCGTTACTTCACCCTCATCATCACAAACGAGACGGGACAGCAGGAGCGAGTGGTTGTGGAGCAGTACCCCTTGGTGTATGTAGTCAATATCCTTGGCCACTACTCATATCGCGATGACTTTAAGTCGGGTAACAACGCCCCCACAACCATCTACAATCAGGGTTCGGCATACTCGAGCATATCACTTGGCAGCTGGAACAATACCACCAAGCGCTGGTCGTATAACTATAGTGCCAACTCGTCGGGTTTCTGGCGCTCGAAGGTTGTTGTGGAGACCTATCCTGAGGACCATAGAACGGCATCATATCGCGGTCGCTCGGATGTCGATTACTACTACTATGGTAGCTCGTTTGGTAGCTCAAAGGTGGAGTACAGAACAAGCAATGCGGAGGATCCCAGCAACGCACGTATGTACCATGTGCGCATCACGGCGACATCGGGTGAGTATAACCTCGGCGTGCCTCGCCTAACAACAAGCGACAATGTAGACTTCGCATATACCGACCCTGGTCAGGACAACGCAAGCCTCGTATCGCCATCGTTTATGATTGCATCGCGCCTCGGCTTCGTGAACTCGGGAGGCCTCTCATCGGCAGATGACCAGGAGATGCGACAGTCGGTATCGCGTGACCACTGCGCCTACTACGTCGAGGTTGCCGACAACGGCACGGTATACGACGATTGGCGCTTGCCCACAGCCTCGGAGTTGCGCATCATCATGGAGTTGCAGGGTACCTCGTCACAGAGTGCCGACGCCATCGACTATCTGCTCAACGCCGACTACTACTACTCGGCTTCGGGACCTGTGTTCAATCCAAAGAACGATGGTAATGTGTCGGAGAACAGAGCCGATGACGACTCGTGGGCTATACGTTGCATCCGCGACGCATATTAATAGATAGAGAGATTTTTGACTGATAACGTTACAACAATATGACTAAGAGATTTTCACATATAGTGGCCGCCATTGTCGCAACTTTTGGCGTTGCATGCCAAGCGGATATAGATGTTGCGCCTCCAGTTGTAGACAATGCTCCCGAGGGCTGGACAACGGTGGAGTTTACGGCTAACACCCCTTTGATGACAGAGGTGACGGTGCGTGGTGTAGACCCCGATGGTATCGACGTGCAGAGCCTTATGCTCTTCTGCTTCAATGACTACGGCCTATACATCGCTCATGTCGATGCGGAGCTCAACGCCGCAATTGAGACCCCATCACTCTCGGGTACATACAAGGCGACAATTCCTGAGGATACGCGCATCATCCACTTCGTGGGCAACCAGAATAGCAACCTCTTCGAGTCGGAGATGTTTGTAAACCGCACCGAGGATGAGATTCAGGATGATATGGTTGGCGCATCGGGAATGATTATCTATTGGAGCCGTTTTGTCTTCAGCAACGATGGCGGCTTCCAGCAGCAGCTCGCCAATGCCAATAATGGTGAGGGCATCAAGCTTATTCGCAACCAGGCGAAGATATCTATCGACAATCCCACGGGAAATGGATTTATTGACGTAACTGGCTGGGTAGCAACAAATGTGCATGCCTATGGTACAACGGCGCCCTACCATCCCGAGAAGCGCTTCCCAACGGATGGAACAGCCTTTGAGTGGCCTGGCGATGACTTTGTGACCCTCCCTGGCAATCGAGCGAAGCTCTCGGATATCACCGATGTTACGTCAAAGCCCGAGGAGTATGTTTTCGAGCATGAGAATGGTTTTTACGACCCCGTAAGCATCATTATCAAGGGCCGCCCTGCAGGTGGCAGCGAGGAGTTGTACTATCGCGTGATGATTATTGATGAGGATGGCGAGCAGCTGATGATTCGCCGTAATCACCACTACAAACTCAACATTACGGGTAAGCTAACATACGGCTCTAAGACCTTTGATGAGGCGCTTAGTGCACCTGCAACGAACAACATCTGGGTTGCTGTCGACGATTGGGTGACAGAGGTTTCGTACGATGGTATCACTCTTGCCGTAGATCAGACAAGCGTGGTGCTTGGTGAGGATAAGGCGGGCTCGCTACTCGAGCTTGGTTATTCAATAACTTCAACAGCTTCGACACTCACAGCAGAGGATATGGCCGAGGTGACATGGATGGATGGTAACACTGTGGCTGCGCACAACTTCAACCACAGCTTCGTCCCCAATGGCAGTACTGGCGAGGGTAAAATAACCATTCAGCTACTTGAGATGGGTGATAGCCCCATGTTGGAGGGTACGCTTGTGGTGAAGAAGGGTCGCTTGCAGCGCACCATTCGTGTTGTGCTCATCAAGACGCAGTCGTTCACGCCTGTGTGGGCAGCGACGCAGATATATGGTGGTGAGATTGGTGAGCTTGCGACATTCAAGTTTACCATCCCCGAGGACTTCCCATTCTTCCCATTCAATGTATATGTGTCGGTTAACAGCCTTGATGTCCGCACGGAGACCACAGGTCGTGTGCTCCCCGTGGTGCGTAAGGGTGATGATGGCTGGTATGGAGTGGATAATGACCTCGGATATAAGTATGTATACACTGTTACCGAGCCAGGCGTGCAGCGCCTATACTTCCACAGCATCCTTGCACATGAGCAGGGTGGTAAGGACTACATCACGCTTGAGGCTGAGTACTTCAACACCGTGAAGAAGGAGTTTCAGTATGCAGAGCATCAGAATGTTATTAGCGTTGCCGACCTAAGCACATATCGCGTGTCGGGCATTGAGGATGAGCCTATCTACTACCGCCTTGTGCCTCGCAAGATAAATGCCCCTGTGCGCTTTGATGTCTTGCTTCAGGATACCGCTACTGGTGCTGCAAGAAATGCAGGAGAGAATGATGAGTTCTTTATCTACAGCCGCACTCTCGACTCGCTCTACAACCAGGCAGATCGCGACATGTTTGGCTTGCCAGATAATTGGAACTGGGATTGCCGCTTTTATACGGTTGATGACGCCTACTGGCAGCAGAGTACCAATGGCCGTATGCTTATGTTCAAGCCCGTGGATATAGATAAGACGGGTGAGGATAAGGGTAAGTACTCTATCTATCTCAAGACCAACACATCGCGTAGCGACGATATGGTGCGTATCGCCTCTAACCAGTCGGAGAGCTACTCTGCAATTCCTGGTATGAGTAATGTCAACTATGCGGGTAACACCTACCGCTCGTTCATCTTCGAGTTGTCGACCTACAACCCATTCCGCTTTGCGGCGCAGATAGCTATAAACGGTGGTGCGCCCGTGGGTACTTGGAACACGGCTGCTGATAAGCTCGGTGAGGCTGACCCTGTTGATAATCTTGTGTGGACATACAACCCCAACCAGAAGGTAGACATCAGCTTTGACATAACCAGCTTTGAGGGTAGCGATGGCCGCTCGGCAGATCCCTTCGGCACAGCCTTCGAGGTATACATCGACGCCCCCATGCTCAAAATTGATGAGAGCCGCCTTACGCCCGTTATGGCAGATAAGCTGAAGCCTCATCCAACAATCCCTGGTCGCTTTGTCTACACCGTAGACGCCTCACGCGAGGTGGAGCGCATGAGTGGCAATGGTGGCTCTGTGATGATTGTAGACCCCTCTGCAGCATCGCAAGAGGGTGAGCGTAAGACACTTCCGTTTGTCACTAACGGCATTACCACAATGGGTGATATTGTGATTAGCTCACAGCGCGAGGTGTGCGAGTTCTTTGAGAAGCGCTTTAAGGTTACCAACAGCCTTATCGAGGGTAGTATTAAGTATGAGGATGGTGCGGCTCAGCATGATATTGCGCACGGTGAGTTCGTGAGCTTCGCAGTTGAGCGTACAGGTGTGCGTATCGGCTCGATGAACATCACAGCTGATGGCCGTTTCACTCTCAACCTGCGCTCGGAGTACTCCTTCACATGGGAGGATGACGCAGTGCACCTCGCCTATATCCGCAATGGCAAGGTCTACGAGGCAACATTCAACAGCCTTAAGGCTCTATACGATAGCGTGGTAACGCGCGGTGAAACAATCATACTAAGAGAGTAAATGATTTATAAGGCGTTGACCAATAAATAACCCCCAGCTTAAAAAAGTTGGGGGTTGTTTATTATAGGGTTGATGGCGTGCTACGAGATTGAGAAGTCGCGTAGTGCATCGTTGAGCGAGGTCTTCTTGTCGGTAGACTCCTTGCGACGGCCGATAATCAGTGCACACTGCACTCCATACTCTCCTGCTGGGAACTTCTTGGTATAGGTGCCCGATACCACAACCGAGCGTGGGGGAACATAACCCTTATACTCTACAGGCTCTTCGCCAGTTACGTCAATGATGTGAGTTGAACCTGTGATAACCGTGTTTGAGCCAAGCACAGCCTCGCGACAGATGTGTGCGCCCTCCACGACAATAGAGCGTGAGCCGATGAAGCAGTTATCCTCGATAATTACGGGTGCTGCCTGCACGGGCTCCAATACGCCTCCGATACCTACACCACCGCTGAGGTGTACATTCTTGCCAATCTGAGCACATGAACCAACGGTAGCCCATGTGTCAACCATGGTACCGCTGTCGACATAGGCACCGATGTTAACATACGAGGGCATGAGGATGGCTCCTGGGGCGATATATGCGCCATAGCGCGCTATAGCATGGGGTACAACGCGCACGCCAAGCTCCTCGTAGCCGCGCTTAAGTTCCATCTTATCGTAAAACTCCAACTCACCGGCATTCATGGTGCGCATAGTCTGAATGGGAAAGTACATGATGATAGCCTTCTTCACCCACTCGTTTACCTGCCACTTGCTATTTTCTAAGTCAATGGGCTCGGCACAGCGTATCTTGCCCTTGTCCACAGCCTCGACAACGCGTCGTATAGCTTCGCGTGTAGCCTCCTCGGCCAACAACTCGCGACGCTCCCACGCCTGCTCTATAATCAATTTTTCATTTTCGAACATACCGAATCTATATTGTGTTAATGTTATCTGTTTAGTGCCTCAATAAACTCGGGGAACTCTGCCCAAAGTGGCTCGGTCATAAGCCACCACTCTCGTGCCTCGGCACGCTGTGAGGGTCGCTCCGACGATATATCCTTGCGGAAAGCATCGTCATCGGGGTGCTCCGTAGCGGTTAATTCTGCATAGAAGGCCTGGTGGCGTGACTTAAGAAGCGAAGCCAGTTGGTTATCTATTCTCTTGTTGCGCATGTATGATGCCCATAGGCGTGCAACAACCGCTTCGGCAGACTTCTCCGTGAGGTCTATCTCGATATCCTCGTATGCTTCCCACTCCTCCATGGCGATGTAGCATAGGGCGAGTAGGTTGATGCCCTCAAGGTGGTCTTCGGGGTCGCAGTCGAGGAGCATCTCCAACTGTGCCATCGCCATTTCGAGGTCGCCAATGCGGAAGTGGTCCATCGCTGAGCCGTGAAGTATTAGTATCGCGGCGCGACTATTGGCATGCTCCCAACGCAGCGGCATAGCTTCATCCTCGGGAAGAGCCTCTGCCAGCAGCTGAAATGCCTGGTAACGAGCTTCGCATGCCTCGGCGTAGCTGCCATTAGCAATTAGAGCATCGATACTCTCTTTATGCTTAATGAAGTTGTAGTTGCCAATACCTTCGAGTTCAAAAGTCTGGTCGGGAGTGGGGGTAAATACTGGTTTCATTATTTGCCTCTTTTCTATTAACCCATGAGTTTTACTCTGCTACCTCGATATATTCAATCAGTGAGTTATCCTCGGTAGCTACTGCGGTTGACTCGTCCACCTGCTCGGAGATAGTGCCGCAAGTGTCGTTGCTGTTATCTTCGAGCTTAGGGGTGTCAACAACGATGAATATATATTTCAAAATAAAGAGCGCTGCGAGTATATACATTGTGATCGATATCTTCTTAAACTTGCCACAGCACATGTTGAGCAATACGTAGCAAATCATGCCCAAGAGTATACCATCAGAGATGGAGTATGACAACGGCATAAGGATGATGCAGATAAACGCAGGGATAGACTCCGTGTAGTCACTGAAGTCGATATTGCGGATGGGCTCGAGCATTAACAGACCAACGATAACCAGCACGGGGGCTGTTGCCGCTGCGGGGATAGAGAGAAATAGGGGCGAGAAGAATAGCGCCACGTTGAAGCAGCAGCCCACTACAAATGCAGTAAGGCCTGTGCGGCCACCCTGTGCTACGCCCGAAGCACTCTCAACGTATGTCGTAGTGGTTGATGTGCCGAGAACAGCACCAACAGTAGTTGCAATAGCATCTGCCATAAATGCCTGATTAAGACGTTCGATGCGACCCTCCTTATTAACCAATCCTGCGCGCTGACATACCGCAATAAGTGTACCTACGGTGTCGAACATGTCGATGAAGAGGAAGGTGAATACCACCACAACCATGTCGAGTGTAAAGATATTATCCCACTGGAACTTACAGAAGATAGGCTCGATAGATGATGGTGTTGAGGTAACACCCTGAAACTCTGTGATGCCCATGGGAATACCGATAATCATGGTTATAAGCACGCCAAAGAGCATTGCTCCATGCACCTTCTTAATGTATAGGAAGCCTGTAATAAGCAATCCAATAATGCCGAGCAGTGCGGGGCCACCTGTTACATCGCCAAGTGTTACAAGCGTAGCGTCATTATTTGCTATGATGCCTGCCGACTGCAAACCGATAAAGGCGATGAATAGGCCGATGCCAGCACCTATGGCATAGCGCAGGTTTGTGGGTATGCAGTTTACTATAGCTTCTCGTATGTTGGTGATGGTCATCAAGATAAATAGAACACCCTCGAGGAATACTGCTGTGAGGGCAAACGACCAGTCGTATCCCATGCCAAGACACACGGTGTAGACAAAGAAGGCGTTAAGACCCATGCCAGGGGCAAGACCAAATGGTAGCTTACCATAAAATGCCATTGCAAAGCAGCCGATAATAGCAGCAAGGGCTGTTGAGGTAAACACGGCACCTTCGGGCATGTCCAAGTCCTTGAAAAGACTGGGGTTGACTGCGAGAATGTATGACATGGTCAGGAAGATAGTGATGCCTGCCATGATTTCTGTTCGAATGCTATGACGGTTAGAGTCAAAGCCGAAAAGTCTTTTCAACATAGTATGCTTTATAGTTTGGGTTATAATCGTTTGATGGCTCAAAGGTAGTAATTATTTGTGATATACACAATATGCAAATAAATAGGGGATACCCGTCGAAGGATATCCCCAAACATCAATGAGTTCTCTTTAGATTACTCGTGGTCGTGGTCATGATCATCGTCATGCGTTACGATTACACCATACTCATTGGGATTGGTGAGCAACGCTCCGTTGTACTCGCCTGTGAGGCTACGCAAGAAGGCAACAATATTCTCGGTCTCAGTCTCCCCAATCTCAATATCGCACTGATACAATGCCATGTCGCGCACAGCCTCGTCCATTGTCAAGCGTGTGCCATCGTGGTAGTAGGGCCATGTAAGTTCGATATTGCGCAAGCCAGGCACCTTGAAGCGATGGCGATCGCGCTCCTCATTAGTCTGCTTGAAGCGGCCGTTGTCCTCCTCAGTGAGCTCCATGTCGCGAGCCTCGAAGTAGTGGCGACGAAGACCCATAAGCTCGTATGACTGACCTCCAAGGTTAGGACCTACGTGGCAGGTCGCGCAGTTGTACTCCTTGAAGAGCTCATAGCCATTAATTTCTTGAGCTGTGAGTGCGCTGTCGTCACCACGCAACCACTTGTCGAAACGAGAGTTAGGTGTTGTGAGTGTGCGCTCGAATTCCTCGATAGCATTGGTGATGGATGCCTCGGTGATACCCTCAGGATAGAGCTTTGCAAACTGCTTAACGTAGTTGTCGTCAGCCGAAAGTTTTGCGATAATCTCATCAAACGACGTAGATGCCATCTCCACGGGGTTGAGTGGAGGTCCTGCAGCCTGCTGCGCAAGAGTCTTAGCGCGACCATCCCAGAACTGCACAAAATTGTAGACCGCGTTATATACTGTGGGGGCGTTGACACCTCCCAGGCGATCCTCCACGCCATGTGAATACTGGTGGTTATCCACACCGCCAGTGTCAAGACCGTGGCATGATGCACACGATACGGTATTATCTACCGAAAGACGAGTGTCGTGGTAGAGTGCAAAGCCAAGCAGAGCCTTCTCTTGGTTGATGTCCGTAGCGGGTACTATAGGACGTACTGGCTCACCAGCATGCTTACCCTCAAGGCCATCGGCGTAGTATGCTGTGCGGTATGCTGCAGCCCAGTCGGTGATGATGTCGCTCTTGGCATCTGTCATCTGGCTGCCCCAGTGCATGAGGTAGTACTTCGCCTCAGGCATGCGCTTATCCTGCGCAACCTTCTCAACCTTGGCAACATCCACGGGGCTGGGTGTCTCGCCGCTCTTAAGCGCCTCCATGAGAGGTGTGATGTCGAAGGCGCGGTAGCCCTCCTTTACATCCTCCTTAACCATCTTACCAGCAACGGGCATGTCGGCATAGAATGGGAGCTCGGGGTTGGCGCTGTGGCAACTGATGCAACCACCCTTCTCCAAAATCTCTGCAACGCGCACCTCGGGAGCAAGATCTGCCGCAGGTGGGCGGATAGATACTCTATAGACAACGAATAACACCACGACAAGGGCGAGTGTTGCTATGAGAAATAGCTGTTTTTTCTTTAAGTTTTTCATAGGATTATTTGTTTGGTTGTATTGTGAATCAGGATGTTAGCTATTGGTTATAAGTGTGTACGCTGTCGGCTGCTGTGGGTAGATAGTTGACACCCCACCAGCACATCTGCAATGCAAGGAATGCCACGATAATGATTGCGTAGTATATGCGTTTCTGTCGCACACTACTATATGTCGAAGGGCGCAGTGCAAGGTGTATAGCAACGAGGTATAGGCCCCACGTTACAGCTGCCCACGCCTCCTTAGCATCCCAACTCCAGTATGCTCCCCATGCATCCTTTGCCCATATTGCACCTGTAAACATGCCTATTGTGACAAAGGCCGTTCCTCCATATATCAGTCGTTCTATTGCCTCGTCGAACTTATCGCTCTTTGTTGCGAGGGCGCCTATAGCAAGGAGTGTGGCACAACCTAAGAGGGCGTATGAGAACATATATACAGACACGTGAGGCACAAACCATACGCTTTGAAGTGCTGGCATAAGGGTCTGGTCGTGAATCTCTGGTTTTAGGATATTGATGACCATAAATACCGTAGCCAGAAGTGTTGAGAAGGAGAGTATCCACCTAAACTGCCAGCGTGCATAGGTGAATAGTCCTGCCATTAGCAAGAAGAGAGAGTACCAAAGACGTGTTTCTCCCATGGTGCGTAGCGGTGGGCGCTCGAGAGTTATCCACAGTGCAATGATAAAGGCGAGGAGTAGGGCTATAGCTGTTGTGCTGCATGCAATGGCGAGGGTGCTGCACTCGCGCCTTATGGCGGCAAACACAGCAGAGGTGAGGGCAATGATAAATACCACCACCGCTACCCAAGGGAATATGTTCCAACCTAACTCCATACTACTTTTTATCTATGTTTGCCTGGTGGCGAGGACCACGAATAAAGAGCATAACGGCGCCAGAGAGCAGCATCACTATGCCGGCGAGCGACACCCACTGCCATGGCTCACGCACTATCTCCACTATGCAGTATGAGGCCTTGGCGTCAACGCTTACAAGGTATATCTTCTCACTCAGGGTCCTATTATAGGGGTGATTGACCTTGATGGTTGCCTCTTTGTTATCGATCTCGATTGTTGCATCGAAATATGTTGGCATGCCGCTCTCGTTGTACTCGGCATTGAGCCCGCGTAGTGTTATCGCGTGGTTGAGTTTTGTGGCGGTACCATTGATGTGGTATGCTATCTCGGTAGGTCTTTCATCAGTTAATATGGCGCGTAGCTGTGTGCGATCAGGAGCGCCCCAGAAGCCTGCACCGAGAGTAAGGATAAGTCCGAGGTGCAGAAGTGTGAAGCGCCAACGTATACCCTGGGGTGTTCGCAATCCACGCAATGTGATAAACAGGAGATGGGTAAGAGTAAATAGCATGCCTGTGACTATGAGCCATGATGTGCTGTTAGGCTCGCGCTGTAGTCCAAGATATATGCCCGTAGCCACCATAACAGCCAGTGAGAGCCATGTGGCGCGTATCGACAACATCGATTCTACCCAAGCTATGTTGCTCCGATTGCGGTACAAGTAGACTACGACAAATAGCCATAGCGCAACAATAATAACATTTAATGGAAAGGTGAAGATGTCGACTGGGAAATCGCCCATCGTTAGCTGTAATATCGTGGCAATCACCACTATTATGGCGATTAAAGCACACTCATAAACAGCTATTTTATTAATAAAACACCTCATCTCTTTTAAATCTGTGCCTCAAAGGTAAGAATTTATTTTTTAATTAAGCTCCATTTTGTATAAAAAAATCATAAATATAACGAAATCATATTGTCTTAAATTTTGTAGTTAATGACCAAAATAGTGGTCGATTTGGATATAATCTGATTTTTTCTTACTTTTGCGCGTTAAGTATTAGAGTGTATGAGTAGGCCACTTGTCAGTATAATCATCCCTGTCTACAACGCTGAGAACTATTTATCTCGATGCGTTGATAGCGTACTGGGACAAACGTTTGGTGACTTTGAGTTGTTGCTGATCAACGACGGTAGTTGTGATAGTAGCCTCTCGGTTTGCCAGAGATATGCTGCTCAGGATTGTCGCGTGAGGGTGTTGGATAAACCAAATGGAGGTGTTAGCTCGGCTCGTAATATGGGCATTGAATGTGCGGTTGCCGACTGGATAATGTTTGTTGACGCGGACGATTGGGTCGAGTCAAACATGTTGGAGCTTGCAACTCCCTATATTGAAGAGTGTGATATAGTGCGTTTGGCATGGGTGGCACATAAGCGTGAAGGGGTGGTTAATAAGCGAGTGCTGGATGCGACCACACCACAGCAGTTAATCAAACACCTTATCCGCCGCAGGACAAAGCTTGCAATATGGGGTACGCTGATTCGCAAGGAGCTATTTATGCTTCACGATATTCGATTTGATACGACCTATAACTATGCGGAGGACTGGCTTGCGCTGCTGCGTATTGCTTGTCACTGCAAGAGTGTAAAGACACTCCCCGAGGCCTATGTGTACCACTATGACATGACCAACATGTCGAGCTGCATTAACAATATGACGATAGATAAGATGGCGTGCAACGTACGTCTATGTCACGACATCAAGGCCGACTTAGATGGTCGTTTCTCGGGTGATTTGCGAGATACACGTCTTGAGTTGTATCGTTTGTTGGTGGAGTCATACGGCGTTGAGGCTACGTGTGAATACATATCGTCGATACGCGAGCGGGTGGACCTCTTTACGTTGTGGGAGATAGTGGTGGCGAACTTCGGCTTGAGAAAGAAACGTCAGCTAATAAGGTTATGGCGTTACGCAATAAAACACGGACTTATGTAAACTATTATAATTCAATTTACTTAAACTAAAAAATGCTTATGAAGAGACTTTTACTTTTGATGCTTGGTCTGAGTGTGGGCTTTATCGCTTCGGCTCAGATTATCGTCACAGGTATGGTTGTTGACGAAAACGACCAGCCTCTTATCGGTGCTACAGTTGTAGTTCCCGAGACAACTCAGGGCACATCTACCGATGCTGGTGGTAACTTCCAGCTTCAGGTGCGCGGTGCCGATGCTATTCAGATTAGCTATCTTAACTACAAGACTCAGCTAATCGCTTTGGACTCTAAGCTTCCCAAGCAGAACCTTGGCACCATCAAGATGGAGGCTGAGGCTATCGCTATGGAGGATGTGGTGATTACACAGTCTGTGGCTGTGCAGCGCCGTACCCCCGTTGCTGTATCTACTGTTTCGGCTGGCGAGATCGAGTTCAAGCTTGGTGGTCAGGAGTTCCCTGAGATTTTGAAGTCAACCCCTGGTGTCTATGTCACTAAGGATGGTGGTGGTTATGGCGACTCTAAGATCAACATGCGTGGTTTTAAGTCGGCTAACATCGCTGTTATGATTAACGGTGTGCCCGTTAACGACATGGAGTGGGGTGGACTTTACTGGTCAAACTGGGCAGGTCTTTCTGATGTTACTCGCTCTATGCAGACACAGCGCGGTATGGGTGCATCGAAGATCTCATCACCTTCAGTTGGTGGTACCATCAACATCGTGACTAACACTATCGATGCAAAGCGCGGTGGTAGCGTGTCATACGGTGTTGGTAACGACGGCGCTAACAACATGTCTGTAAGCCTTTCAACTGGTCTTATGGATAATGGTTGGGCTGCCAGCCTCTTGTTGGCAAAGCGTTGGGGTGACGGTTACATCCAGGGTACTGGTTACGAGGCCTACAACTGGTTTGTAAACGTGTCTAAGCGTATCAACTCTAATCATCAGATTTCGTTGACTGCATTTGGCGCTCCACAGAAGCACAACCAGCGTAAGCCTCTCTATGCAGGTCTTTCGATTGAGGAGTGGGACAAGGTTGCTAAGTGGACAGGCGAGAAGGATAAGTATCGCTACAACGCTGTATATGGTTTCGACAACAACGGCAAGGAGCGTTCGTCGATGACTAACGAGTATCACAAGCCACAGATCTCGTTGAACCACCAGTGGCAGATCGACCGTAAATCGTCGCTTTCTACAGCTCTCTACATGTCTATCGGTCGTGGCTCAGGCTACTCTGGTCAGGGTCGTACCTCTGCAGACCGCGCAATGTGGAATGGCTCATCTAACGGTCAGTTGCTCTACAACTTCCGTAAGTCCGATGGTACCTTCGACTATGGCGCAATTCAGGATATGAACGCTGCGAGCCTTGATGGTTCAAGAATGGTTATGTCTAAGTCGGTGAATAATCACATGTGGTATGGTTTGCTCTCTACATATACCAATGAGTTGCTCCCCGGTTTGGAGCTCTCAGCAGGTGTCGACGTGCGCTACTATGTTGGTAAGCACACCAACGAGATTATCGACCTCTACGACGGTGCATACTTCATCGACGATGGTGATCGTAAGAATGTGAAGGTAGAGAATAACGCCGCTGCAGCAGATCCTAACTGGAAGTATGAGAAGCTCTCTGTAGGTGATATCGTATATCGTGACTACGATGGTCACGTACACCAGGAGGGTGTGTTTGCTCAGTTGGAGTACTCACGCAACAAGCTTAGCGCTTTTGTTTCAGGTTCGGTATCTAACACAGGCTACTGGCGTGTTGACCGCTTCTACTACGACGAGGCACACCAGCGCTCTGAGACTATTAACTTCACAGGCTTCACAGCTAAGGCGGGTGTTAACTACAACGTGACTAAGGCTTCAAACCTCTTCCTTAACATTGGTTATATCTCACGTGCTCCATTCTTCTCTGGTGGTGCATTCTTGCAGTCTACAACCAGCCACATGACTAACCCCGACGCTGTGAACGAGAAGGTATTTTCTGTTGAGGGTGGCTACGGTTTGCGCACAGAGCAGTTTGCCCTTAACTTGAACGCTTACTACACATTGTGGATGGATAAGTCAGACGTTCGTTCTAAGCTCATGTCTAATGGTGACTACGCTCGTGTGAACCTTACAGGTATCGACGCTCGCCACGCAGGTGTTGAGCTCGACCTCCGTTACAAGCCCGCACGTTGGGTAAACCTCACAGGTATGCTCTCATGGGGTGACTGGGTATGGGCAAGCAACGCTCGTGGTTACTACTACGACTCTCAGGGTCAGCCTATGACAGCTAAGATGGACGGTACTGTAGCTTCAGGCATCATGGCTGAGGACCACGCATGGATTGAGCTTGAGCAGAAGGGTGTTCACGTAGCAGGCTCTGCACAGACTACAGCTGCTGTGGGCGCAGACTTCTTCCCTCTCAAGGGTGTACGCGTAAGCGCTAACTTCAACCTCTATGCTAACAACTATGCAGACTTCTACCTCGGCTCTACAGCTGTTGCAAACACAACAACTACAGTTAACGATCCTTGGAAGATCCCTGTAGGTCACCAGCTCGACCTCTCTGCAAGCTACTCATTCAAGATGGGTAAGGTTAACGCTACCATCTATGGTAACGTAAACAACCTCTACGACTACAACTATGTTATGGATGCACAGTGTGCAACCGATGCTAAGGGCTGGCAGGACTGCTACGCCGTGATGTACTCATTCGGCCGCACATACACTGTTCGTCTTAAGGTTAACTTCTAAAAGCTGCAACTACTATGAATAAGAATATTTTTAGCAAGATTGCTTTGATGGCAGGTGTGGCTCTTATGGGCATTAGCTGCCAGACTGACTATTTTAACGAGAACTATCTCCCTGGCTATGAGGCTGAGGGTGATATTACTAACACTCCAAGTATGGAGTTCACTCTTACTGCCGATGATTATGCTGCTATTGCTAAGAATAGCGAAAATAAGGCTATCGCAGAGGAGGCTGGCGAGGCTGCTGTTGAGGCACTTTCGGCTATCAGCAAGAACAAGTACTTCGCATCGCAGGATGAGGCTGCTACATACATTCCCGCATGGCTAGCAGCAACATATCCTACTTACGACAACGGCTCAATGGCGTTAATCACCTACACCATGGCTCTCGACATCCCCGCTGATGTTGCTAACATGAAGGCGGCAGCGGAGTACACACTCACAGAGGAGAATTACATGGCTATTTGGGGGTCTGAGGAGGACTACGCTACAGCTGTTACTCCTAAGACTGTGAACAAAATCAAGAACGTTCTCCCCGTTGCTGATGATGCACGTGAGGGTGACTATGTGGTTGTAACTTACAACTACTCAGCTGAGGAGCCTGCAGCTGAGGAGCCTGAGACTCCCGACCAGCCCGAGGCACCTGCCTACACTTCAGTGCTTGGCACAGCTGCTTTGAATGAGGTTGTTGAGGTTAAGGGTTATATCTCTGCTGTGTCAACACAGGGTCCTATCCTCACTGATAGCACTGGCTCGGTATTGCTCTACAAGACAATCGGTTATGAGATTGGAGATGAGGTTACTGTGACTGGTACAATCTCAGCACACAACAAGGGCTTCCAGATTGGTACTAACGGCCTTACTATCGAGAAGACTGGCACTACAACAGTTACCTATCCTGAGCCTATGAACATCACTGGTGTTGTTGCTGATGAGTTGCTCAAAACACGCGTGAACGACGAGTACGCATACTATGCTAAGATGACTGGTACTGTGGCTATTGACAAATACTATAACTTTATCCTTGCCGATGCAACGACAGCTCAGGGTAGCATCTATGGTGCTTCTGACGAGCTTAAGGCGCAGCTTAGCGATGGTATGGAGTACACAATCTACGGCTACTTTACATCGCTCTCTGGTGGCAAGTATATCAATATGATTGTTACCTCTGTTGAGCCTGCGGCGAGCGCAAAGGCCCTTGCTCTTACCGTTAAGAGCGAGAAGCGCTACGCTTACTTCAAGTACAACGGCACTGGATACGAGGCTGCTGACATCCTTACTGTGCAGCCCGCAGACTACCGCAACATGGGTCAGAGCTACGACAACTTCACTAACCCTGCTCAGGATAGCTACTTGCCCGCATTCCTCGGCGAGACATATCCCTATGCACAGGTTGATGATAAGGTCTACGTTGGCTATATTTGTCGTGCTAACTCGGTGAATAGCTGGACTGTAGACGAGTACGTATTCAAGGGTGAGTGGGTTAAGACCATCTACTTCGGCGAGAAGCAGGATCAGTTCCGCAAGGCTGAGGGCGTATGGAATGTAGACCGTACTCTCGAGCTCGACTACACAAACACCTCAAGCGCTGACACCAAGGCGTTCTACCAGTACTGCGTAAACTGGGTATACGACTTCAAGGATGTGCCTATGGGTGCTCCCGAGCGTGACAACGCTGGCGATATCCTCTCTACAGATATCGTTACTATCGACGGTGCGAAGCCCGCAGGTAACTACTGGGTTTCTAACTATGGTAACAATGAGTTCTACACAGGTTCTTCAGCATACTATGGCAACGTAGACTGGCGTCCATCAGCTGTTAAGTCAGGCTTCGCTGCTGCCGGCATGGGCGACCTCTCCGACGACGAGATCCTTGCAAAGCTCAAGGAGAACACCGCAGAGGTGTATGCTGCTGTCCTTGGTTATATGTATCCTGAGATGACATCTGACGAGTATAAGAAGGTGGTCATCAAGGTTTACTGCTACGGTCCGAACAAGAACTACTCATTCACATTTGCTGTTGCAGATAAGGGTGTGTTTGAGTATGTTGCAGACTCGCTTACAGAGTTGTAATTTCCTGCAATAGGAGGTCGTTTGTGGCCTCCGACCATTGCCCCGAATGGGATGTATGTCAAAGTACAACCCGTTCGGGGCTTTTTGTGTTGCGACCGCATCTAACACCATCCACCCAACTGCTCTGCAATACTCAAAGTTTAAAACTCTATGTTAGACATATTGTCGTTTTTTATCCCGTTCATCGGCTATTTAGGTCGCTTCACCGTTTTTCTTTGAAAAATGTGCGGTTGTTTGCTGAAAAATCACTATCTTGCGCACAAATAAAATAGATAACAGTATCTCGGTGGCTACCATAATGGTGTGGAAATTGATGTAAGATGTTGGGTATGAATATGATAGCTGCGGAGATTTCAGGATAGGAATAATATTAACTTAAAACTTCATTATTGAACTATGAAAAAGCTATTGTTTTTGATGCTCGCCGTAATGGTTGGTGTAGGTGCTTCGGCGCAGACTTTGCCCGACGTGAAGATTGAGAACCAGGAGGGTAAGGTGATTTCAACAAAGTCACTCGCTGATGGTACTCCTATGATCATCTCATTCTGGTCTACTACATGTAAGCCATGTATTATGGAGCTTAACGCTATCAACGACAACCTCTACGACTGGTTGGAGGAGGTAGACATGAAGGTTGTTGCAATCTCTGTTGACGACGCTCGTACCGTTAGCCGTGCACGTGCTATGACTCAGGGTCAGGGTTGGGACGACTATGTATGTCTCTACGACAAGAACCAGGACTTCAAGCGCGCTATGAACGTGAGCCTCACTCCCCACACCTTCATCGTTGATGGTAAGGGTAACATCGTCTACTCTCACTCTGGCTACACTCCAGGTAGCGAGCAGGAGTTGTTCGAGAAGATTAAGGCTTTGAAATAATAACGCATAACTAACTTTGGGAGAGGGAGCTACGTAACTGTGGCTCCCCTTATGCCCGAAAAATAGACTATAAAAGATGAAGAAATTTCTACTTTTGCTTGGCGTGGCTGTAGCCACTGTTTTTGCTGTAGAGGAGGCCTCTGCACAGATTAAGGCTGGCGAGGGTCAGGTATCTATCGCTTTGGAGAGCAACAACACCTACTACACTCCCGACAAGAAGCTCGAGGATATCGGTCTTGTTGTGCCCGACCAGCGTACACGCGGTAACTTCGGCTCTAACGACTACCTCAAGGTTGACTACAACCTCGGTCGTTTCTCTGCTGGTGTGCAGGTAGATGGCTACCTCCCATCGCTCTATGGCTACGACTTCTACGACTACTCACAGCGCGACACTAAGCTCAATATGTTCCTCACAAAGTATGTTCAGTGGGAGGATCAGAACTGGGGCGTTCGCTTGGGTGATATCTATGACCAGTTTGGTAACGGCCTTATCTTCCGTGCTTACGAGGATCGTGCTTTGGCATTCAACAACTCGTTGGCTGGTGGTCGTGCATACTACAACTTCAACAACATGGTAAACGTGAAGGTTGTGGCAGGTATGCCTCGCCTCTACGATATGCGTTCGAAGACTGCTGTTTGGGGTGGTGATGTTTCACTCTCGCTCTCAGAGATGATTGGTTGGTACGACGGTGTTGTTGCTATCGAGGGTAGCTACGTAGGTCGTCACCAGAAGGATGCAGCTATCAACTTCCCTGTTGAGGGCATTACTAAGGGTGTCGCTTGCGATGTTCTTAACATGGCTTCAGGTCGTATTAACTTCGAGTATGCTGGTGTTTCACTCCGTGGTGAGTATGCAGCTAAGCTCAATGAGGATATCTTCAACCCTATGCTTGATGCAGCTAAGGGTAATGTTATCACCCTCGACCTCGGCTATAGCTACAAGCGCTTCTCTGCATCGGCTTCATTCCGCCGCCAGGAGAACATGACAACATTCATTGAGTTCCGGCCTATGGGTATCGGTGGTGGTAACACAATGACTTACCTCCCCTTGCTCACTCGTCAGCACACATACTCACTCGCAAACCTCAACCCCTACCGTGGCTCAAGCGTACACACTGGTGGTGAGGTAGGTGGTCAGCTCGACTTGTACTACTCGTTGCGTAATCCCAAGGCGCGCGGTAAGTACTGGAACTTCCACGTTAACTTCTCTATGTTTAACACCTTGGATCACTTCAACAAGATGATGAACACAGATATGGAGGGTCGTAACGTATGGGTAGACTTCAACTTCGATGTTGAGCGTCAGTGGAACAAGCAGCTCAAGACTACGTTCCTCTACTCATTCCAGCGCTGGGACGAGGAGATCAACCACTACGACGCTGCACACTCTCACTACTGCCGTTCGCACATCTTCGTGGGTGATGTAACCTACAAGATCAACAAGAAGCACTCTATGCGCTTCGAGCTTCAGTATCTCTCATCTGAGGACTACGAGGGTGACTGGGTAGCAGCTACCGTAGAGTACAACCTCGCACCTAAGTTTAGCTTCTACGTGAGCGATATGTGGAACTGCGAGAAGATGCAGGATGGCGCTTATGGCAACTACTACGTAAACTACGAAACATTTGAGCAAGACTACGAGCTTTTGCACTACTACCAGGTGGGTGCAAGCTTCACACACAACAGCTTCCGTGCACAGCTTTCGTATGGTCGTAACCGTGCGGGCTTCGTATGCTCGGGTGGTGTATGCCGCTTCCAGCCCGCTTACACTGGTGTGAACCTCTCAATGACACTTTCATTCTAAACGGACAAATACAATTATGAAACTTACTAAGTTTATCGCTCTGATTGCTGCCGTAGCTACATTCGCTGTAGGTTGTGAGCAGGAGCCTGTGGGCGATGGTGGAAATACCTCGGGTGGTGCTGTGCTTGCAGCAAACAATGCATCGGTAGAGGTTAATACCCCCATTACGTTCACAGTTACAGCAACCGACGGCACTGATATCACAGCTCAGTCAACAATTTTCGATAAGACTCACGACTTCGTGGAGGTCCCTAACCCATTCACTCCCACTGTGGATGGTAACTATGAGTTCTATGCAGTATCGGGCAGCATCATCACTGATGCTATCACCGTATCTGTAGTCCCCACCATCCCCGCAATTCCCGAGGATGGCGACAAGGCGAATACCTCGTTCAACCACCGCATCTTGTTGGTTGACCACACAGGTACTGGCTGTAGCTACTGCCCTCAGATGATGAAGGCGTTGAAGAGCGTGTCGGAGACTGGTGACTACCACTCTAAGTACTACGAGGCTATGGCACACACTTATGGCGCAGGTGACCCCGCATCGTCATCGGCTGCTTACTCTGTGTCTGGCTACTACCGTGTGAACAGCTATCCTACGTTGACCTACAACTTCCAGCATAGCACAACATCAAGTTATAACGATGCGCACATCAAGCAGCAGATTGACGCTCTTTGGAAGGCTAATGGCGCAGATGCAGGTATCGCTGCGGCTGCAAGCCTTGCTTCAAGCTCGGTTGTTGTAAACATCGAGGTTAAGGCGGCGGTGGCTAATGACTATCGCGTTGTAGCGTGGTTGTTGGAGGATGGCATCGAGGCTAAGCAGACAAACGCTACTGAGGATTGGATGAATGTACATGACAACGCTATTCGTCAGGCATCGACTACAGAGCCTATCACGGGTCACGACCTTGGTACTATCGCTGCTGGTGCAACTGCAGATACAGCGTTGACACTCGAGATCTCAACAGATAAGTGGGTGCGCGACAACCTCAAGGTGCTTATCATCGTAAGTGCAAAGGGTGCTGATGGTAAGTTTGAGGTGGCTAACGTGGCTATGTGCCCCGCAAATGGAAGCGTTGAGTACGACTACAAATAGAGATTAATAGATAATTTATAGTTAAACTAATTAAAACCTTTAAAAACATGAAACTTACAAAATTCTTTGCATTTGCACTTGCTGCACTTGCATTCGTTGGTTGCGAGGGCATTAGTGGCGACTCAGATGTCGTAACATCTGGCGCTATCACACTTAAGGCAGACAAGACTGCTGTTGCTCTTGGCGAGACTGTTACATTCACTGTAGAGCAGAAGAGCGAGGATGGTACTACACACGATGTTACATCTAAGGCTACTATCTATGACAAGGATTTGAACGAGGTAGCAAGCAAAACTTTCACTGCTGAGCAGTCTGGTAGCTACTCATTCTTTGCAACTCTTGGCGCTGAGAACTCTAACTATGTTAACGTTACTGTAATGGCATCTTTGCCTGAGGTTCCCGCTGATCCTCAGCCCGAGAACTATACATTTAACTACCGCGCTTTGGTTATCGACCAGACAGGTGTTAACTGTGGTTACTGCCCTAACGCAACTGATGTACTCCGTTCATTGGAGAGCTCAGAGTGGCACAAGCACTACAACGAGGTAACTTGCCATGCTGGTGGTTACGCTTCTGGCGATCCCGGTAACTCAGCTGCTGCTAACGCTCTTAACTCATACCAGAGCAGCATGATCACTGGTTATCCTTGCATCTTGGTTAACTTCTGGGGCAAGCCTACAAGCTACGCTTATGACTATGTTAAGAACAAGCTCCAGGAGTATGTTAACGTAAATGGTGGTAAGGTAGGCGCTGGTATCTCAATGGCTGTTACTGGTGACTCTTCAACTGTATACTGCGCTGCTCAGGTTAAGTCTGGCGTAGCTAAGGAGTACAAGGTTACTGCTTGGTTGCTCGAGAGCGGTATCTACAGCCCCAACCAGGCTGGTGCTACTAAGGAATACCACAAGATCTACAACAACGCACTTCGTAACATGTCTCACGAGTACTCTAAGACAAACGTTCAGGGTGACTCATACACATTCGAGGCTAACCAGGTTATGGACCTCGCATTTGAGCTTCCTATCGTTTCTACAAAGTGGAACGTAGAGAACATGTCAGTTATTGTAATCGTATCTGCTAAGGACGCTAACGGCCGTTGGGAGGTTGCTAACTCTGCAGTATGTAAGATCAACGAGACTAAGGAGTTTGAGTACGCTGCGTAATCACGACTCTTTCCTAATGAATCCCCCCGTCCCTCGCACGGGATTGGGGTATTTTGTGTGAGATTTGGTGGTTGTGACGCTCGGTTGGCGGGC
>JAGCLX010000133.1 GCA_017646785.1 Alistipes sp.
CCTGCTGGTAGCCATACTCTTTCTGAATCTGGCGCAAGAAACGCTCCAAGCGGTCGCGCAACTCAGCACCCTTAGGCAACCACATAGGAAGACCCTGACCTACGCGCTGTGAGAACATGAACAACTCAAGGTCCTTACCGAGCTTACGGTGGTCACGCTTCTTAGCCTCCTCCAACAATGCGAGGTGCTCATCGAGCATCGACTTCTTGGGGAATGATACGCCGTAGATACGAGTAAGCATCTTATTCTTCTCGTTACCACGCCAGTATGCACCAGCGATAGATGTAAGCTTAATAGCCTTGATATAACCCGTATTGGGGATATGTGGACCACGACATAGGTCGGTAAACGCACCGTTAGTGTAGAATGAGATGGTACCATCCTCAAGGTCGGTGATAAGCTCAACCTTGTACTGGTCGCCCTTCTCTGTGAAGGTCTTGAGCGCATCAGCCTTAGACACCTCTGTACGAACAAGAGCCTCCTTGTTGCGAGAGAGTTCCACCATCTTCGCCTCGATCTTCTCGAGGTCAGCCTCCGTAATCGCTACGGGCGAATCTACGTCGTAGTAGAAACCATTGTCAATAGCGGGACCGATACCGAACTTGATGCCAGGGTACAAAGCCTCCAACGCCTCAGCCAAGAGGTGTGATGAGGTGTGCCAGAAGGCGTGCTTACCCTCTGCGTCGTCCCACTTAAAGAATTTGATTGTACAGTCACAATCGATAGGGCGCATCATATCTACAGTTGCGCCGTTTACCTCGGCTGCGAGTGAGTCAGCAGCTAAACGAGGGCTGATGCTCTCTGCCACCTGAAAGGCAGTAGTCCCTTTGGCAAACTCTCTTACCGAGCCATCGGGAAAGGTTACTTTAACCATGATAATAATTGTTTTTAATTGTTTATGTTTTGAGTGCCTTCGTAGCTCCACAATAACGAGACGGATTACTACTCAGCTGCA
The DNA here is from genome assembly GCA_017646785.1 of Alistipes sp. Next base: position 956 of record JAGCLX010000133.1, read on the forward strand.
CTCCTTGTTTATTCCTCTTTATCCGAGTTGTTTATCTGCTTTGTGAGCGATGCTATACGACCTATAGACCTCATGGCGATGAGTATGCCCACACCCCACAGCAACCAGTGTGTCGCATCCTGGGGCTTCCACAACCTCATCAAAAGTGTCACAGCCAAGCCAAGCACCACTGCCGACAGAACCACACCCATCCAGTTTTTGAACTGATCTTTTGTCATGCCTAATGTTATTAGTCGTTATGCTCCTGCTCGGGCAAGTCCTTGATAGAGATATCTCTACCCTTCTCACGCTCGAAGTGCTGCAAGGGGTTAGCAGTCCACTCTGCCCACTCTCTGCGGCGGTTAACGATGTCGATAGCGTCGTATATAGCGTTACGCATAGACTGCTCATCTGCAACGCCCTTACCCGCAATGTCGTACGCTACGCCATGGTCGGGCGATGTGCGCACCTTAGAGAGCGATGCTGTGAAGTTCACACCGTTAGGAGTAAGCGTCTTAAAGGGGGCAAGACCCTGGTCGTGGTACATGGCAAGGATAGCATCGTAGTTTTTGAACTGACCCGATGCGAAGAAGCCATCGGCAGCGAAGGGACCAAATGCCAACACGCCAGCCTCATATGCCTCGACAATAGCAGGCTTGATAATCTCCTGCTCCTCCTTACCGAGTAGGCCTCCGTCACCTGCATGGGGGTTGAGAGCCAACACCGCCACCTTGGGGCGAACAACGCCAAAGTCCTGGCGCATAGAGGCATTCATCTGGTTGATACGCTCGACAATAAGATCCTTCGAGAGCGACTCGGCGACTTGTGCTACGGGGACATGGATAGTCACCAAGCCCACGCGCATAAGCTCCGAAGTCATAATCATCAAAGGCTCACCCTCAAGTTCCTTAGCAAGAAACTCTGTGTGGCCAGTATATGAGAACGACTCGCTCTGAATCATCTCCTTGTCAATAGGTGCTGTAACGATGGCATCCAGCTCACCACTCTTAAGCTCCTTAATCGCCATTTGAAGTGCCGCAGCGGCAGCCTCACCACCAGCCTTTGATGGCTTACCAGGTGTCACCGAGAGCTCCTTAGCGCCACACTCCACAAGGTTTACGCGACCCTGCTGAGCACGCTCTGCACCATCCACAACGACAAACTTCACTGGCTCCACATCCACCAAGCGCTTCTGATAGTATGCCGCAGCGACGCTTGAGCCATATATCACAGGTGTAAACAACTCTGCGATGCGATTATCGGAAAATATCTTGAGTATCACCTCCCAGCCAACACCATTAGTATCGCCCTGGGTAATACCTATCTTAAGTCTTCTACTCATAATTTCGTTCGTTTCAATTTACAAATATACAAAATCGTGCGCAAAATACAATAGGTTACAACGTTATTTTTACCAAATGACAATAATTATTGGCATTATTGCAGAAAAAATGTAACTTTGTAGTTCAGAGTATTAGATCAGCAAGACTATGTTGAACATCGACACCATACTATCCATTCGCTCCGAGGCTGAGTTTACGAGATGCGCACTCGAGCTGTTTCGCTACCAAAGCGAGCACTGCGAACCATACCGCCGCTATATTGAACTGCTCGGCATAGACCCTGCAGAGGTCAAGCACATCGAGGAGATACCCTTTATGCCCATCCGCCTATTCAAGTCGACAGACGTATACTGTGGCACTGAGGCCCCCGAGATTATCTTCACCTCAAGCAATACGGGTTCTACCGTCGCCTCGCGCCACATGATGGCCTCATTAGAGGCATACCGCAAGACATTCACCGCGGCATTTAAGGAGTTCTATGGCGAGCCCGCAAAGTGGAGCATATATGGACTTCTACCCAACTACCTTGAGCGCGAGGGCTCGTCGTTGGTATACATGGTCGATACGCTTATCAAGGAGTGCGGTTCGGGAGGCTTCTACCTCAATGATTACGAGCGACTTATCGCCGACATAGAGGCAGACCCCAAACCTAAAATTTTGCTCGGCGTGAGCTATGCACTTTGGGATGTAGCGGAGCAGTATGCTCCCAAGCTCACCAACACCATCATCATGGAGACTGGTGGCATGAAGGGACGCCGTAAGGAGCTATCCAAGAGCGAGCTGCACGCCATTCTCACCGCAGGCTTTGGCGTGGAGCATATCCACTCCGAGTATGGCATGGCGGAGCTTACATCACAAGCATACTCCGCGGGCGAGGGCATCTTCCGCGCACCGCAGTGGATGCGCATCATGGTGCGCGACGTGAACGACCCCTTTGACCACACCCCTGCGGGCGGTCGTGGCGGCATAGATATTATCGACCTTGCCAACCTCTCATCGTGCGCTTTTATCCAAACAGAGGATATGGGTCGACTATATTCAGATGGCAGCTTTAGCATTGAGGGGCGTATTGCTGGAAGCGACATCCGCGGCTGTAACCTACTTGTACACAACCTATAATGAAATACAACAGCGACATACTACGCCTATTACACGAGGAGCTATACGATGTTCTTCGTGAGGTTGTGCGCGTCTGCGACACGGCGGGCATACCCTACTTTATTCAGGGTGGCACAGCCATTGGCGCACACTTCTTCGACGACATTGTGCCCTGGGATGACGACATCGACCTCGGCATGACGCGCGACAACTATGAGCGCTTCCTCAAAGAGGCCCCCGCACTCCTTGGCGAGGGCTACGTGCTTCAAGAGTTCACAACGGAGCGCGACACACCCTTCTACTTTGCCAAGGTGCGCAAGCGTGGCACTCGCTTCGTAGAGCGCGAGTGGGTGGGCATGCCCATCGAGGAGGGTATCTACATCGACATCTTCCCCTACGACCTCATCCCCGACAACGAAACGCTACGCCGTAAGCAGCGTGCAAAGGTGGGCTTCTGGGTCAACTGCTTTATGGCAAAGAGCGTGTGGCTGTGGAGGTGGTTTGGCAGGGCGAACAACAACGTCGTGCTACCTAAAAGCTGGCTGTCGTGCTTGGCTATACGCCTCGTCACTACCGCACTCAGCAAAGAGCAGATATACAACATATTAAAGCGCGAACTTACACGCTACAACAGCACCGATGCAAAGTACTACAACATAGTACGCATGCCCAAAGATATGATTGCCGCAGCGGCCATCAACACACCCGAGCGCCGCAAGTTTGGCAACATCGAGGTATGGGCACCGAGCGACTTGGAGACCTACCTACGTAGCCACTATGGCAACATACAGAAGTGGCTACCCGAGGATAAGCGCCTAAACCACGCGCCTGAAATTTTAAGTTTCGGTCGCAAGGTGCAGACCACGGAGTCGGAGCGCATATCGGTGGTGATACCACTGTATAACAAGGAGGCGGAGGTGGAGCGCGCACTGCGCTCGGTGATAAATCAGAGCCTCGCTCCCCGCGAGATTATAGTTGTGGATGACGGCTCTACGGATGGGTCACGCGCAATAGTTGAGCGCATCATCGCTGAGCACCCCATGGCGGGCATACGTCTTATCACTCAGGAAAATAGCGGTGTTAGTGCAGCGCGCAACCGCGGTATTGCAGAGGCTAAGGGTGACTACATCGCACTACTCGATGCCGACGATGAATGGCTCACGGGCTACATAGCCGAGGTGTGCCGACTCATGGAGTACTACCCCGAGGCGGATGCCTACTCCACAGCCTTCGATATCGTCAGTGACACAAAGCGTGTCGCTGCGTGTGTGCCAACGACCGAGGGCTACATCAACATTGCCGAGGAAGCACTACAACAGCTCTACCCCATCATCCCCTCAACTGCCACACTACGCCGTGAGGCTGTACTACGCGCAGGAGGCTTCCCCGTGGGCATGCGCATAGGCGAGGACCAGTGGCTATGGGTGAAGATGATGCAGCAAGGTGCGCAATTCTGCTTCTCACCGATGTCGCTCGTAAGATACTCTCGCACAGCGAGTAACCGTTCGGCATCTATCTACCGCGCGGAGCAGAGCGCGCACACAATAGAGGAGCTATACAACCCCGATGGCGACACCACGGTCAATGAGTACATCGCCCGCATAGCCATAGGCAAGGCCATAACGCAGAGCGTGCGCGGAGGCACAGAGGATGCACGTCACGCAGCGGAGATATTCTCATATACCACACGCTCACGCCGTCAGCTACGCCGCCTACGCATCCTCAACGCCCTACCCAAGCCACTACGCCCCATGGTAGATGGCCTCTACGCACTCCTCGCTTGGGCAATATCACGCAAGGGACTATAACACAGAACATGGTGAATTTAAGAAGATTAGGGAGTTCAGTTAGATTGATATTCTCGCTGAACTCCCTAAAAGCTTTATTCTCTCGAAACTCCTCACTTCAATTAGCACCACAACCTAATTTCTTGTCAGAAGGGTGCAGATGTGGCCTTGACATGAGAAAGCCCCGGATGGATAGTACTTATTGTACATTCCATTCGGGGCTTTGATTGAAAGGTCGCAGATGCGCCCTTATCTCAAGAAATTATAGGTTAATTTCTGATTTTAGACCAACAACCAAGTCGTCGTAATCGCGAAGACCTGTACCACCAGGGATAAGGTTACCTGTGATAACGTTCTCCTTAAGGTTAACCAAGTCATCAGACTTACCCTGGATAGCAGCCTCGTTAAGAACCTTAGTAGTCTCCTGGAACGATGCTGCAGAGATGAAGCTTGATGTCTGCAATGCAGCACGTGTGATACCCTGAAGAACCTGGTTAGATGTAGCAGGAACGATAGGACGTACCTCAACAAGTGCCATATCACGACGCTTCAACGCTGAGTTCTCATCGCGCAACTTACGCATTGAGATAATCTGACCTGGCTGAACATTCTGTGAGCAACCAGCATCAGTAACAA
>JAGCLX010000134.1 GCA_017646785.1 Alistipes sp.
TCCTCACAGGTACTCTCGGTAAGGCATTTGGTGGTGCTGTAGGTGGCTTCACAACAGGCCGCAAGGAGATCATCGACATGCTCCGTCAGCGTTCACGTCCTTACCTCTTCTCTAACTCATTGCCCCCCGCAGTAGTAGGTGCTTCTATCGAGATGTTCAAGATGCTCGAGGAGAGCGATAAGCTTCACGATCAGCTCGTTGCAAACGTTGAGCACTTCCGCACTAAGATGGTTGCTGCAGGCTTCGACATCAAGCCTACACAGTCAGCTATCTGCGCTGTTATGCTCTACGATGCTAAGCTCTCACAGGACTTCGCAGCTGAGCTCCAGCAGGAGGGTGTATTCGTAACAGGTTTCTACTACCCCGTAGTACCAAAGGGCCAGGCACGTATCCGTGTTCAGGTGTCAGCAGGTCACACTGTTGAGCAGCTTGATCGTTGCGTTGAGGCTTTTGTTAAGGTTGGTAAGAAGCTTGGCGTCCTCAAGTAATTTTTCGTGATAAAGGGTCATTCTCGGCCCATCACCAAAGTAAACCGCCCAGGGCTGTACGTTTAGTACTATCCCTGGGCGATTTCTTTTGCGATAGACCAAGCCTAACCCCTTCTGACGAAAAATTGCCTACCGCTAATGAAGTGGGTTGCGCAACATCTCACGCCTTTTGACACGAAATAGACCTGCCGCTAATACCCCTAATTACCATAAAATAACCCTCTCTTTTGCTCCATTCAAAAATATATATTATTTTTGTGGGATAAGATTAAAGTGAGTTATAACGAAAAAAACTATAATACAATGTCGGTAATAAGACTAACAAAAGAGTTTACTTTTGAGGCTGCACACATGCTTGAGGGGTATGATGGCCTTTGTCGCGAGATTCATGGACACTCGTACCGTCTTTTTGTCACCATAAAGGGTGAGCCTCAGAGCGACCCCGAGTCGCCTAAGATGGGCATGGTGATGGACTTCGGCCTGCTGAAGCGCATAGTAAACGAGCAGATTGTAAATCGTCTTGACCACGCCTTTATGATGCGTAACACTCCAGTTGCAGAGGAGGTGTGCCAGAATCTCGGCTACAACTTCTCGCGTGTGGTGCTTACCGACTACCAGCCTACGTGCGAGAATATGCTTGCCGACTTTGCGGAGCGACTTCTTGGTGCGCTGCCCGAGGATGTAGAGCTGCACTCGTTGCGCCTACACGAGACAGCAACATCCTATGCTGAGTGGTTCGCGTCGGATAACTTCTAACACACTAAAACACTACGCACTATGAGTAGACGCCTCTTCCTTGTAGACGCCTATGCGTTGATATACAAGTACTACTACGCCTTTATGGGTCGCCCCATGCGTAATCGTGACGGCATGAACACCTCGGTGGTATTCGGCTTCACGAAGTTCTTGCGCGACCTTCTCAAGCGCGAGAAGCCCGACCTTATAGGTGTGGCATTCGACCCTCCTGGGGGTAGCTTCCGTCGCGAGATGTTCCCCGAGTATAAGGCCAACCGTCCTCCCACCCCCGAGGACATAAAGCTCTCTGTGCCCTATGTGAAGCGTCTGCTGGAGGCTATGTGCATACCTATTCTCGAGGTTCAGGGCTTCGAGGCGGATGATGTCATTGGCACACTCGCCAAGCGTGGTGCAGCGGCAGGATATGACGTATTCATGGTGACACCCGACAAGGACTATGGCCAGCTTGTTGATGATAAGTGCGTGATATACAACCAGAAGGGTGACGACATAGTGCAGACTGACCGTGCTGCTATTGAGGCTAAGTACGGCTTTAGTGACCCCGTATTGGTGCGTGATGTCTTGGCATTGTGGGGTGATGCTTCGGACAATATCCCCGGCGTGCCAGGCATTGGTGAGAAGGGTGCTGCTAAGCTCGTGAGAGAGTGGGGCACGGCGGAGAATATCCTCGCTAATGCTGATAAAATTGGTGGCAAGACAGGTAAGAATATCGCTGAGTGGGGTGATAAGTTGCTGTTGGCTAAGGAGTTGACGACCATACGGCTGGATGCCCCAATAGCCTTTGACGAGGCGGCACTCAAAATATGTTGCCCCAACTATACGGAGCTAAAGGCGTTGTACGCCGAGCTTAACTTTACCTCGTTCCTTCGCGATTTGGAGAATGTAGCACCCTCAGAGCCTGTGACAGATGCTCCAAAGCAGGAGCCCCAAACGCAGCTTCAGGAGGTGGCGCGTGCCAAGGCCGAGGCCAAACGACGTGCTGCGCTGGAGGGTCAGGGTGATCTTTTTGCAATGTTTGATGTACCTGCTGTCGCACCTGCTGAGCCTGCTATAGAGAGTACTGAAGTTGCTGAAATTGAGGGTTTTGCCACTGCTGCGACCACCAAGCACGACTATCGCATAATAGGCACTGCCGACGAGTTGCGAGAGTTGGTGGCCCACCTCTCTACGTTCACTGAGTTTTGCTTCGACACCGAGACTACGGGCCTTGACTACAACACCTGTCGCATCGTGGGAATGTCGTTTGCTGCCGAGCCTTTCAAGGCGTGGTACATTCCCTTTGGCGATGCAAACTGTGAGGAGTATACCAATATATTGCGCCCACTATTTGAGAATGAGGCGATTACGAAGATAGGTCAGAACATAAAGTTTGACCTTATGGTGCTTGCTAAGTTGGGCATTGAGGTGCGTGGTAAGAAGATTGACACCATGCTCTTGCACTACCTGCTCGATTCGGAGTCGCGCCACAACATGGATTTCCTTGCGGAGCGATACCTCAACTACTCACCCATCTCCATTGAGACGCTCATTGGCAAGGGTACTAAGCAGTTAACCATGGATATGGTTGGCGTTGAGCGTGTTGCGGAGTATGCTGCCGAGGATGCGGATGTGACTTTACGCTTGAAGCATGTGCTCTACCCCGAGGTCGAGAAGATGGGCATGTTGGAGCTGTACCACAACATTGAGGCACCGATGATTGACGTGCTTGCTGCTATGGAGATGGCTGGCGTGTCGGTCGATTGTGAAGCCTTGGCGCGTTATGCCGTAGAGTTGCGCGCGTTGTTGCAGCGCCTTGAGAGCGAGGTGCGCGAGATGTCTGGTGAGCCCGCGCTCAACATCAACTCGTCGCGCCAGCTGGGCGAGGTGCTCTTTGGCAAGTTGCGCATCACGGACAAGCCCAAGATGACAAAGACCAAGCAGTTCTCTACGGATGAGGAGTATCTGCAGGGCTTTGCACATGACTTTCCCATTGTTAACAAGGTGTTGGAGTATCGTGGTGTTAAGAAGTTGCTGTCGACATACGTAGAGGCATTGCCTGAGCTGGTTAATCCTAAGACTGGTAGGATACATACATCATATAATCAGGCAGTTACGGCAACAGGTCGTCTATCGTCAACAAACCCCAATTTGCAAAATATACCTGTGCGCGATGCCTTGGGTAAGCCCATTCGTGCTGCCTTCGTAGCATCGGATGCGGAGCATACGTTGGTGGCTGCCGACTACTCGCAGATCGAGCTACGCCTGATGGCACACCTCAGTGGTGACGAGGCGCTCATCGAGGCCTTTAAGCAGGGCGAGGATATCCATGCGGCCACTGCTGCGCGCCTCTACAATAAGGGTGTGTCGGAGGTGTCGAGTGATGAGCGCCGTAGTGCTAAGACCGCCAACTTCGGAATTATCTATGGAATCTCGGCATTTGGTTTGGCTCAGCGTTTGGATATCTCAAATCGTGATGCTAAGGAGCTTATAACCAACTATTTCGATACATATCCTGGCGTTAAGCAGTATATGGACGATGCGGTAGCTAAGGCTACTACAGAGGGTTATGTGGCAACGATGTTTGGTCGCAGGCGCACGCTCCACGATATAGCATCCTCGAACCGCACGGTGCGTGGTCTTGCGGAGCGCAACGCCATAAATGCACCCATACAGGGCTCGGCAGCGGACATCATGAAGCTCGCAATGGTGGAGATGTATCGACGCTTCCAGGCTGAGGGCATACGCTCAAAGATGATTATGCAGGTGCATGATGAGGTTGTTATCGACACACTCAACGAGGAGCTTGAGGACGTTAAACGCATAGTTAAGGAGGCAATGGAGGGTGTTGCGACGTTGCGCGTGCCACTTATCGCTGAGGTGAATAGTGCTAACAACTGGCTCGATGCCCATTAGTACACGGCGTTTCGCCCTATGTTTTGGTATATTCACCCCTCAATTGAGTGCTATTCGCACCCTTTTTGCATCGAGAGAGCTAAAAATCTATTACCTTTGTAATAGATACCAGACCTTCAACGTTTGATAGGTGAGAGATTAATTTAGAGATAACAAAAAGAGTATAGCCATGAAACGATTACTATTTATACTCCCGATTATTGCGATGGCCTTTGTGCTGTCGGGATGTACGGCGATGATGAGTATGTCGGCTTACGGTACAAGCGATCTATACAAAACAAATAACCGTGCAGAGGTGGCAACACGACTAAAGGCCGAAGCCGAGTTAGAGCGCCTCGAGGCAGAGGCTCGTCAGGCACAGTGGGAGGCACGTCTTGCTGAGGCTAATGCTTCGGCAGCTGAGGCTGAGTACTATGCCGTGGTGAACCAGCAGCCCAACTATAGCAATGTCGTGGCGGATGACTATCAGAGCGCATACGCACGCCGTCTATATGGCTTCCAGTCACCCACCTACAGAATGCCATCCAGCTACTATGATTTGGTAAATAGCAGCTCCATATACTACGTCACAGCCTACGACCCTGCATACTACAATATCATGGTATCGGGAGATCAGGTGTGGGTAGAGCCTAAGTATATCACATCGATGTTTGGCTCGTGGGGTGCTACAAATGTAACCTTTGGCATCTACGCTTCGCCATGGAACTATGGCTGGAGCTATCGTGTGGATCCATTCTACTACTCTATGTGGGGTTATCCTCACTACTCGTGGTATGATTGGAACTGGAATATGTGCTATAATCCGTTCTACTATGATTGGTACTGGGGTGGATATTATCCTCATCACCACCATCACCACCA
>JAGCLX010000135.1 GCA_017646785.1 Alistipes sp.
CAAGGCTGATAAGTGGCTCGACATCTCGCTCAAGGGCATCGAGGAGGGTGACTTCGGCATGATCATGGGCTTCCCAGGCTCTACACAGCGCTACATGACATCTTACGAGATTGACTACATGTTGGAGGTGGACAACCCACAGCGCATCTACATCCGTGGTGAGCGTCAGGCTATCTTGCGTAAGCACATGGATGCTGACCAGGCGGTACGCATCAAGTACGACGCTAAGTTCGCTGGCTCGGCAAACTACTGGAAGAACTCTATAGGCATGTCACGCGGCATCGAGAAGCTCAACGTACGCGGTAAGAAGGCGGCACAAGAGGCTGAGTTCCAGGCGTGGGCAGTTAAGAACACACTCCCCGAGGAGCGATACATGGATGCCTTGAGCCTCATCGAGCAGTCGCAGACCGAGGCTAAGGAGGAGAACGCTACGTTGCAGTATCTCTCGGAGGCATTCTTCCAGTCGGTGGAGCTTGTGCAGACTATGCTTGGCAGATTCAACCCCGAGCAGTTCTACAAGGACTATGACGAGGCTACAGACCGCGATGTGGCAAAGCGCATGTTCACCATCTACCGCGAGAACAACAAGCGCCTACCCTCTATCTATGAGAAGATTGATGCAGAGTTTGGTGGCGACAGCGACGCCTACGTAGACTGGCTCTACGACAACTCGCAGCTTGCAAACTACGCAAAGTATCAGGCTATTGCAGCACTCGACAAGGAGGCACGCGAGGCGGCATTCAACAACGACCCCGTGTACGAGCTTGCCGTATCACTATTCAACCTCTACAACGAGCTTGTGCCCGCAGCACAGGCTGCCAACGAGAAGTTCTCGGAGGGTCACCGCCTCTACATCGCAGGCCTTATGAAGATGAAGCCCAACAAGGCGTGGGCATCGGATGCTAACTTCACGCTCCGCCTCACCTACGGTAACGTATTGCCCTACAGCCCTGCAGATGGCATCGTCTACAGCCACTACACCACTCTCGATGGCGTGATGGCGAAGGAGGACCCCACAAATCCCGTTGAGTTTACCGTGCCTGAGCGCTTGAAGGAGCTATACGCCGCGAAGGACTACGGCCGCTATGCCGACAAGAATGGCGACCTGCCCATAGCGTTCCTCGTGAACTGCGACATCACGGGTGGTAACTCAGGCTCGCCCGTTATGAACAAGAGGGGTCAGCTCATAGGCTTGGCATTCGACGGCAACTGGGAGGCTATGTCTGGTGACGTGGCATTCGAGCCAGAGTTGCAGCGCACAATAGCTGTCGACATCCGCTACGTCTTGTTCGTAATCGAGAAGTATGCAGGTGCGGAGTGGTTGCTCGACGAGCTTACTATTAAGAAGTAACCCTTCACATAAGGACTCTATCTACTACCTCAGGCCTACGCTTGGGGTAGTTTTATGTTGTAACAGCGCTCATATTTGCTTTTTGCAAATAAATTGAGTAACTTTGTAGAAAATATGCGCATACAAGAAGATGTTATTACACAATAAGCTGAAGTCATTCAACATAATACTCGCCTCGGCATCGCCACGCCGACGTGAACTGCTAAAGGCTACGGGCATAGAGTATCGCCTGGCAGCGAAGTTCGAGTGCGACGAGCTATATCCCGCAACGATACCCGCCGAAGCAGTGGCAGAGTACCTCTCACAGCTCAAGAGCCACGCATACCCCACACCCCTAAAGTGTGGCGACATACTCATAACCGCAGACACTACCGTGGTATTGGGTAACGACGTGCTGGGTAAGCCCGCCAATGAGGCTGAGGCACGCGAGATGTTAGCACGCCTATCGGGTCGTGAGCATAGCGTGGTGACGGGAGTAACGCTCCGAAGCATAGACCATGAGCGCAGTTTTTCGTCTAAGAGCAAGGTGCGCTTTGCAACGCTTACCGAGGAGCAGATAGCCTACTACGTCGACAACTACCGCCCCATGGACAAGGCGGGGGCTTACGGCATACAGGAGTGGATAGGCTACACGGGCATAGAGTCCATCGAGGGGTCGTTCTTCAACGTCATGGGACTACCCGTACAGCGACTATACCGCGAGTTGGAGTGCTTCATAGAGCAACTGCCATCGTGCTACTAACCTGAAAATCAATTTAATAGATACACAACATGAAACGTTCACTACTAATTTTCGCGTTGCTCCTTGCAACAACCTTCAACGCCGTGGCGGACAAGGGTATGTGGCTCCCATCGCTCATATCGTCACGCATAAGCGACATGAAGTCCAAGGGTTTTAAACTATCTGCAGAGGACATCTACTCCATCAACAAAGCCTCTATGAAGGACGCTGTGGTTCTATTTGACGGTGGATGTACCGGTGAGATAATCTCTGAGGAGGGACTTATACTTACGAACCACCACTGCGGCTACGACGCCATACAGGCACTCTCGAGCGTCGAGCACGACTACCTCACTGACGGCTTCTGGGCTATGAACCACACTGAGGAGTTGCCCTGCCCAGGACTTAAGGTGCACATCCTCGTACGCATGGAGGAGGTGACAGAGCGCATCGCGGCGGGTGAGAGCAAGGCCGACATCATCGCCAAGGCTGAGGCTGAGGGCGTAGGCTACCGCGCAACCGTGGAGTCGATGTACTACGGCAACATGGCATACCGCTTCATCTACCGCGAGTTCAACGACGTGCGCCTGGTGGGTACACCTCCAACGACCATCGGTAAGTTTGGCGCCGACAACGACAACTGGATATGGCCACGCCACACGGGCGACTTCTCTATCTTCCGCATCTACGCCAACCAGAACAACGAGCCAGCGGCATATAGCGCCCAGAACAAGCCATACACCCCTGCACGCCACTTCCAGATCTCGACTAAGGGCATCAAGGAGGGTGACTTTACCATGATATACGGCTTCCCAGGCAACACCCAGGAGTATATCACTTCGGATGCCGTGAAGTACATAGCCGAGATTTCGGACCCCTTGAAGATTGACCTTCGCACACAGCGCCTCGACATCATAGGTGCGGCACAGGCTAAGTCCGTGGAGACACGCATCAAGTATGCCGCTAAGCAGGCTAACATAGCCAACGCATGGAAGAAGTGGCAGGGCGAGGTTAAGGGCATAAACCGCCTCGGCACATACTCTAAAAAGCTCGCCTACGAGGAGCGCTTCCGCAAGGAGAACCCCACAAAATCTTACCTGCTCGACTCGCTGTCGGCGGCCTATGAGCGTAATATGGAGGGTTACTTCCACTATGAGCTCTTCAACGAGTCGTTGCGTGGCATAGAGCTTACGCAGGTGGTGGCAATAGCCGAGAACAGCAACCTGACTGCCGAGCAGAAGCAGGCGGCTATAGAGCTATTCTACAAGGACTTCGACGTGAACGTGGACCGCGACATCGCCATTGCCATGCTCACAGCATACGAGAAGCACGCTACGCTCTTTACGCCCGAGCTAAAGGCGCTCCTTGCAAAGCATGGTGGCGCAGCGACATACGCACAGTGGCTCTACGACAACACCACCCTCGGTAGCCTCGAGAGCTACAACGCCGCAAACGTGGCTAACGACCCCATTGCGGAGTTCGCCCAGGCTATAGCACCCCTACGTGCGCAGGTTATGAAGTATGCATACCGCAACTTCAGCAACATACCCGACATCGAGCGTTGGTTCCGCCCATACGTCAAGGCGCTGATGGAGTGGGACAAGGAGCGCGCCTTCTTCCCCGATGCTAACCTCACCCTGCGTGTGGCTTACGGCAAGGTGGCGGGATATGAGTATGCCGATGGCGAGTACCACCTCCCACAGACAACCCTCGAGGGCATAATCGCCAAGGACAACCCCGACATCTACGACTACAACGTGCCCCAGGCACTGCGCGACGCCTATGCCGCTAAGGACTATGGCCGTTGGGGCGTTATGATGGGTGGCAAGTACACCGTGCCCGTATGCTTCATCGCTACGAACCACACCACGGGAGGTAACTCAGGCTCTCCAGTGCTCAACCGCAAGGGCGAGCTTATAGGTGTTAACTTCGACCGCACATGGCTCTCTACGATGTCCGACATAGAGTTCGATGAGACCCTCTGCCGCAACATCATCTGCGACATACGCTACGTCTTGTTCGTGGTGGATAAGGTGGGTGGCGCCGAGTGGCTCATCCAGGAGATGGGCATTAAGTAGGATTAAGTAGGCCGACGCCTAACCTACCCATACGCCAGGGCGACTCTCGCCTAACTACCCATACGCCAGGGCGACTCTCTTAAGTGAGGGCCGCCCTTTGTGGCTCTACACCCCTATGTCCGCAATGTCCGAGCCTGGCTCCCTACCCTCCATGAAGGTGGAGAGGGTGTAGGTGAAGCCCACGCGCGCCGCTATATCCCCAATCTTTGACCTCCACACCTCGTAGCCCTTGCCCTCGTCGGGAAAGAGCACCACCCTGCGCCCCTTGAGCGGCGCGAGCATCTCTGCCGTAAGACCCATCATAGAGTCCACAGCCACCCACACCATCGTGGGCATGAGTATAGCGCCTATGTGCGCGGTCTTGGCTCCCTCGGCCACGGCGACAACCCTATCGGGGTAGCGCTTAAGGAGGTGCTCACCATACATGCACTGCACAAGTTCCCACCCCTCGGGTAGCGAGCCCTCGCGGCGCATGACGGCGTGCATCCAGTCCACCGTGCCCTCGCCCTTGAGGCGCTTACCCGTATGCTCGTCGTATGCCATTACCTTACCCGTGCGTATGCACCCCTCGCCATCCACCTGCCAGAATACTGCTCGGTCGGCTATGCCACCCACGTAGTACTCATCGGCGATGCGTAGTGCCGTGTCGCTGCCGAAGCGGCTCTCGAGCCAGGCTATGTAGGCGCAGTTCTCCCTCATCGTGGCATCCAACACCCTACGCGGCAACCCCGCACATACCCTCTTGGGCGGTTGGGGTGTTTCCATCCATCCATTTTTCCTATGTAAATGGATGGATGGAAAACTCTTTTCTCTCTTCCAGGGATTATCAGTGAAGTATTGGTGTGGTGTATAGTGATAACCGCACTTATCTAAGCGGTTACACTTACCTACATTATCACTGATATATATATTATTATATTCTGTATCCACATACCGGGTAAATACACCCTTTCTGCCACACTGAGGGCATACATGTCGCGTACTACGACCTCGGTATCTCTCTAATTGATATCTATATTGTGTCATAGTGATATATATATTTATATAATGATACTGATATTATGTTTTCCATCCATCCATTTCTATAGGGAAAATGGATGGATGGAAAAGCCTATAATCTATTGAGGAGGTTACTCACTGATTGTGGACTTTTGTACCCCAGCGCATCGGCTATCTGCTGGAGGGTCATGCCATCAAGGCGCATCGCGCGTGCCTGCTCCGCCCTATCATCACGCTCCTCGTTGCGCTCCCTCAACAGCGCAAAGGGTACTCGCTCGCCCGTAGCCTCGAAGTTGAGCGCTGGCGTGAAACGTAGCTCAATCGAGTCGTGCTTATACTGGGCAGAGAGGTAGTTGCCCTTAACCACGCAGAGGTGCCTAATATCATGTCGTTCAGGGTCTTGACGCAACTCCATCATTAGACGCATCTTCGCCTCGAAGCCCTGCGAGCCTATGGCGTTATGCTTCGATGGCGCGAGGCTCTCGGTGCGCTTACCCGTGTGGTGGAGAAAGAGAACGAGCGTATTATGCTTAATCGCCAACTGCGAAAAGGCGTTTATGAAGCTACGCACGCGGTTGTTCTCGTTCATCGGTCCGGTGTAGAGGTCGGCAAAGGCATCGACGATGACAAGGTCGCGGGGCTTGTCTTCGAGCATAGCCTCGAGGTTGGCCATGAGGTTGTCCGTGTCGAAGATGAAGTCGAGCGTGGCGTATGCCTCCTTGGGCGTGCACAACTCCTCCAACTGCCTCTGCATCAGCGCACCTATGGCCGCGGCATCATCCTCCGTGGAGATGTATATGGCGCTGTGGTGCTTGGGTCGCAACTCGAAGCCGAGGTAGTGGCGCGCCCCCGACGATATCGCCATGGCAAGGCCGCGAAGGAGTGTCGACTTACCCGAATCGGAGCTACCCACAAGTGCCGCCACACCCACCCTCGGCAGTAGGGGCGCAACGAGGTAGTCCATCTGCTCGGTCGAGGAGCTTAGCATGTCGAAGCCGTTTACGAGATACTTACGAAAGGTCTGCTTCTCGGCCTCCTCGCGCTCGAGCATCTCGTCGATAAGACGCTGCGTATCTCTGCGCAACATCTCCACAATGTCGTTTTTGTTACTCTCATTCATAGTTAAATGGTTTATTATACTTGGGTTTAATCATTGTATTTCACTGCAAATATAATAGCCCAAACCCCCTTTGTCAAGTGTTTTAGGCTAAATTATTTATACTACGAGGTTAAACCGTTGAATATGAACAAGAAGCACCAACAGCCTCGGCACAGCGTTTTTTGCGCCTTGAAGAGCCTTATATTCGAAATAAAGGGTTATATTTGTAGTCTAAACTTTAGACTCATACCATGAAGTACTACGTTATTGCGGGTGAGCCCTCGGGCGACCTCCACGGCAGTAAGCTTATGCGCGGCATACGCCACAACGACCCCGAAGCATCGTTCCGCTTCTCGGGTGGCGACAGCATGGCCGAGGTGGCGGGTAGCGAAAACATGCTCTACCACTACAGAGAGATGTCATTCTTCGGCTTCGTGCAGGTGGCAAAGAACCTACGCACCATATTTCGACAGATAGATGACGTCAAGGCCGACATCGAGCGTTTCGGTCCCGATGTCATCATATTGATAGACTACCCCGCCTTCAACCTCCGCATAGCCAAGTGGGCAAAGGCGAAGGGCATACGCGTATACTACTACATCGCACCCAAGGTGTGGGCATGGAAGGAGCGCCGCGTGAAGCAGCTACGCAAGCACGTAGACCGCCTCTACACCATCTTCCCCTTCGAGAGCGACTACTTCCGCCGCCACGGCATAGAGCCCATCTTCTGTGGCAACCCCCTCGTCGACGACATCGCCGAGCGCCGCAGTACACTCCCCACTCGCGAAGCATACCTCGCCGAGTGCGGACTCGACAACCGACCCATCGTAGCACTGCTTGCCGGTAGCCGCATTTCGGAAATCAGGGCCAACCTCCCCGACATGGTTGCCCTCTCGCGCCAGTTCACCCAGTATCAGTTTGTGGTTACGGCAGTACCCTGGATAGACAAGAGCCTCTACGACAGCATAATAGCCGACTCCGACGTCAGGTATGTGTGCGACCGCACGCAGCAGACCCTCGCCATGAGCGAGGCAGCGATAGTGACATCGGGCACCGCGACACTCGAAACAGCACTTATGGGCATCCCCGAAGTAGTCCTCTACCACGTGCCCTGGCTCTACGAAAAGCTAAAACCATACTTCCTGCGCATACCCTACATCTCGCTCGTTAACATCAACCTGCGCCGCGAGGCCGTCAAGGAGCTTGTACGCGCCAAGCTACCCATAGAGGAGTCGGCACGCGAGCTCGCAGCGATACTCCCTGGTGGCAGCAGCCGCAAACGCATGCTCCGCGACTTCGAGGAGCTACGCACGATGATGGGCGAGGCAGGAGCCTCAGAACGATTTGCAAGAGATATAGTTAACTCACTGAAAGCATGAAACTTATAACGATAATAAACAACTACACGGCAGAGGGCACAGCACCACGCTACTACCTCAAGGCCGACACCGCACTACTACGCAACAACGACGCCTTCTACATCCCCGATGGGGTGGGTCGCGTCATCGCCGAGCCACACATCGTGCTCAAGGTATCGCGCCTGGCTAAGTATATTGGCGAGCGCTTCGCAGCGCGCTGCATAGAGGGTGTCATGGGAGGTGTTAGCTTCACCGCCATAGATAGGCTCGACGAGGCACGCCGCGAGGGACTACCCTGGGACGAAGCTGTGGGCTTCGACCACTCCTCGGCACTATCGCTCGATACCCTCTCGGCAGAGGCTATGGCCGAGGGTGCCGTCTTCTACATCAACGGCGAGGAGCGCGCCCGCATCTCTCTGGGCGACATGCGCTTTAGGCCCGACCACGTGGTTAGCCACCTCTCGGAGTGCATGACACTACGCATAGGCGACCTTATCTACCTCGGTGCGCCCACAGCGTTCGAGGCTAAGGCGGGTGACAACTACCGCCTCACGATAGGCGACCACACGCTGCTCAACTTCGACATCAAGTAGGCGCGATACCTATATATAAATGAATAAGGGCTGTCCGTAAAGGGCAACCCTTATTTTACGTTAAAAGTGCGTGAAGCCCCTGAGCTCCAACTCCGAGGGCACGCCATTCTCTAACCACCTCAACTCCCTATCAGCCGTAACGACACCTACAGCCGTGAGCGTAGTTCCCGTATCACGATATAGCGCCTCAGCCACCTCGTCAAAGCGCTCAGCAGCCACCGTGAGCAGCAGCTCATAGTCCTCGCCTCCCGTCGTAGCATAGCGTATGTCATAGTCTGAGGGTATCTTTGTCAGCTCTATCTCGGCACCCACGCCCGACTGCTCCATTATGTGCTTAATGTCCGAGGCCACGCCATCCGACACATCCATCATGGCGTGCACCGCCTCGCACTCACCGAGCCACCTACCCTCCACGATGCGTGCCTGAGCACGACGATGCGCCTTGGCGGCTGCGGTATCGAGGTCGCCAAACATGATATCGACAAGACCCTTCGACGAAGCGCCGAGCTTGCCAGTAACGCATATAATATCACTCACCTTAGCTGCCGAGCGACGCTTGATGTTAGCCTTGGGAGCACGACCTATGGCCACCACATTTATGCAGACCTTGTCGCGCGAGGCTGTGGTGTCGCCACCCACAAGAGCCACGCCATAGCTCTTGCAACCCTCGTAGAAGCCACGCATGAAGCCCTCCACCCACTCGCCCTGCGTAGCCTCCGAGAGGGATAGTGAGAGCAGCACCGCCGTGGGTGTAGCACCCATCGCCGCCACGTCGCTAAGGTTTACCATCAGGGACTTATATCCCACCTCCTCAGCCGTAGAGGCACCACGCAGAAAGTGGACATCCTCAACCAGCATGTCGGTAGAGATAACGAGTGCATCGGCACCCATGTCGAGCACTGTGCAGTCGTCGCCAATAGGCTCAAAGCCATTGTGTGGCAACGCGCCAAAGGTCTTGGCTATGTCGTCAATAAATGAGAATTCGCTCTTTTTCATAGGCACAAAGATAGGCAATTTACCTATATAAACAAAGTGGTGCTGACATGAAAATAGCCTGGATGGGTAGTACTTGTCGTACGTCCCATTCAGGCTATTGATTGAGAGGTCGCAGATGCGCCACTATCACAAGAAATTAAATTTCTTGTCAGAAGGGGTTAGATGTGGCCTCGACATGAAAATAGCCTGGATGGGTAGTACTTGTCGTACGTCCCATTCAGGCTATTGATTGAGAGGTCGCAGATGACCCCTTATCACAAGAAATTAGTCGAGTTGTACTCGTGTCACTGCTCTAACAGTAAATACACTTGTCTTTAGTGGATCGAGGCATACAACGCTGTCATTCATGAATGCAATAAGCTCAACGAGGTCAGCTGCAGTCTCATTAGAAGACATGTAGTAGGTCGATACAAAGGGCATACCGCCATTGTCGGAGAGGAGCTTGTTGTAAGCCTCTACACTCTCACTATCGAATCGGTGAGTACCACCAGAGATAGCATCCCACATCCACTGAAGCTCTGTTGATGATGGCAAGAACCAATCCTCACCGTGCTCCATACACCACTTAAATGCTGGGTAGTTGTTAATATCACGAACGCCGCCATCAGCCTTAGAGTACTGAGGGTCGAAAGGATCATAGGTATTCCACGCACCCTTGACTGATGTACAGTTGCACCAAACATTCTCAGTAGACCACTGCAAGTCTGCCTCATCCATAGAGAAGAAGTATGCAAAGTTATCCTTGATTGCGTATGCAACGCCCTTTGCGCCATTCACCTCATAGATCTGACCAATCTCATAGGCATAGGTCACGTTAGGATCGTAGGCATCGATGCTCACGGTGTTAGAGCGGGTGTCGTTGTAGAGAGCGTAGATGTTGTAGGTACCCACCTCTGTAGTAGAGAACACACTACCCTCGATGGTCTGGCCCGCAACGCTCTTGAACGCGCACTCTGCAGTTACATCCTCCTCGCCATACAACACTGTAAAGGTAGTGCTATCGGTGCCATCAGCCTTGATGCGGAGCTTAGATGCAGTGAGCTTGAGGCTCTTCTGCACTGGCTCGTCACCTGGATTGTCACCTGGCTCATCTGTTGGATCGTCAGTGGGGTCATCGGTGGGGTCATCGGTGGGGTCCTCATTTGGATCGTCGTTAGGATCATCATTGGGGTCCTCATTTGGATCGTCGTTGGGGTCATCCTTAGGATCCTCATTAGGGTCATCGTTGGGCTCATCACCAGCTACACTCTTAGCCTCAACGGTAACAGCCTCAGAGGTATAGATACCCTTGTATACTGCCATAAAACGATACACACCAGCAGTAGTAGTAGAGAACTTAGCGCCTGTAGCGCCCTCGATTACCGAGTTGTCGTTAAGGTTGATAATCTGAATATCCGACGACACGTTTACGCCATCAACAGTAACAGCAAATGTCACACTGTCGGTGCCGTCAGCCAAAATCTCCTGCTTGTCAACCGAGAGCACCACATCATGGCTCTCTGGCTCGTTAACATCTGGTGCAGTCTCACACGCAGTGAAACCCACTGCGAGCGAGAGAAATGCGAATATACTAAATAGCTTTTTCATAATCTACCTAAGGTATTAGATTACTGTGCGTTGTCGAACATATCGGGAGTAAGCTTCACAACATGCTGTGTACGAGTATTCTCCTCTGTGAGAGCCTCGAAGAAGAATACATACTCTTCAGCAGACTCGGCTGTAACTGAAATCACACAACCCTCCTCTGTCATTGCCTGAGCAAGTGTCTCCTCGCTTACAGGACGGAGCATGAAGAATGCACGAATGCTGTTCCAATCATCCTCATCCCAATATTGGCGGATGAGGTCGGTCACAGGACTAGCACCCATGTACAAGCCTACTGCGCTATCATCAACCTTGATGTTGAACTTAACTGTATAACCAGCTACGGCACGCTCGATGATTGGCTCACTAACCTCCATCTCAACTGCACCTGATGACTCCTTAGTCTTAAACTCAACAGCCACATGGTTGTAGTCGTAAACCTCAGTTGGGTCAACAGAGTTGAGATCGATATAGAATAGGAGCACAACATACTCTGTGTTATTCAGCAAAGGCTCATAGTTTGAAATCTGATTAGAGCCCTTCTTGCCCAACTTATCCAACTGAATAATATCGTGGAAGAGGTAACCCTGCTGAACAGCAAGATTCTGAAGACCGAAGTATGCACCTCGTACGATGTCATTATATGGATTACTAGCCAAATCTTTGTAGTAGTTATCCTTGAGCATGATGTAGTATGTCCAATAAGACTCCTCACCATATACAGGAGTTACATCGAGGGTAAAGCCCTTTGCTGTTGTTGTAAGGTTCTCATATACGAACATCTCGCTTGGATCTACCTTAGGAGCTGTAGGAGTCTTAAACTCGCTACGGAAGAGGATTACAGGCTCGTCACCAGCATAAACACTCTCTGCATTCTCATAGTTGAAGGCTACGGCAATATAGTCCATCTCAGGAGAGAGTGAGCACTGCAAGGTCTTCTCGCCAGTCTGGAGATAGTCAACGTGGTAGGGGTTCTCGCAGATATACCTCAGAATCTCCCAATCGTTATTGTAGATGCCTAAAGCATCGAGCTCCAACTTAGTTACCACACGGAAGAGATACTTGTTGACTGGAGAGTTAGGCTTAGCAATAGCAACAGCCGATGTAGCTGTGATATCCTTAACCTCAATCTCCACCTTGAACTGATCTGCTGGAACGGGTTCCACAGCTGTCTCAGTAGCAATCTCATAGCGAGCAACAGTCTGCTCTGTAATTGCAAATGCAATAACTACATACTCAGTACCTGCCTTAAGGTTGCTTGCAGTAACATACTGAGGACCCTTACGAACCTTGAAATCGTCGCTGTTAAGCATAGTGTCGATGATAGTAGCATCATCCAAGTCGGCAAGAGTAACCTTCTCTACCACGCTTGCGAAGTAGTTAACCTCAGCATCCGAAGGGACCACCTGCACCTCGATAGATGTGCTTGTAGTCTTCGCATTCTGGAACGTAAAGGTCAAACCTGCTGGGGTAGGCTCTGGTTGGGGCTCACAGCCAATGGCAAAGAGAGCCACAAGAGCTACGCTCAAAAGTGAAAAAAGTCTTCTCATGGTTAATTTAAATTGATAATTTTAAGTTAGTATTAATAATTTATTCTTTTGCATTTTTCATGAGCTCTATGTTGTTAAACATAGAAACACAAATTCGCACAAATATAGATATATTATCTCAAATAGCAACTATTTTTCACTAATTTTGTAGTGTTTCGCCACAAAATAACCATTATCTCACATTTAAACTTGACTCAAGAATAGAGACAAACTCCGCCCTACACCATTGTGTCGAGCGGAGTAAGCTACCAATACCTGTCAATTTTTGTCTTTTACCAGTCGATAAACTCGCCACGGCCACGGAACACGCCTTTGATAGAGTTACCCCTATCATCCACCGTGTCGATTGTGAAGACGTAGACCGTATCGCTCTCCTTCTCGACCTCAACCGAGCCACGCACCAGTGGGGCAAAATTGATGAATCCCGCGGTCATATACCAGCTGTTCTGCTGCATAAACTGACCACCCAAATCCTCTGCCGAGCCAGGGATGAAGTGACCCGCAGTAGTGCCATGGGTATACGTTCCGCAAATATCACGGCTGTCCGCAGGCAACTGCAAGTCTATCTGGAACTGATCACCTCGCTCCTCACCCGTCTCATAGTCGAGATACTCATACAAGTAAACCTGACACGTGTTGCATCCATTATACATCAGGTCGCCTACAAATGCGCCTACAAAGACACCATCTTGGATATCGAAAGAGTGGTTACCCGTGAGCGTGCTAAGTCCCTCAGTTACAGTATTCGAATAGACGGGAATATCCAGCGAGCCGCTATACACCACGCGGTGATTCTCCTCGTTTGCGAGATATATGTTGGCCACAATTCTACCATCCTCAACCACTACCTCAGCATCGGCAAGGCCCACCTCCTCACTACCATTGTAGTAGTAGCTATACATGTGGTTTATACCACGGTCCGAGAGCTGGTCACCAACCACAAGACGATAGGTACCATCGGGGATTGTTGCCGTTGCCTCCTCCTTAGACACCACCTCCGTAGCACATAGGTCGAAGCAGTAGTACTTAGCGCCTTCGTAGAACTCTCCACTCTCATCAACGCCCTTCTTCGACAACACGACATAGTAGCTATGCACATTAGCCTCGTTGTCGCAGTGTGTGAAGCGACTTCCCGATGTCGTTGTAGCCTCAAAGTTAACATCTACAGCCACATGCTGCATGATGGTCACCGAGGCCTTCGCATCGCCATATCGCAACTCTATGCGCGCCCTGCGCTCTCTCTTATCCGTGTTGGGAGCTACGACATAGGTGATAACGCCATCGTCAATAACGACAACACTTGCCCACTGCTCGGTGCTCTCAGCCTCAAGGTGCAGTCCATCACGACCACCCTCTATGGTGTAGCTTATCTCACCCATGCCACCCACGGCATCGTGCCACACACTACTCTCCGACGTTATGACAATCTCTTCACGCACATTTGAGCCAGATGGGCCATCCGAAGTATCACAGCCAGCCATCACTGCGGCGATAGCAAACAAAAGAAGTACTCTTTTCATTCTCAGTATCATTATAGTTTTAACCCTCTACACAGTAGCTCAGCCACTGTATTCATAGACAAAGATAGGAAATTATTGCCTATTCTCCAAAAACAGACTCCACTTATAAGGTACTATGTCGTAGATAACCAAATTTATTCCATATTTCTTGCTACATTTGGATAAATTTTACTAAATTTGCATTACCGAAACAATAAATGAGATAAAGTTTGCATTTACCGTGAGAACAAAAAACAACCAGGATAGCACAACGATGAACCCAAAGACCCAACGTTTGTCGATGATTCGCAAGATCATACGCTCGGAGTACATATCCTCACAGGAGGAGCTCATCAAGCGCCTCGAGGAGTGTGGCATGCAGGTTACACAGTCTACGCTCTCGCGCGACCTAAAGTATATGCACGTTGCTAAGGTTCCCCACAAGGAGAAGGGATACATCTACGTATTGCCCAACAATACGCGTAACGACCATGTGGTGTCTACCAACATATCGGATAACATCACCGACATTGCCTTCTCGGGCAACATGTGCGTAATCAGCACAAAGCCGGGTTATGCAAGTGCCATATCAGTGCCCATCGACAGCAAGGGCATTAGCGAGATCCTCGGCACTATCGCGGGCGACAACACCATATTGCTCATCCTCCGCGAGGGCTTCAACATGGACTCACTAATGGAGCAGTTATACATGCTATTCCCATCGCTTAGAGCACTATAATAGGGAGCATACACAATGGAGCAACCACCTTAAATTTGAGGTGGTTGTTTTTTTATGGAGAGAGGGAGGTTAGAGGTATTAGAGAATTTAGGGAATTTAGGAAGGTTTATTACCATTTCCCTAATTTCACTAATCTCCCTAATTTCACTAATTTCACTAGTTTCCCTAATCAAGGCACCACAACAAAATTTCTTGTCAGAGTGGTGCAGATGTGGTGCTGACATGAAAAAGCCCCGGATGGATAGTACTTGACGTACATTCCATTCGGGGATTTGATTGAGAGGTCGAGAATGACCCCTTATCACAAGTAACATTTCTTGTCAGAAGGGGTTAGATGTGGCCTCGAC
>JAGCLX010000136.1 GCA_017646785.1 Alistipes sp.
CTCCCAGTAAGCGCCACCGTAGTCGTTAGTCACGAAGAAGAGCTCCTCGGTGTGGCCATACATAGACTCGAAGTTGAAGATACCGCAGTGTGCGATGAATGCCTTGAAGCGACCCTCGTGCACGCCAGCGAGGTAGTATGTAGAATAACCACCATACGAAGCACCCACACAACCGCGGTGCTCAGTATCTACCCATGGCTCCTTAGACACCTCGTCGATTGCTGCGAGGTAGTCCTTGATGTTCTGACCAGAGTAGTCACCAGAGATCTGGTCTGTCCACTCCTGACCGAATGATGGGCAACCACGGCGGTTAGGCGCTACGATAACATAGCCCTGTGCAGCCATAAGCTGGAAGTTCCAGCGGTAGCTCCAGAACTGCGATACGGTGCTCTGAGGGCCACCCTGGCAGTAGAGGAGTGTAGGATACTTCTTTGTGGGGTCGAAGTTGGGAGGAAGGATAACCCATGTAAGCATCTTCTTACCATCAGTTGTAGTGATCCAGCGCTCCTGAACCTCTCCCATCTTGATGTTATCGTATATCTCACGGTTTACATCAGTGAGCTGTGTCAACTCGCCATTCTCGAGGTTCACATCGTAGAGCTCAACAGCCTTAGAGATGGTGTTCATGTTAGCCACGAGCTTACCACCTGCGTATGTAAAGTTGTTGATGTCGTGGTTACCTGCGGTGATAGCCTTCATGTTACCATCGAGGTCGATGCGCGCCACCTGGTGTGTACCGCGCCATGGAAGCACGAAGTACATAGCATCGTTGCCATCCCACACAACCTCAGTCACGCAGTAGTCCTGACCACGTGTGATGTATGTGCACTCGTTAGTATTAAGGTCGAACACCCAAAGACGCTGCTGATCCGCCTCGTTACCAGGGCGACGCTGCGAACGGAAGGCTATCTTTGTACCATCTGGAGAGAAGACAGGATACTTATCATAACCCACGAATTTGTCATCTGTAGTCTGAGCAGCCTCCTTTGAGAGGTTACGAGTTGTCTCCGTAGCAAAGTCGTAGAGGAAGATGTCTGAATCTGTAGATAGAGCATACTCAACACCTGTCAAGGGCTTGCATGTGTAAGCGAGCAGGCTACCATCGGGCGACAGTGTAATCTCTGCTGTATCGAAGTATGGAGCAAGAGGTGAGTCGTATGCCTTGTCAGCACCGATAACATCCTTACCGTTTACAATCTTGCCATCTTTGTAGTCTGCAGCGAATACGTGGAGGTATGAGCCATCATCCCAGTAGTCCCAGTGGCGCACCATAAGGTCGTCATAGATACGCACCTTAGACTTATCCATATCCTCATACTTATTAGAGCCTTTGAGCTTAGCCACCTCTACGCGCTTTGTGTAGAAGGCGTGATCACCAGCTATACCGAAGCCCTCGATGCCACCAGCGATATCTGTCACCTGCTGAAGCTTATCACCATTGCAGCTCATAGCCCACACCTGCATCTCGCCAGTGCGGTTAGACATGAATGCGATTGTGTTGTCGTCGAGCCACTGTGGTGCAGTGTTCGAAGATTTGTTATCGGTAAGACGCACCTCCTGGCCTGTAGCCATGTCGCGCAACACCAATGTAGTTAGACCACGGTTCTCGGCCATATTATACTCGGTGAGAGTGTAAAGGAGCTTTGAAGCATCGGGAGAGAGCGTCTGTGAGCCTACACGACCCATCTTCCACATAACCTCAGCGGTGAGTATACCAGCCTCCTTCTCTGCCTGAGTAAGAGCATTGTCAATTGTGAGAGGTTCGGGAGCCTTCACCCCATTGTCGCAACAGCCACCAAGGGCAAGTAACGATGCAAAAGTCATAAGACAAACTAATTTTTTCATAATATTTGAGTTATTGTTTTAATAAATTTCTCTCTGTTTCTTCATCTTGTTGTCGCTTTTTCGTATCTTTGCACACAGCAATATGAAAGATAACGCAACATATACCATCTACTTCGGCGCCACGCCACTCCAAATATGCTCGGAGCAACAGCTCGACAATAGTTGTGTCATAGAGGCTGATGAGCAAGACAACATTTCGCGAGCGAAATTACTAAAAAAAGTTGAATCTTGCAAATCCGTCACACTACTAACAAGCAACGTGGAGCAGACGTTCAAAAGGCTGTGTGAGGAATTCAAGGTTGTAAGAGCAGCTGGAGGTGTCGTTGAAAGCGCATCGCACAAGTTGCTTATGATACGTTTGCGCAACCGCTGGGACCTCCCCAAAGGGCATATCGAAGCGGGCGAAGATAGTCGCACAGCAGCCCTACGCGAGGTGCGAGAGGAGACGGGCATAACGGCAGAAGCTATTGACAACACACCCCTCTACACCACATGGCACGCCTACAACACCTATGGCGAGTGGGAGCTTAAGTCTACCGACTGGTGGAGGATGCAAGCGACATCCGACACCCTTGAGCCACAGCACGATGAGGGCATAACAGAGGTGCGATGGTTCACCCCAGAAGAGCGCGACATAGCACTCTCAGAGAGCTACGAAACAATTAAAGAGGTGGTACGTGCGTTAGATGCAAAAAGATAGTACACTATGAATAAGATACTTTGGGTTGACGACGAGATCGACCTCTTGAAACCACACGTGATGTTTCTCACCGCCAAGGGCTATGAGGTCGAGACCTGCAACAATGGCTACGACGCTGTTGAGATGGTTAGCGCCACAGCCTACGACCTTGTGATTCTCGACGAGATGATGCCTGGCATGACGGGCCTCGAGACACTCCCCTTACTCAAGGAGGCACGCCCCTCGCTACCCGTAATAATGGTCACCAAAAGCGAGGAGGAAAACATCATGGATAAGGCCATCGGCTCGAAGATTGCCGACTACATCATCAAGCCGGTAAACCCCAACCAGGTGCTTCTATCCATAAAGAAGAATCTACACTCACAACAGCTTGTTACAGAGCAGACTACGGCAGATTATCGCGCTGAGTTTGGACGTATTGCAGCACAGCAGCAGTCGGCATCCTCGTTTGCCGAGTGGGCACAGCTATATCGCAAAATTGTGGGCTGGGAGATAGAGCTCGCCTCATCATCCGACAAGAGCATCCGCGAGGTGCTCGCCTACCAAAAGGATGAGGCAAATCAGGCATTCTCTAAGTTCGTGCGCCGCAACTACTACGACTGGATAAACCGACGCATAGACGACGATGAGATACCCACTATGTCACACACGCTGATGCGCCACCGCATACTTCCAGAGGTTGACAACGCAGAGCACACCACCCTACTGCTCATCGACAACATGCGCTACGACCAGTGGCGCACGATAGCGCCCATGCTCCGAGGTCTCTTTGACGTAGATACAGATGACTTCTACTGTGCCATCCTGCCCACAGCAACACAGTATGCTCGCAACGCCCTATTTGCAGGTTTGATGCCTCTGGCAATCGACAAGCTAATGCCCGATAAGTGGCTCAACGACAATGAGGATGGTGGTAAAAACATGTACGAAGAGGAGTTTTTGCGCCGCCTTATCACACAGTCGGGTAAAAAGTATAAGCTGTCGTTCGACAAGCTCGTACGCCCAGAAGCGGGACGCAAGCTATTGGATAACATGCAACACATCTACGATGCTGACTTCTCGGTTATCATTTACAACTTCCTCGACATCCTCTCTCACGCACGCACCGAGACTGACATCATCCGCGACCTTACGGACGACGAGGCTGCATTCCGCTCCCTCACCCGCTCATGGTTCGAGCACTCGGAGCTATACACGTTGCTTAAGAACCTCGCCGACCGTGGCCACAAGGTCATCATCACTTCGGATCACGGCACCATACGCGTAGATAACCCCGTGCGTGTGACAGGCGACAAGGAGACATCGCCCAATCTGCGCTACAAGACAGGACGCAACCTCGCGTACAACGCGCGTGAAGTATATGAGGTAACACGCCCCGAGGATATACAACTGCCATCGGGTCGCCTGACATCGAGCTACATATTCGCCTACAACCGCGACTTCTTGGTCTACAACAACGACGCTAACAGATATATACGATACTACAAAAATACATTCCAGCATGGCGGCATATCGATGGAGGAGATGATTGTGCCCTACGCCGTGCTGACACCAAAGAGAAAATAGAAAACATAAAAGATATGAGTAAGATAATAGAGATAGACTCGTTAGACGAGCTTGATATGGTCGCCAAAGCTGTCATCGACTCCCTCGATGGTCGCACCGTCGTAGCCTTCGACGCTCCTATGGGGGCTGGCAAGACCACGCTTATCAGCCGCATCGCAGCACTGCTTGGTGCCGAAGACTCGGTCACAAGCCCCACGTTCGCAATCGTAAATCAATATGAGGGCACAGAGCGCACCATCTACCACTTCGACATGTATCGCATCGAGCGAGTGGAGGAGGCCCTCGACTTCGGATCGGAGGAGTACCTATCATCAGGCGAGCTATGCCTCGTTGAGTGGCCCGAAAAGATTGAACCTCTACTCCCTGATGACACTATGGTTGTGAGGATTAAGATACTATCAG
This sequence comes from Alistipes sp., assembly GCA_017646785.1. The sequence continues at coordinate 4,514 of JAGCLX010000136.1, forward strand.
ATAGTGCGCGACGTTTTGAAATTCAATAATTTTGACTACCTTTGCGGCCAAAATTTGGATGACATGGAGAAATACGAGTCAATACAGCAACAGATAAATCACCCAGCATCGCTCATCTTCCCCCTCATTTCACGCATGGATATCTTCAGCCCTGCACTTCAAGGTAAGGTTGAGGAGTGGGAGGCTACACCCGACAGCTGCTCGTTCAAGGTCAAGGGCATGAAGCTCTCGATGAAGGTAGCAGAGCGCGTTGAGAACAAACATGTTAAAATTGTTACTGGCGACGGTAGCATACCCATCGATTTCGCATTTTGGATCCAGCTCAAGGAGGTTGCACCAAACGACACGCGCGTGAGAATGGTGCTACACGCCGAGTTGAACATGATGCTCAAGATGATGCTTGGCAACAAAATCCAGAAGGGTCTTGATGATGCTGTAACACAATTAGCAACATCACTTAACCAGTTCAAATAGTAGCTCCAACACCCCCTATTATTTGCAAAATAGGGTGTTGCGTGAATAAAAAAGATGGATTATTTCGGTTTTTGCTTGCATATTCACCGAAGTTGCCTTATATTTGCGGACATTTTTTGCTGAAATACGAAAACTATTTGGGTGAAAGATTGATAAACACTGTTATAAATAAACTAAAATAAATCAATTAAAACTATGACAAAGGCCGATATCGTAAACGAGATTGCGAAGTCTACTGGCGTTGAGAAGATCCAGGTTCAGGCTATCGTAGAGGCATTTATGGAGAGCGTTAAGGGCGCCATGATCAAGGGTGAGAACGTATACCTTCGTGGTTTCGGTAGCTTCATCATCAAGAAGCGCGCTACTAAGGTTGCTCGTAACATCTCTAAGAATACTACTATCACTATTCCCGAGCACAACATCCCCGCATTCAAGCCCGCTAAGAGCTTTGCAGGTGAGGTAAAATAAGCAACAACAAACCTTTTAATATTATAAAGTTATGCCAAACGGAAAGAAGCACAAGCGTCATAAGATGGCTACGCACAAGCGTAAGAAGCGTCTTCGCAAGAATCGTCATAAGAAGAAGTAATTTCCTCTTATAGGACATAGCAAGGGTTGTCCAACACGGTTGTGGGACAGCCCTTTGCTTATAGAGTAAACGGATTACTTGGTAGTAAAATTAGGACTATGAACAGAGAACTTATTATCAATGTAACTCCAACCGAAGTGTCGATAGCACTGTGTGAAGACAAAGTGCTCGTCGAGCTTAATAAAGAGCAGTGTCAAACGGGATTCTCGGTGGGCGACATCTACCTCGGTCGCGTACGCAAGATTATGCCCGGTTTGAACGCAGCATTCGTAAACATAGGTCACGAGAAGGATGCCTTTATCCACTATCTCGACCTGGGAACCAACTACCGCTCTCTCGAACGCATAGTTCACAGCTGCCAGGGTGGACGCCGCCAGCAGCGAGTTGAGAGCATGAAGCTCGAGCCACAGCTCGAAAAGGAGGGTCGCATAGGCGATTACCTCAAGCCAGGTGACGAGATCATGGTGCAGATTGCCAAGGAGGCAATCTCGACAAAGGGACCACGCCTCACAGCCGACATATCACTGGCTGGACGAAATGTGGTGTTAGTGCCATTCTCAAACAAGGTGTTTGTATCTAATAAGATACGCTCGAACGCTGCAAAGAAACGACTTCGTAAGGTTGCACAAGAGGTGCTACCACAGAATTTCGGTGTCATCATACGCACGGCAGCTGCCGATGCCGAGGACATCGACATTATGCAAGACATACTCTCTCTTATTGAGAGATGGAACAAGGCTATTGCGACAATACGCAAGAGCGAGGCTCCCGCTCGATTGATGAGCGAAATGAGCCGTGTAAATACCATCATTCGCGACTCGCTCAACGACACCTTCTCGCAGATTACCGTCGACGACGAGACGATGTACAACGAGATTAAGAGCTATGTGCACGCCATCAAGCCCGACATGGAGCATAAGGTGAAGCACTACACAGGCAAGGTGTCTATATTTGACAACTTCGATGTCGCGAAACAGATTAAGTCGTTATTTGCAAAGTACGTATCGCTCCGCCGCGGAGCATACCTTATCGTCGAGCACACAGAGGCTATGCACGTCATAGACGTGAACTCTGGCAACCGCACAAAGGCTGAGGACGACCAGGAGCAGACAGCACTGGAGGTGAACCTCGCAGCGGCAAAGGAGATAGCCCGACAGCTACGCCTACGAGATATGGGTGGCATTGTCATTATTGACTTCATCGACCTGCGCAAGGCCCAGAGTAGACAAATACTCTACGAGGAGATGCAGAAGTTGATGGCCACAGACAAGGCTAAGCACACCATACTGCCATTGACCAAGTTTGGTCTTATGCAGATTACACGTCAGCGTGTGCGCCCCATTGCCATGGAGGAGACATCGGATGTGTGTCCCACATGCCACGGCACAGGCAAGGTCGGTCCTACAATACTTCTCGAGAGGAAAATTGAGGATCAGATACAGCTGCTCGCCGAGAAGGGATGCCGCTTTGTTAACCTCAAGGTAAGCCCCTATGTTGGCTCGTACCTACGCGCAGGAATGTTATCGCTCCGCATGCGTTGGATGTTCAAGTACAAGCTACGCATCAAGATAAGCGCCGACCAGAGCGTTGGCATGATCGACGTAGCGTATTTAGACAAAGAGGGGAAATCGCTTCTAATGTAAAAACTTTCAAGGAAGCGTGGAGTATTTGAAGAGTATCATCCGCAACTCCAAACGAGCGGATGAACTAAAAAAATGTTTGGGAACATTAGGCTCTACCGTCCATCTTGAACAGATGGTCGGCGGAGCCTATTCGCTTTATGCGGCGACTATCATTGAGCAGTTAGGAGGCATACACATCTTCCTTGCCGATGACCGTGACAGCGCAGCCTACCTTGTTAACGACCTATACGAATTACTTGATGAAGAGCATGTTGAGTTCTTCTCGTCGGGTTATAAACGTTCGGCAGCCTATGGAGCAGAAGATGCACAGGGAGTAGTTCGTCGCACGTCGGCACTCAACGCCATAAGCAACTTCAAGAATGGCTATCTGGCCATCTGCACCTACCCTGAGGCACTTGCCGAGAGTGTTGCTGAGCGCGTAGAGCTTGTCGAGTTGTCGCTCAAGCTAAAGGTGGGTGATAGGTTAGAGCAAAGCATGCTTGTCAACTGGCTCATGGAGCATGGCTTCGAGCGTGTGGACTTTGTATACGAGCCTGGACAATACTCCGTGCGTGGCGGTATTGTCGACATCTTCTCGTACGTGGAGTCTAAGCCCTATCGCGTTGACTTCTTTGGCGATGAGATAGACTCACTGCGCCGCTTCGACATCTCGAGCCAGCTGTCACACGAGCGTCCTGAGTGCGTGGAAATAGTCGCTAATACCATGCGTGATGGCGAGGGCGCAAACCGCGTATCACTTGCCAACTTTGCATCGGGAGCTACATGGTGGATTTCTGATGGTGATTTCGCACTGCGCAAGGTTGCCGAAATACGCAAGAAGGTTCTGGAGCAGGCCGATAGCGAGGAGGATGCACGCTCGTTAGCAAGCCGCGTGACATCGCGCCAGACCCTTATTAAGGAGTGGGAGGGGGCGAGCATTGTCGTGTGGAAGGACAACATCCGCGAACGCCGCGCCACATACACCATCACCTTCAACACCGCGCCACAACCAGCCTTCAACCGCAACATCGAGATGCTGGCGGACGACATACGCTGGAACAACGAGCGCGGCTATACCACATCCATCCTCTCGCACAACAAGGCGCAGATGGAGCGTCTGAACAACATCTTCCACCCGATTGGTCGCAAGGAGGTGTCGTTCCGCGCCGAAGATATTGTGTTGCACGAGGGCTTCATAGACAACGAACTCAAGGTCTGCGTATATACAGACCACAACATATTCGACCGCTACCAGCGCTACCGTCTGCGCGACGAGATTAAGCGTGACGAGCAGATGACCGTGGCGGAGCTTAATGCCCTGAAGGTTGGAGACTACGTTGTACATATAGACCATGGCGTTGGTCGCTTCGGAGGCTTGGTAAAGCTCAATGAAAATGGACATACAAAGGAGGCCATAAAGCTGATATACAAGGATAACGACATCCTCTTTGTGAATGTTCACGCTCTGCACCGCATATCTCGCTATAAGAGTGGAGAGGGCGAGCCCCCGAAGATATATAAGCTCGGAAATGGCGCATGGCAGAAGCTCAAGGCAACCACAAAGAAGGCCGTCAAAGATATCTCGCGTGAGCTTATTGCGTTATATGCAAAGCGCAAAGCCTCAAAGGGTTTTGCCTTCTCCGAGGATGGATACCTACAGCAGGAGCTCGAAGCATCGTTCAAGTGGGAGGATACTCCCGACCAGCAGACTGCTATTGCAGCCGTTAAGCGCGACATGGAGTCCGATCAGCCTATGGATAGGTTGGTATGTGGCGATGTTGGCTTCGGTAAAACGGAGGTTGCCATACGCGCAGCATTTAAGGCTGCGTGCGACGGCAAGCAGACCGCCGTGCTTGTACCCACCACAATCCTTGCCCTACAACACTATCGCTCCTTCTCTGAGCGTCTGCGCGACCTCCCCGTAACGGTGGAGTATATCAACCGCACAAAGTCAACGAAGGAGGCTCAGCGCATCGCCGAGGAGCTTAAGTCGGGTAAGATTGACATCCTTATCGGCACACACAAGATGCTCTCTAAGCAGATTGAGTTCCACGACCTGGGCCTTTTGGTTATCGACGAGGAGCAGAAGTTTGGCGTGGCAGCAAAGGAGAAGCTCACGCAGCTCTCTGTTGCTGTCGACACCCTCACCCTCACGGCAACACCCATCCCGAGAACGCTGCAATTCTCACTCATGGGCTCGCGCGACTTGTCGGTTATCTCCACTCCACCACCCAACCGCCAGCCCATCGTCACCGAGTCACACACCTTCAGCGAGGAGGTGATACAAGACGCCATCGAGGAGGAGTTGGCACGCGGTGGCCAGGTCTACTTTGTGCACAACAAGGTCGATGACCTACAGACCATAGCCGGCATGATTACACGTCTGTGCCCCAAGGCGCGCGTGGGCATAGGTCATGGCCGCATGAAAGCAGATGAGATGGAGAAACTCATCATGAACTTCATCTATGGTGAGTTTGACGTGCTGGTGGCCACAACGATTATCGAGAACGGCATCGACATCGGAAATGCTAACACCATAATTATCAACGATGCGCACCACTTCGGACTCAGCGACCTCCACCAGCTGCGTGGTCGTGTGGGCCGTAGCGACCGCAAGGGATTTTGTTATCTACTCTCGCCACCCGACGAGCTTATTGGAGGTGATGCACGCCGCCGTCTGCGTGCCATCGAGGAGTTCTCGGACTTGGGTTCGGGCTTCAATATCGCTATGCAAGATTTGGATATTCGTGGTGCGGGCAACTTGCTGGGTGCCGAGCAGAGTGGTTTCATTGCCGACGTGGGCATCGAGACCTATCAAAAAATTTTGCAGCAGGCAATCTCTGAATTGCGTGCCGAGGGCCTTGACACTTCGGGCTTGAGTGAAGCAGAAAACGACGCCATGAAGGATATCTCGTTTGTGGACGACGCCACCATCGACATTGACGTGGATGCCTCTATCCCCGACAGCTATGTGCGCTCGCAAAGCGAGAAGCTCCGCCTATACCGCGAGATCGACGCCATGCGCACCGACGAGCAGTTCGAGGCATTTGCCACACGCCTTCTCGACCGCTTCGGTGCTATACCACAGTCTGTGAGGGAGCTTATCGATGTGGTTAAGCTGCGCCGCGAGGCCATCAACCTCGGCATGGAGCATGTCAAGGTGAAGAATGGTCTGCTTATAGCGCGCTTCGTAGGCGACAACAACTCCCCATTCTTCAAGACCGACACCTTCCTCAACATGTTGCGCAGAGTGGTATCCGAGCCCGACAGATTTGTGGTTAAGCAATACAATAACCGCCTATCTATGACCGTTAGAAAGATATACTCTATCAGTGAGGCGGTAGCAATGCTTCGTCATTTGGCTGAGATCGCAACACCAAACAGTTAATTTACACCGAGATGAACCTAATCATCGACATAGGCAATAGCCGCGCTAAGACAGTTGTTATGGATGGCGACACGCTCGTTAGGGAGTATGTCACCGAGAGCTTTGACGCCCCTCTTCTGGAGTCTATTTTGGGCGACTACCCCACGATTGAGCGAGCCATCATAGCCTCAACACGTGGCGACGAGGAGAGCGTTAGAGCCGTTGTGGCTGAGCGCATTGAGAGGGTCGTTGTGTTTAAGCCTGCGACCACGCCTATACCCCTCGAGAACCACTACCACACCCCCGAGACGCTGGGTGCCGACCGTCTTGCGGCTGCCGTAGGTGCTCAGGCTATGTACCCCAACTGCGACATCATGATTGTCGACTTTGGCACAGCCATAACCATCGACTTTGTGGAGGGCGGAGCCTTCAAGGGAGGTAACATATCACCTGGTGTAACGACACGCTTCCGCGCCCTTGCCGACTACACCGCTCGCCTACCTCGTTGCTATGCAACGGAGGAGATCTTAGACTATGGTCGCACAACGAAAGAGGCTATCGAGCAGGGGGTGATGCGAGGTGTTGAGCATGAAATTATGGGCTATATGGAGGTTTTCATGCAAAAAAATGGAGAAAAATGCACTATTTTCACCGGAGGTGACGCGAAATATTTTGTAAAGAGAATTAAAAATACGATATTTGCAGACTGTGAGCCGGTTATTTTCGGACTCAATAGAATTTTGAACTACAATGCAGAGAGGATATAAATCATTCTTGAGTTTCGTCGTTGCGCTGGTAATGTCACTTTTGCCACTCGTGGCAGATGCACAGACTAGCAGCGTCAACGCATACTCGCCATACTCGATGTATGGTCCTGGCGAGCTACTCACTCCCGGTTCCGTACAGATGCGATCGATGGGTGGCGTGGGTATCGGTCTGCGCAGTGCTGGCCAGGTGAACACCCTCAACCCAGCAGCTGCAAGCATAGTGCCTCGTAAGAGCTTTCTCTTTGACCTAAGCCTCGATGGCACACACTACCGCAACAACCAGATGAAGTATGACGCTGCGGGTGCCGAGAACTACAAGGCAAAGACAGCATACAACACCGGAAACATACACAACATCTCGTTGGCCTTCCCATTGGCTAAGAGCCTCGGCATGACAGTCAGCGTATCACCATACAGCAGCGTGGGCTACAAGATGAATGTTACAGATGAGCAGCAGGACAACTGGGCAGACATCGGCCGCGTAGTATACGGCTACCTCGGCGAGGGTGACATCACAGAGGTTAAGGCAGCGATTGGTTGGGCACCCTGGCAGCGATTGTCATTCGGTGTTGCAGCCAAGTACTTTTGGGGTAATATCGATCGTACATACTCAACAACGATAGCTAACGTAATTACCGGCACAGGCAACTACGCAGCTACAAAGGGTGTTGACCGCTACCGCGTTAATAACTTCAAGCTCCAGGCCGGTATGCAGTGGAATATCATCATGAATGATAAGCGCATACTAACATTTGGTGCTACGTACGACCTCGGAGGCCACCTCAACCCTAAGGTTCAGAACTACGTCTACACCGACAACACGATACACAACATCCAGAATATCCCCATTCGTGATGTTATGCAGACTATGGAGTTGCGTGTTCCCCATGAGGTTGGCGCGGGCTTCTACTACCAGGATCGCATGGTTGCGTGGGGTATCGACTACAAATACTCGGCATGGGGTAGCAGCAACGCCTCGTTCGACGAAAATAGCAATGCCGCAGACATCGCTGTAGCATACACAAATACCCACAACCTGAAGCTCGGCTTTGAGATTACGCCCAAGCGCACCGATGTCCGCAACTACCTCAACCGCATGACTTACCGCGTGGGAGCGCGCCTCGGCAACTACTACCAGACGTTTGCTGGCGAGAACCTCAACCAGATGGCCATCACAGCGGGTATCGGCTTCCCAGTGAAGATGTGGGGAACATCATCCATCAACCTTGGCTTTGAGTATGGTCGCATATCGTCGCCCGCAACGACAGAGCTTAAAGGCATGAAGGTGGGACTCGTGACACAGAACTACTATAAAATTACGATAGGATTCTCACTCTTCTCGCTCGACACATCAGACTACTGGTTTGTACGTCAGAAGTATGACTAATAGCCACAGTGCATTGCAAATTATACAGAAACAAAACAATAAAAAACTAATTTTTATGAAAAGTGTAAAGGTTCTTTTGGCTGCTGCCGCGCTCATGGTGGGCTTCTCGGCTTCAGCACAGGATTTCAGCGACGACGCTAAGTACGGCAAGTGGGGTACAACTGTCGAGGAGCGTCAGTCAAACATCAGCGCAAGTAACTACCTCAAGGAGGCTATTGACGCTAAGGATTTCAAGCGCGCTACTGAGTACTTCCAGCAGCTCTTGAACAACTGCCCCGCAGCGTCACAGAACACATTTGCTCGTGGTGTGACAATCTACAAGAATAAGGCTCAGCGTGCTCGTAGCGTGCAGGAGCGTAAGATGTACATCGACTCTATCTTGTTCATCTATGACCAGCGTGTCATCTACTTCGGTGACCACTCAAAGAATGGTAAGGACTATATCCTCGACATGAAGGCACGCGATATGCTCCGCTACTGCACTACAGACCGTCCTTTGTTGCGCTCAGGTTTGAAGGATGCTGTTGACGCAGGTATCGAGAGCGGCAAGCCCCACCTCGACATCGCAGCAAGCTACTTCAAGTACCTCTGCGAGGACTATGAGTATGATGATAGCGTAACAAGCGACATGATCTTGACAGAGTATGAGCGTCTTTCACCTTTGTTTGCTGAGGTATCAGCTGAGGATGAGCAGTACCGCGACATGTTCGAGACAAGCTTTGGTACCAGTGGTGCTGCAAGCTGCGAGAACCTCGAGGCATTGTTCAGCCAGAAGCTCGCTGCTGACCCCAACAACGAGGCTCTTCTTGCACAGGCTGTAGCCCTCATGTCACGCGCACAGTGCTCAAGCGACTTCTTCTTCGCAACTACTGAGCAGTACTACACTATTAAGCCTTCATCTGAGACTGCATTATTCCTCGCCCAGGGCTTCAAGAACCGTGGTGAGAACGACAAGGCTTTGAAGTACCTCCGCGAGGCACTCGCAGTGGAGACCGATCCTGCAAAGAAGGAGCCTCTCTACGTGCAGATCGCTCTTATCGAGATTGCAAAGAACAACTACTCTTCAGCTATCGAGGCTGCACGCGAGCTCCGCGGTATCAACCCCGAGAATGGCTACGCATACTTCATCCTTGGTCAGTGCTATGCTGCAACTCCATGTCCCGAGGATAAGATCGGTGGTTCATCAGTATACTGGGCAGCATACGACGCTATGTCACAGGCTGTTAACCTCCTCAAGGATGAGCCCGAGGTACAGAAGGCTGCACAGCAGATGATGAGCGCATACCGCGCAGCATTCCCCGTTCAGGAGTCTTGCTTCTTCGCAGAGCTTAAGGCTGGTGACCGCTACACCATCCTCTGTGGCTATGCTTCTGGCCAGACAACAACAGTACGTTACCGCGAGTAACGGGTGCTCAGTAGATTAAGTTCATGCACCTAATCTCTAAAAGATATGCAGTGATAGCACTCTCCATTTTGGGGAGTGCTACATTGCTATTCTCATGTAGCAACAACACACAGGCCACACACTACGACTATGAGACCTTGATGACGGAGTCGAGCGAAAACCGCACCATCACAATGATGGAGAATGGCATGCGCTCCTACTCCTTTGTCACACCCCTTATGGAGGGATATAGCCTTGCCACAAACCCGTACCAGGAGTTTCGTCGTGGCATAGACATGACAACATATACGCAGGACTCCTTGAACCTTCTCGACGCAACAATCACGGCTAACTACGCCATCTACTACGAGAACCAGAAACTCTGGGAGGCAAAGGGTAATGTCGTGATTATCAAGAATAACCGCGATAAGGGCGACACAACAGTAAAGGGGCATACCGAGATATACACACAGCAACTCTTTTGGAATGCCACCACAAAAAAGATATACTCGAACGTCGACACCAAAATTTTGCAGCCCGATGGCTGGCACTTTGGCGTAGGCTTCGACGCTGACGAGGACCTCAAAAACATCCACTTCCGCAAGTATAGCTCGGAGATGGAGTTTGACATGAGTCAGCCTACGCCCGAAGAGCTGGAGGCTGAGAATAAGAAACGCGAAGAGGAGGCCGCAGAGGCTGAGAAGCGCAAGGAAAAGAGCAACAATAAAAATAAGACGTCGAATAGGGGTAATGCGTCAAATAGCAATACACTAAGTAGCTCTAAGACAAATAGTAACGACAAAACTATAAAGTCCTCAAATTCACGTCCTAATAGCAATGTGGGTAGCGCTAAGTCGCCATCTAACATTACACGTACCAACCCCGCAAGCCCAGGCAACATCCGCAAGGAACAACAGAAGCAGGATCTAAATAGGCCAAAGAAGACGACTAACAATAAGCCTGAGTCGACACAGCAGAAGCTATCTACGTCGTTATCAACAAGCGAACTATCCTCGGAGCTTACGCCCGAGTCGCTGGACCTAAGCAGCTCCACTAAGTTGCAAGTAAAATAACGTGCACGCTCCCGTGTACGCACACGCATATATAATAAAGTAAAATAATACGAGGCTAACCAATGTTAAGTATAGTTATAACCATAGCCGTGATGCTTATGTTCTCGGCCTTCTTCTCAGGAATGGAGATAGCATTCCTCGGGCGTAACCGCCTGCGCGAAGAGATAGATAGGAAGCAGAACCCTATGTTCAACTATATCGCCGATATATTCTCACGCCACTCGAGCGACTATATCACCACCATCCTTGTGGGCAACAACATCGCCCTTGTGGTATATTCTATGACGATGTCGATATTGCTAATTGAGTTGTTCGACATGCATAACGCTCTGGCACAGACCATCATTTCGACTATAATCATCCTGTTTATTGGTGAGTATATACCCAAGTCGGTGGTGCGCCGCAATGCCAACTTCTACTATGCAATGCTGTCGCCCGTCATCTTCCTCTTCTACATCATACTATACCCCATTACACGCCTCTCGACACTCATATCGTATGGTCTAATACGCCTCACCGGTCGTCGCATCGAGCCACGCGAAGAGCCTACGGAGTTCAACCGTGACGACTTGGCATCGCTTGTCGAGGATGAGAACGTTGAGGTCAACGACGAAGAGGAGCAGGATATACGCCTATTCCAGAACGCCCTCGACTTTGCCGACTTGCGCGTTCGCGACTGCATGGTACAGCGCGTGGATGTAGAGGCTGTAGACCTCGAATCAACAACCATTGAGCAGCTCACGGAGCGATTTGTAGAGACAAAATTCTCTCGTATTTTTGTTTGGCACGACTCTATTGACAACATCATCGGATATGTCAACTCCAAGAGCCTCTTCGAACAGCCAAAGTCTATCTCCGACATCATCATCAAGACGATATACGTTGCAGAGACCATGCCTCTACAGGATATGCTCGAGACCTTCACCAAGCGCCGAGCAAGCATCGCTGTTGTGATTGATGAGTTTGGCGGCACGGCGGGTATCATCTCGCTGGAGGATGTGCTCGAGCAGATATTCGGAGAGATTGAGGATGAGCACGATGTGCAGGAGCTTATCGAGCGCCAAACAGCTGATAACGAGTGGTTGTTCTCTGCTCGACATGAGGTTGAATACCTCAACGAGACATACTCATTGGGCATCCCCGAGAGCGACGAGTATGACACGCTTGCCGGATATATCATCGCTGAGCATGGCGGTATCCCATCGGAGGGCGAGTGGCTATGCAATGAGATGTTTAACATCAAAATCATCAGCCGCAAGCAGTCGCGCCTCGACGTTGTTAGCGTGAGAATTAACAAGTAGTTGCACAATACGCGCTGCAAGCGAAGATACATTACCCTCATAGATAGAGCTATAAATAGAATTTTTCCACCATATTTATCGCTGTTTAATAAAAAATTACTATCTTTGGAGGCTTAAAGGATTATTAACAATAAAAACATAAAATTAATATGGCTTCATTAAACACATTGAGAACCAAGTACGGCATTGTACTCTCAGTAGTCATTGCCCTTGTACTTGTTGCATTTATTCTTGGCGACCAGCTCTCTATGCGCGGCAAGAACAACGCAGAGATTACTGATGACATCATCCTAACAATCGACGGCAACGAGGTTAAGCAGTCTGAGTATGCTAAGTACGCTCAGGAGTATGCTATGGAGGGTGTTAACCCCGACTACACAGCACAGGCACTCTACCGCCGCATCGCATTCGACAAGTTCCTCAGCCCCGCATACGAGGCTGCAGGCTTGAACTTCGTTCCTGCTGACGAGGAGACTATGTTCATCGAGTACACAAACAACGTTCTTAACAACGACCCCACAGCATTGACCATGACTAAGGCTGACTTCGAGAACGCTATCGCAGCTAACTGGGAGCAGATGAAGGCTATGAGCGGTGGTATCGACATCGTTACAGCAAACACTAAGGCTGTAAGCACATACGCTGCTGGTAAGTACACTAACAGCCTTGAGGTTGAGGAGGCACTCCGCAACGAGAACCTCACATTCGATGGCCACTACGTGATGTTGCCCTACGCTGCGATCACTGCAGAGGAGGCTACTAAGGCTGAGACAGATGCTTACGCTGAGGCTCACCGCAAGGAGAACACAAACTATGGTGCTCGCACAATCTCTTACGTTCGCTTCGACATCGAGGCAAGCGAGGCTGACAAGGCTGCTGCTGAGGCTGCAATCATGAAGGCTGACGAGGGCGTTAAGGCTGCTAAGGGCGACCTTAAGGCTATCAAGAGCGCTATCCGTGGCGTTGAGGGTAAGGTTGAGAAGTATGTTGCAGTTAGCACATTGAGCGAGGCAGAGGCTAAGGCTATTAAGGCTGGCGAGAACTACGGTCCCGTACTCAATGGCGACACTTGGAACGCTAAGTACATCGTATCAAAGGTATCAGCTCCTGAGAGCTTTACATTCAGCGCTATCACAGCGGAGTCTATCTTGGCTGCTGAGAAGCTCGTTGAGGAGATTAAGGCTGTTAATGGCAACCTCGCAGAGATCGAGGCTGGCGCTAACGCAGCAACTAAGACTATCAACATGACAGCACTCTCTGAGCGTGACGCTGAGAAGTTCATCAACGCAAAGGTTGGTGATGTGTTCACTTACACTGTAGACAACAAGCCTGCAGCTATCAAGGTTACTGAGCTTGGCAAGAAGGATAACTTCGTACTTACTGCAAATGTAAACTACACTGTTAAGGCAAGCAACGAGACATACGACAATATCGTAGCTCAGTCTAAGAGCCTTATCAACGAGGCTGGTAACAGCGCTGAGTCATTCAACGAGGCTGCTTCTAAGGTTGGCAAGTTCCCCATGCAGCGCGTTGTATCACGTGGCACTAACCCCGCACAGGCATATCCTTCAGTTAGCGGCATCGAGGATTCACGCAACCTTGCTATCTGGGCATACGATGCACAGCTTGGCGAGAAGAAGGACTGGACTTCTAAGAACGTTATCTATGTTTGCATGGTAACAGCTGTTAACAACGACAAGTACTTGGCAGTTGACGAGCGCATCGCTAAGCGTGAGGTTGAGAAGGAGAAGAAGTTCGCTGTAGCTAAGGAGATCCTCACTATGGATTCTACTGCTGAGGGCATTAAGAGTGGTAAGTTCAACGGCGTAAGCTTCAGCTCTGTATCTGCTGGTGATGCTACTGATGCAGCCTTGGTTGGCGCAATCGCACGTAGCACAAAGAGCGGCGAGCCTACACTTGTTAAGGGTAATACAGGTGTTTACCTCTTCGTTGTTGACAACATTAACAACGCTGACGCTGTAAACAACGCTGACGTAGAGGCTAAGCGCAAGGAGATGAACGAGGCACGCAAGGCTGACGCAAATCGCAACTTCGAGAACTACATGATGGATGGTGTTCAGGTTGTTGACGAGCGTGGTGTTGGTGAGTTGTAATCTATTAGCAAAACCACATACAGAGGGGCTGTCCAACAAAATTGCGACAGCCCCTATTTTTTTTGTCCGACGACTTCTTTACCTATAAAGGCTCTGCAAATAGAGTAAAATTGATTACCTTTGTAGCGCGGAGGTAACGCCAAAGTTAACCCCGACACAGAAGCCACAGAGATATAACAGATTCAATAGTACTACCCATGATACGAAACATTATAGGTATTGGCAATGCGCTTACGGATATGCTTGTCAACCTCCCCAACGACAGTGTTTTGGAGGAATACCAGCTTGCTAAGGGCTCTATGAGTCTTGTCGATAGCCAGCTTCAGACGGCCATATCGAAGAGCGTTGCTGGCTGCCCATACTCACTATCACTTGGCGGCTCCGCAGGTAATGCAATACGTGCTATGGCACACCTCGGCACAAACGTAGGATTTATCGGAAAGGTTGGCGAGGATAACACGGGTGAGTTCTACGAGCAGGCACTTCGCAACATAGGTATCGAACCATTTATACTGCGCTCTAAACACCGATCAGGCAAGTGTGTTGCCCTCGTATCTAAGGATGGCGAGCGCACCTTTGTCACACATCTTGGTGCTGCTGCCGACCTTCAGGCCGAAGATATTGATGGCACTATCTTTGACAGCTACGACTGCCTATATATAGAGGGTTATCTTGTTCAAGACCATGACCTTATCCGCACGGCTATCGAGCGAGCTAAGAATCATGGATTAAAGGTTGCCATCGACCTTGCATCCTTCAATGTTGTGGAGGAAAACCGCGACTTTTTGCACGACATAGTGGGTAAGTATGTTGACATACTCTTTGCAAATGAGGATGAGGCACGCGCCTTTACAGGTGAGAGTGATCCACACAAGGCACTCGACTACATCGGAGCAATGTGCGAGTTGGCCGTAGTGAAAATTGGTATGCGCGGTGCTCTTATCAAGCGTGGTGAGGAGGTTGTCCACGTTGGTATCATGGCAGCAGCTAAGCGTGTCGACACAACTGGCGCAGGAGACTTCTATGCCGCTGGCTTTATGTATGGTCTAACGCAGGGAATGTCACTACGTGCATGTGGCACTATTGGAGCAATCACAGCAGGCAAGGTGATTGAGATTGTGGGTACCACATTTGGGGAGGAGGTATGGCAAGAGATAGGCGCACTTGTTGAGCAGGTACGCACAGATAAATATCTCTTTTAGTAGTTACCCATAAAACACATAATAGGCTGTCATTCGATTGAGTGACAGCCTATTATATTTAGCCTATTCGACCTATCTTCGCTTGACAGGCTTACGTGGAGCAGCACCATGTCTTTGTCCCTTGGGAGCAGCGCCCCTGCTATTGCGATTAGCCTCGGGGAGCTTACCACCGAAGAAGTAACTCTTCTGCTTGCGCTTATCATCCTGCGAGCGCGCCACAAAGACCTTCTCTCCAGTGTATGGATTCTCTCCCATGTAGAACATCACGGATGATAGCGTCATAGGGGTAGGCGTAAGGTCCTGCACCTGCTCGAGGTTGAAATGTAGCTTACCTAACACCTTGGATGCCAACGCCTGCATATCTCGCTCCTCACATCCTGGGTGCGAGGATATGAAGTAGGGAATAAGCTGATACTTCAACTCGTTACGACGACATATCTGCTGGAAGCGCGAATTAAGGTGCTCAAACATGGTGAATGAGGGCTTACGCATAAGCTTCAACACATGCTCCTCGGTATGCTCAGGTGCCACCTTAAGACGTCCCGAAGTATGGTACTTAACCACGGTCTCGAAATACTCCGACTCATCGAAGAGGTCGTAACGTATGCCACTGCCGATAAATGCTCGCTTGATACCCTTCATCTCGCGCACGCGACGATAGAGCTCCAACAGCGCCGTGTGGTCATTATTCATGTTTTGACACAGCTTGGGATGTAGGCACGAGGGGCGCTTACACTTTTGGCATAGCTCCTCGTTGCGTCCCGACATGCGGTACATATTAGCTGAGGGCGCACCAATGTCCGAGAGGTAACCCTTAAAGTCCTCCATCTGCGTGATGCGCTCCACCTCCTTGAGGATTGAGCGCTCCGAGCGCGAGCTTATGAACTTACCCTGATGCGCTGAGATGGTACAGAAGGAGCAACCACCGAAGCAACCACGGTGGATGTTAACCGAGTGCTTAATCATCTCCCATGCGGGGATATCGCCCTTGCCCTTGTAGCGATAGTGTGGCGAACGCTCGTATTGCAGGTCAAATGAGTGGTCGAGCTACTCGGTGGTCAATCGCTCGTATGGCGGGGTGATAACGACATACCTATCATCCACCCTCTCCACAAGCGTGGTCTCGCACTTCATCATGTTACTCAACACCTCTATCTCGCAGAAGTTCTTACCAAACTTACGCTTATCCGCTACACACTCCTCATAGGAGTTAAGCACTATGGTCTTACCGTTGTACAGTTTCTCGACATACTCTTTGTCAGCCATAAAGCCCACCTGGCGCAAGCCTCTCAACAACTTCATATTAAAGCCATTACGCATAGCCTTTGCCACGTCGCGAATGACCTTATCACCCATGCCGTATATTAGCAAATCGGCACCTGAAGTGGCAAGGATAGAACGCTGCAGCTTATCGCTCCAGTAGTCGTAGTGCGTAAGACGGCGCAACGACGCCTCGATACCACCCACAACAACGGGCGTATGGGGATATAACTCCTTAAGTATCTTGGTATAGGTGTCGACGGTTCTATCGGGGCGGAAGCCAGCCTTACCTCCAGGCGTATAGGCATCGTTGGAGCGTAGGCGAAGGTTCGCTGTATAGTGGTTCACCATCGAGTCCATGGCACCCGCCGTAACGGCAAAGAAAAGACGAGGCTTGCCAAGCTTCTTGAAGTCGCGCAGATCATCACGCCAGTTCGGCTGGGGCACGATAGCCACCTTGTAACCCTCAGCCTCAAGGATGCGGCCTATGACCGCAGGTCCAAATGCTGGATGGTCGATATAGGCATCACCCGAGAAGATGATAACGTCCAACTCGTACCACCCTCTGGCCTCAACCTCCTTTATTGTTGTTGGTAGAAACATAAGCGTTTCGGTTTTAGCATGCTAAGCTATTAGATTTCATCCATATCGAGGCCCACAGCATCGGTGTAGGTATCCCACTTCTGCAATACAGCTTTGAAGTCATCTGGCAACTCCGACTCAAACTGCACATACTTACCCGTTGTGGGGTGCTCGAAGCCCAGTGCACGTGCGTGCAACGACTGACGAGGGATGAGCTTAAAACAGTTTTCTACAAATTGCTTGTACTTCATGAAGGTAGTACCCTTGAGGATGCGGTTGCCACCATAGCGCTCATCGTTAAACAAGGGGTGTCCCTGCCATGACATGTGAACGCGAATCTGGTGTGTACGGCCAGTCTCCAAGCGACACTCGACAAGCGTAACGTAGCCATAGCGGCGCAACACCTTGAAGTGCGTAACGGCATGCTTACCATCCGAGCCATCCTCAAACACATACATCTGTAGTCTATCCTTGGGACTACGACCTATATTACCGATGATAGTACCCTCATCCTCGGCGATGTTACCCCACACCAACGCTACATAGCGGCGATAGATGGTGTGATCGAAGAATTGCTTCGCCAGCGCCGCATGGGCACGCTCGTTCTTCGCCACGACCAACAAGCCCGATGTATCCTTATCGATGCGGTGCACAAGGCCCGCGCGAGCATTACCCTCCGAGAACATCTCCAACGCACTCAAGTGGTACGACAGAGCGTGTACCAGCGTGCCACTATGGTTGCCGACACCAGGGTGCACAACCATGCCCGCAGGCTTATTAACCACGATAACATCGTCATCCTCGTAGACAATATCGAGCGGTATATTCTCGGGCACGATCTCCTCCTTATGGCGAGGATAGGGCATCACGATAGATATGTGGTCAAGGGGCTTTACCTTGTAGCTCGACTTCTGGGGCTTGCCATTCACAAGGATATTCTTGCCATCGGCAGCCGTTTGAATACGATTGCGCGAGGTGTTCTCAAGACGTATGGTAAGGTACTTATCAAGACGCATCTGCGACTGACCCTTATCCACCGTCACTGAGAAGTGTTCATACAACTCATCACCCTCCTCTATGCCATCCGTAGCGCCATCCAAGAGCTCTACATCCTCCATGTTATTTAGTTCTTCGTTTATCACGTTTTGTGGTTTCTTAAATGTTTACACCCAACGCAGCAAGACTATCCGCCTCACGCTGCTTTGCTAACTGCAACTTACGACGCTCCGATTCGGCACGCTCAGCCTCCTTGTCGGCAATGACCCTTAGCGAGTCAACCATCTTATCATCTGCCGAGAGGTAGATATCGACCTTTGTGCCACGGCTGTGCGACGAGCCGATAGCTGCCGACTGCTTATACACACGAGCACCACGACGCTCAAGGATATCCTCAACGCTCTCGTCGTAGATCACCTTACCCACATTAAAGCCGTGATCCCACAAGCTTGCCTTAGCCTTGGCTAACGACATTCCGACAATACGAGGAGCAACCGTGTGCTGATTATCACGATGATAGGTTACGTGCAGCGTAACACCCGTACCCACAGGCACTTTGCGCGTAGACGCAGGGTCAACCTCAACTCCTTTAACTATCTGCTTTTCAACATAGTCCGTAGATGTAAGGTCTGGCTCGTAGACGAGTTTATCGACCGTCAGTCCTGAGCGTTCGAGCTGGTTGAGGGCCTGGCGCAGCGTCTGCTTTGCAACGTAAGGCACTGCCACCTGGCGGCGATTAAAGGCGTTTATCGTGACATATATCTTACGACCGGGCTTCACCGTAACATCTCGCACATCCGAGGTGCTGGGCAGCTGATCGACGATAGTACCACCTGGCAGATCCACATCGAAAATAGAATCACGCACCACCAACTTAAGGTCTTTATCCGCAGCAACGCCACGCGCCTCCATGATGGTCGTACCCACAAAATCGGGCACAACGATGGTGTTGTTGTGACGCGTACCCCTCTTCAAGCCTATGAAAAGCACAGCGAGCAGCACCAAGCAAAAGAGGGCGATTATTATCACATGAGAGATTATCGGCAGACGGCGATAGAACGTCGCTACAGCGCCACTCCTCTTCTCTACACTACGTCGCTGCGAAGGCTTACGACCCACAGCTACCGACTTAGGTCTTGACTCACTACTGCCACTTGAACGCTTAGGCTCATCACCCCCACGTCCATAACTACTCTTCTCTGTTGCCATATTTTCATTCACTTCTTCTACTCGCTTAATAGGCTTAATATCAACCTTTTTCGCTGTATTTACCACCGCGCCATTTGCATCTCTCACTACGATATTGTAGTGCGAATCGCGCTCCACGGGGTTCATGCCTACGGCACGCACCATATTCTCAAGCTCCTCAACACTCATCGAAGGACGCTCCGCGCCTCCAGCCATCGAGTATATCTTAGTGGTATCACCTATAGTACCATCGATATCATCTGCACCAAATGCCAGCGCCATCTCCGTAGTTGAACGCCCATACGACACCCAGTACGCCTTGATGTGTGGGATGTTATCCAGGAACAGGCGGCTGATGGCTATCGTGCGCAAGTCATCCTCCACAGAACACTCTCCCGCTGCCGAGAGGCGATTGTTACGACTATGATACTTCAACGGGATGAAGGCATCAAAGCCAGGAGCCTCGTCCTGCAACTTACGCAAGCGCTCCAGGTGGTCGATGCGCTGCTCGAGCGTCTCGATATGTCCATAGAGCATTGTACAGTTTGTCGAAAGACCCATGTTGTGGGCTGCACGGTGCACAGCAAGCCACTCCTCTGCCGTACACTTATCGGGACATATCTTACTGCGCAGCTCAGCATCGAAAATCTCGGCACCTCCACCAGGAATACACTCCATGCCCGCCTCGGCCAAACGACGCAAACCCTCAACAATGGTAACACCCTCACGCTTAATCATGTAGAATATCTCCACCGCTGTGTATGCCTTGACTGCAACATGTGGCAACTGACGCTTAACACGACGCACCATCTCGACGTAGGTGTCGAGATTATGGCTTGGATGCACACCTCCGACGATATGCACCTCCGTGATATCAGCACCACGCAACTCCTCGGCACGCGCCTCCACCTCATCAACATTCATCGTCCACGCATCGGGGTCGCCCTCCCTGCGGCGGAAGGAGCAAAACTCGCAGTTAAACAGGCAGACGTTAGATGGCTCGAGATGCACGTTGCGGTTATAGAAGACGTTGCGGCCACTCATAGCAACCTTGCGCTCCGTAGCCAACTCACCGAGCAGCCACAATGGAGCCTCGCGCCACAGCACAAGAGCATCAGCAGCCGAAAGGCGCTCACCACGACGTATCGAAGCAGCTATATCGTTAAAGTTACGCATGACTATTTAGGGGCTTTTTGGTAGACAAAAACAGCAATAATTGCAAAGACTATATTCGGGAGCCACACGCCAATCCAGGGCTCTATAGAGCCACTTATGGCAATTTGCTCAAACACACGTCCCAACATCAAGTAACTGAAGCACAGCGCAATACCAACGCCAATATGCATACCCATACCGCCTCGTATCTTACGCGATGCGAGTGATACGCCGATGATAGTAAGGATGATGGTCGACAGCGGATACGAGAAGCGAGCATTACGCTCCACCTCAATGAGGAACACCTCGTCCGAACCCTTGCTACGCTGCTGCAACAAAAAGTCGTTAAGTTCCTCATAGGTCAGCGTCTTGACAACACCCGAAATGTCACCCAACTCGCGAACATCGAGGTTGATAAGCGTATCAAGATTTCGATACTGCTTGCCGCTGAGCGTGCCATCCTCACCCCTCGAATATATCATGTAGCGAGGCGCTGTCCAGCGCTTGGTCTCCACGTCGAACGACGCACTTGCAGCGTCGAGTGTCTCTACAAGTTCGGCACCCTCGAAACGCTCGAGAGCAAAGAATGGTACTCTACCCAAGCCGGGGGAGAAGCCACGCACATAGGCGTAGGTGTTAGGCTCAATTTGGCGGTATACATGCTCGGGATAGACCAGTGTCTGGTGGCTCTTCATATACTTACTCTGAAACTCCACACTCGCCTTCTGACCCTCGGGGATAATCCATAGGCTCAGCATGAGGCTCAACGCCGCAATTATGAAGGCACCCATGAGGTATGGCCACATAAACCTGCGGAAGCTAACGCCGCCAGAGAGTATCGCCACAATCTCGGTCTGCATGGCCATCTTCGAGGTGAAGAAGATAACAGACACGAAGGTAAACAGCGCACTAAACTGGCTGATGAACTGAGGGATGAAGTTCATGTAGTAGTCCCACACGATAGCCTTCCATGGCGCATGCAGCTCTGTGAAGTCGTCGACCTTCTCCACATAGTCGAACACCACCAAGATGACAACCATCATCAATATGCCGAAGATGTAGGTGCGCAGGAACTTACCCAAGATATATCTATCGAGGGTACGAAATCCTGGTATCGATGGTAAAAGCCTGATTCTCATCGTCTTTTCAAATCGTTACTTTCTATAGGCGACGACCCAACTTCTCGACCATAATCTCCTTCCATGGCTTGAAGTCGCCAGCAATGATATGCTTACGCGCCTCGCCCACAAGCCATAGATAGAACGCCGTGTTATGCAACGAGGCTATCTGCGCAGCGAGCATCTCCTTGCACACCACCAAATGATGGAGGTAGGCCTTGGTGTACTGGTGGTCAACGAATGTCACACCATTGGGGTCTATAGGAGAGAAGTCCGTCTCCCACTTTTTATTGCGTATGTTTATCACGCCCTCCGACGTAAATAACTGACCGTTACGGCCATTACGTGTTGGCATCACGCAGTCAAACATGTCGACTCCGCGGTCAATAGCCTCGAGGATGTTGATGGGCGTACCCACACCCATAAGGTAGCGTGGCTTATCCGTCGGCAGCACCGCATTACACACCTCAATCATAGAGTACATAACGTCGGTGGGCTCACCCACAGCGAGGCCTCCGATAGCATAGCCATCGGCATTGTACTGCAAGACGTTACGCGCCGCCTGCTCACGCAAATCGGCATAGCCCGCACCCTGAACAATGGGGAACAACGACTGGTAGTGTCCCCACTTGGGCTGCGTCTGGTGGTAGCGATTGAAGCAGCGGTCGAGCCATCGCTCAGTAAGCGCCAACGACTTCTTAGCATAGTCGTAGGGAGCATCACCTGGAGGGCACTCATCAAATGCCATCATGATATCCGCACCAATTGTTCGCTCTGTGTCGATAACACTCTCAGGCGTAAACACATGGCGTGAGCCATCGATGTGCGACTGGAAGTGGCAACCATCCTCCTTGAGTTTGCGGCATGCAGCCAACGAAAAGACCTGGAAGCCACCACTATCAGTGAGCATAGGCTTCTTCCACGACGAGAACTGATGCACACCTCCCGCACGCTCTATAATCTCCATGCCTGGGCGGAGGTAGAGGTGGTAGGTGTTGGCAAGGATAATCTGAGCCTTAGCCTCGTTCTCCACGTCGCGGTGGAAGATACCCTTCATCGCCGCAGCAGTACCCACGGGCATAAAAATTGGAGTCTCTATTGGACCATGGTCGGTCTCGATAAGACCGGCACGCGCCTTGGTTTCTGGCGCCGTATGTTGCAGTGTAAATTTCATAGCGTATATATAACGTGCAAAGATACAAAAATAATTGTGAAACACCAATTGCAGAAGTTAATTGTTTTTATTACCTTTGTACGCTTAATATTATTTAGACGCAATGCAGTTTTTTACAGACATATTACAACACTATTCTTGGCAGGGATTAAGCCTTATATTTCTGGTAGTTATGCTATTTTTTACACAGCTATACTACTACACCATCGCATACAATCGCATCATCAAGTTCCGCCTATTGCGCGAAAGACCCAAGCGCAGAGAGAACCCTCCCATATCGGTAATCGTCGCTTTGCGTGGCGAGAGTGAGCGTTTTTTGGTGGATGAGCTACCCGCACTACTCCACCAGGAGTATAGCCATTACGAGGTTGTCGTGGTATACATCGGCGGTGACAACGACTACTACGATGAGCTGCAGCGCATACGTGACAACCACTCATACATGCGTCTAACGAGGATGGGTGGCAACGAGCGCCTCTACATCTCTACAAAGCAGGCACTCAATGTAGGTATCAAGTCGGCACAATACGACTCGCTGCTTTTCACCATCCCTGGCTCTACTCCCATATCCAACGAGTGGATTGCGACAATGGCTAAGGGTTTTGAACGCGGCTCTGTCGTCATAGCACCCGCCATACCACACTTCGAGCGCAAGACCCTCACTACGTTCATCATGCGCATGGTTGAGTTTAACATGATGCGTAACGCCATGGCTCGCGCCGTGATTGGCAAACCATATTATGCCCCTCGTAGCAACTACGGCTTCGACCGCAACCTATATGAGCGCACCCGTGGCTACAACCACCTACGCATAGATATTGGCGAAAACGACCTCTACCTTCAGGCAATAGCCAATGCTAAGCGTACATCAGTGGTAATGTCTCGTCACGCCATCACCGTTGAGGAGCGCATCGACATGAGATCGGAGTGGGTCGAGCAGATGCGATATCTGGGACATGCACGCCAATTCTACCCTATTGACGCCAAGCGCTTCACAAGCCGCGAGTTGGGTAGCCGTGCGTTGTTCTTCATCCTCACCATCGCCATTATCGCCATCATGCCTTTGGAGATAAAGCTCGGCGCAATAGGGCTGCTATTGATTCGTTATGCTATTGTTTTGTGGTCGTCACGCCGCGCAGCCCTCAAACTTGGCGAGAGCGACATCGCCCTCAGATACTGGATATACGACCTCTTCGGTCCTGCTATAGAGTGGATGCTATGGAGCAGAAAGAGTCACAATACGCCACGCATATGGAAATAGATGACTATATCGTAGCCTCCGACTCGCAGCTTGTGGAGTTGGCATCTGTGGGCGATCAGCAGGCCTTTGAGTATCTCTTTACGCGCTATCGTGAGGCACTTACACGCCTCTTTGAGCAACGCCTGGGAGATAAGGATACGGCGGCAGACCTCCTGCAAGAGACCTTCATCAAGGTGTATTTGCACCTCGAAGATTACTCACGCAACTACACCTTTGGTCAGTGGATATACACCATTGCGCGCAACACGCTTGTAGACCACCTGCGTCGTCGTTCAAACGACCTCTCTATCGATGAGCGTTTCCGCGCGCCACAGGCAACAACGCCATCACCCGAGGAGTCGGTGATAATAAACCAAAGCCGCACGCACTTCTATAGTGCCATCGATGAACTCTCGGAGGAGTATCGCCAGATTATCGAGATGCGCTTCTTGGAGGAGTACTCCTACGAGGAGATTGCCGAGAAGCTGGGGCGACCCATAAACACCGTTAAGACCCAGATACGACGCGCCAAGGCCGCCGTATGCAAACTGATATTAGAGAAAGAGTAGACCTAAGACTACGCACACAACACCAATGAGATAATGAGTATGAATAGCGACTTGATAGTAAGATACTTTCCCGATATTACGGAGCGCCAGAAGGAGCAGTTCGAGCGCCTTGGCTCACTCTACGAGGAGTGGAACGCCCGCATCAACGTGGTATCGCGCAAGGATATGGAGCACCTCTACACGCGCCACATCCTCCACTCATTAGCTATCGCCAAGGTGTGCCAGTTTGAAGCTGAAGCTCGCGTCTTGGACATCGGCTGTGGCGGAGGCTTTCCCTCGGTACCACTTGCCATCATGTTTCCCGATGTTGAGTTTGTGGGCTGCGACTCCATTGCCAAGAAGATTCGCGTGGTTGAGGGCGTGAAGGAGGGTGCCGAGATAGGCAACCTGCGCGCCGTAAATTGCCGTGCCGAGCAGCTGGGCGAGAAGTTCGACTATGTGGTATCGCGTGCCGTTACGGAGATGGCTCGATTCATGCCCTGGGCATGGCCACTTCTGCGTAAGGGTGAGCGCGGTTCACTTCCTAACGGCATTCTCTACCTAAAGGGTGGCGACCTTGCCGAGGAGCTTGCCGCTACACGTCGCAGCTGGGACCTATACGACATACGCACGATGTTCGACGACGAATTTTTCGACACTAAGCGTGTTGTCTATACCAAAAAGGATTAATGACCTCTATGAATGATAATCGAAGGATACTAAGCGCTAAGGAGAGGACGCTTTTGGAGCAGCGCGGCTGTTCGGCAGTTTCGTGGGATGACGTCACCGTCTCGCACGATTTCCGCCCTGAACAGTTGCGTAACGTGCGATTTGAGGGATGCACTTCGATAGGCTCACGCACCCGCATATCTGACTCCACGATTGCGAACTACAATATCGGCAATGACTGCTGCATCGATGATGTACTCCGCATGGAGTGTCGCCACGCCTCGACATTTGGCGAGGGTGTGGGCGTAGCCGCAGTAAATGAGAATGGTGGTCGTACCGCGATTATATACCGAGATATAACCTCGCAGATAGCCTACATAATGACCATGATGCGCAACCGTCGCGAAGCTGTAGAGAGCCTCTTGGAGATGGCTAAGGAGCGCGCCGAGTTAAGACGAAGCACCATTGCTGTTGTTGAGGATGGTAGCACGGTGGTTGGAGCTCGTTTCATACGCGAGGTGCACATTGAGCGTGGCGCAACCATTGAGGGGGCATCTCACTTGGAGAATGGCACAGTAGGTCGCAATGCTAAGGTGGGCATCGATGTACGCGCTAAGGACTTCATCTTCGACAACGACACAAAGGTAGACGGAGCATCGAGCATCGAGCGTTGCTTCGTAGGCGAGAATACGAAAATTGGCAACGGCTTCACCGCTGTAGACACACTCTTTTTTGCCAACTGCCACTGCGAGAATGGCGAGGCAGCCTCAGTCTTTGCAGGCCCCTTCACCGTGTCGCACCACAAGTCGTCGTTGCTCATCGCGGGTATCTTCTCGTTCTTTAACGCAGGTAGCGGTACAAACCAGTCTAACCACCTATTTAAGAGTGGCGCAGTGCACCAGGCTGTACACCAGCGAGGCACGAAGTTCGGAAGTAGTGCCTACGTCATGGCGCCATCTATCGAGGGTCCATATACCGTGGTACTGGGTCGTCACACGCGACACCACGACACACAGGACATGCCCTACTCATATCTCATCGAGGAGGATGGACATACGCTGCTCATGCCCGCTCTTTCGCTCAAGAGCTACGGCACGATACGCGATATCGAGAAGTGGAAGTCGCGCGACAAGCGTAACATTAAACGTGATAACATCTGTTTCGAGGAGTTCAACCCCTATATAACGGGCAAGATGATGCGCGGTGTGGATGCGCTAACGCGACTAATGGAGCGTGACCCCGAGGCCAAAACCCACAGCTACAACCGCACCACAATACGCGCCGCGATGATACCTCGAAGCATAAAGCTATACAACAGCGCCATAGCGGCCTCGTTGGGCATGATGCTCAGCATGGGTGACTACACGGCGGCAGAGTATGACCACACAGAGTGGATAGACATTGCAGGTCAATATCTACCTTTGGGACTTACGGAGAGTCTGTTGAGTCGAATAGCGACAAGGGAGCTAATCATAGATACCATAGACAAGCAACTCGCAACATGGTACGCCAACTACAACAACATGGCCGCAGCATATGCCTACGATGTTCTTAGCTCACTAATGGGACATGCACCCACAGCCGAGGAGGTGGCCGACACCATTGCGGCATCGGAGAACATCCTCAAGCGCATGCGCGAGGCGACGGAGGCCGACCGTGAGCGTGATGGCGGTCTCGACATGATGGTGGGCTATGGCTACGACTTCCGCGACCAGGGAGAGCAGGTGGCAGACTTCCTTAACACACGATAATAACTAACAGGAACACAATCAACTAATTTAACTATAACTAAAACAACCAAGACTATGGAGAAAGTAAAAGTTTTGATTATCGGTAGCGGCCCTGCAGGCTTTACTTCAGCTATCTACACATCACGTGCTAACCTCTCACCCGTACTCTACGAGGGTATCGAGCCAGGTGGTCAGCTTACAACAACTACAGAGATTGAGAACTTCCCAGGCTATCCCCAGGGTATCACTGGTACAGCTATGATGGAGGATCTCCGTCAGCAGGCTTTGCGCTTTGGTGCTGATGTACGCAAGGGTATCATCACTGACATAGACCTCTCGAAACGCCCATTCAAGGCTGTCGTAGATCACGAGCACGAGATCGAGGCAGAGGCAGTAATCGTATGTACAGGTGCATCGGCAAAGTACCTCGGTTTGGAGTCTGAGGCAAAGTTCCGCGGCATGGGCGTTAGCGCATGTGCTACCTGCGACGGTTTCTTCTACCGCAAGCAGGATGTAGCAGTTGTAGGTGGTGGTGACACCGCTTGCGAGGAGGCTACATACCTTGCATCAATCTGCAAGAAGGTCTACCTCATCGTTCGTAAGAACTACCTCCGCGCATCTAAGGCTATGCAGGAGCGTGTGTTCAACACACCCAACATCGAGGTATTGTTCGAGCATAACACAGCCGAGGTCCTTGGCGACGAGGATGGCGTAACTGGCGTACGCGTTGTTAGCACCTCTGGCGAGGAGCGCATATTGGACATCATGGGCTTCTTCCTCGCTATTGGTCACCACCCCAACGTAGAGGTGTTCAAGGGTCAGCTTGAGCTCGACGAGCAGGGTTACATCAAGGTTGTTCCCGGCACATCTAAGACATCTGTTGAGGGTGTATTTGCTGCGGGCGACGTTAAGGATCCTCACTACCGTCAGGCTATCACAGCAGCAGGTTCTGGCTGTATCGCAGCGTTGGACTGCGAGCGTTGGTTGCTTGCTCAGTAAGAGATGGGGTTTAGCATAACCATACTCGGTAACTCATCTGCTAAACCTACACCACACGCCCACCCATCTGCACAGGTGGTTAACCTCAACGAGCAATACTACCTCGTGGATGCAGGTGAGGGTGTACAACAGCAGCTCATAAGGCGCGGCATTAATCCGCTGCGTCTTAGGGCTGTGTTTATTTCACACCTACATGGAGATCACTGCTTCGGTCTCTTTCCGCTTATTGCAACCCTCGGACTGGAGGGTAAGCGTACACCTCTGGACATATATGCTCCTGCGCCCATGGGTGACATATTGGAGTACCACCGCCGCTACTTTTGGGACGACCTACCCTACGAGGTTAAGTGGCACGAGGTACGTACCACGGAGCACACAATAATATTTGAGAACAACACCCTCGAGGTGTGGTCGATACCCCTGCGCCACAGAGTGCCCACTGCGGGCTTCCTCTTCAAGGAGAAGCAGCCAGGACTAAACGTCGACAAGTTCAAGATAGAGAAATATGGGCTCTCAATAGCCCAGATAGTGGCAGCAAAGCGTGGCGAGGATATCACATTGGATGATGGAGAGGTCATCACGAACAGCGAACTGACCTACACACCCTATAAGGCTCGCTCCTATGCCTACCTCTCGGATACCGCCTACTCGGCAAAGGCCGCAGAGCGCGTACATGGCGTAGACCTGCTCTACCACGAAACGACATACTCCACACGTGAGGCTATGTTTGCTAAGGGTCGCGGGCACTCCACAACCGTAGAGGCAGCAAAGGTAGCCGTAAAGGCGGAGGCAAAACAACTTATTATAGGACACTTTTCGTCACGATACAAGGACCATGAGCTCCTTCGCGAAGAGTGTTGCAAGATATTTCCAAATACGGTCATCGCTGGCGAAGGCATGACATTTAGCATCAACGAAGAGAGATGATTAAGGCCGACATACAATTTGTGCGTTCACTTGCCGAGAAGCGTGTGCGCGACCAGGAGCGACTATTCGTCGCCGAGGGAAGCAAACTTACCGAGGAGATACTCGCCTCGGGCTTTGCTGTGCGCCGCATATACACCACACGCCACGACCTCAAGGGCAAGAACATCGAGATAGTCGACCAGCGCGAGATGGAGCGCATATCGCAACTCAAAACTGCAAACGACACCCTTGCCGTAGTGGAGCAACCCAACTACAAACTGTTGTTGGCTAATCTACGCGGCAAGCTCACCATAGCCCTCGATGGCGTGCAGAACCCTGGTAACCTCGGCACCATCATCCGCCTTGCCGACTGGTTTGGCGTCGAGGACATCATCTGCTCACGCGACACCGCCGACTGCTATAACCCTAAGGTTATTCAGGCAACCATGGGAGCTATACTTCGCGTGAGGGTACACTACACAGACAACCTCCCCGCACTGCTTTGCGAAGCACAGCGCGAGGGACTTAACATATACGGCACACTTCTCGACGGAGGCAACATCTACGACGAGAAGCTCGAAGCGAGTGGCATCATCGTTATGGGCAACGAGGGACGCGGCATAACCAACGAGACACGTAAAGCTCTTACACACCACCTGCTCATACCCCCATACCCAGCAGATGCACCCACCTCGGAATCACTAAACGTAGCAATGGCTACGGGCATCATCTTGGCCGAGTTCCGTCGCCAGCAACGCTAACCACACATCACAACTAACAACTACTACGATATGAAACGACTACTCTTGGCTATCGCGGCCATTGCAACCATCATTACTGCCGAGGCACAGACACGCACGGAGCAACTTCTGGAGCGCGGTTGGCGTTTTACGCGCGAAGATAGCGCCGAGTTCACCTCTCCCGACTATGATGACAAGGCGTGGCAGGAGGTGACTATACCCCACGACTGGGCGATATACGGCCCCTTCAGCATACACAACGACCGCCAGAATGTAGCCATCACACAGGATGGACAAAAGGAGGCTATGGAGCATGCCGGACGTACGGGCGGTCTACCCTTTGTTGGCGTGGGCTGGTATCGTCTTGAGTTTGAAGCACCCTCATTCAAGGAGGGTAAGTGCGCTACGCTGATATTCGACGGCGCTATGAGTCACGCACGCGTGTATATAAATGGTATGGAGGTGGGCTACTGGCCCTACGGCTACAACTCCTTCCACTTCGACGTCACCCCCTACATCAAGGCGGGTGAGGTAAACACCCTCGCCGTGCGCCTTGAGAATGAGAATGAGTCATCACGCTGGTATCCCGGCGCGGGCATATACCGCAATGTGCACCTCGTAGTTACGGAAGATGCACACGTTCCCGTGTGGGGCACACAGCTTACGACACCCACAGTAACTCAGGAGTGGGCAAAGGTGGAGCTACGAACAAAGCTCACCACACCTGAGAACGCCGATAAGAGCATCTATCGCATCGTAACCGACATCATAAGTCCAACTGGCGAGGTGGTAGCCACAAATGAGGCTACGCTTAGCCGCTACGACAACACCCTCTTCGAGCAGGCGTTCGACATCGCAACGCCCGAACTATGGAGTGTGGATAGCCCTGTGCTATACTGCGCAAAATCAAAAATTTACGCAGGCAACGAGCTAAAGGATGAGTACTCTACACGCTTCGGCATTCGCACACTTGTGATTGTTCCCGAGGAGGGAATGTATATAAATGGTGAGATAGTGAAGTTCAAGGGCGTATGTAACCACCACGACCTTGGTCCTCTTGGTGCTGCGGTGAACGACGCCGCCATCCGCCGACAGATACGCATAATGAAGGATATGGGCTGCAACGCTATACGCACCTCGCACAACATGCCAGCACCCGAGCTTGTGGAGGCGTGTGACGAGATGGGCATGATGCTTATGCTCGAGACCTTCGACGAGTGGAAGACACCCAAGCTCGCAAATGGCTACCACAAACACTTTGACGAGTGGGCAGAGCGCGACATGGTGAACCTCATCCACCACTACCGCAACAATCCAAGTGTGGTGATGTGGTGCATAGGCAACGAGGTGCCCGACCAAGGTGATAAGATGTGGGGCCCCAAGCTCTCGCGCTTCTTGCAGGATATCTGCCACCGCGAAGACCCCACGCGCTACGTAACACAGGGCATGGACCAGCCCCACAACGTCGTCTACAACAATATGGCAGCAATGATGGATGTGGCTGGCTTCAACTACCGACCCTGGCACTATGGCAATAGCTACCAAGCTCTGCCACAGCAGATTATACTTGGCACAGAGACCGCATCAACGGTAAGTAGCCGTGGCGTCTATAAGTTCCCCGTTGAGCGTCGCTCGATGGCTACATACGACGACCACCAGTCTTCATCATACGACGTGGAACACTGCGGATGGTCTAACCTTCCCGAGGATGACTGGATGTGGCACGAGGACTACGCATGCTGCATTGGCGAGTTCGTATGGACAGGCTTCGACTACCTCGGAGAGCCTACACCCTACTACACCAACTGGCCAAGCCACTCATCACTCTTTGGCATCGTCGACCTTGCAGGACTACCCAAAGATCGTTACTACCTCTACCGCAGCCACTGGAACAAGGAGGTGGAGACACTCCACATACTTCCCCACTGGACATGGCCCGATCGCGAGGGTGAGGTGACCCCCATCTTCGTGTATACGAACTACCCCGCTGCCGAGTTGTTCATAAATGGTGTAAGCCAAGGCATTCGCACAAAGGATAGATCGGTAACGCTCGAGAACTCTTGGGACGAGGAGTCGGAGAGGGCTCTAAAGCGTCAATCGCGCTATCGCTTAATGTGGATGGACACGAAGTATGAACCAGGTACAGTGAAGGTTGTGGCATACAACGAAGCGGGTGAGGCGGTAGCTGAGAGAGAGTTGAAGACTGCTGGCAAGCCACACCACATAGAGCTATCTGTTGACCGCGCCACAATCAAGGCAAACGGCAAGGACTTGGCCTTTGTGACTGTGAGCGTAGTGGACAAGGATGGGAATCTCTGCCCCACAGCCGACAACCTCATTGAGTTTAACGTAGCGGGCGAGGGTCACTACCGCGCAGGTGCTAACGGCAACTCCGTGTCGCTGGAGCTCTTCCACGAGCCTCGCATGAAGGTGTTTAGTGGTATGATGACGGCTATCGTCGAGAGCAACGACACCCCAGGTAAGATAACCCTAACAGCTCGCTCTAAGGGACTTAAGAGCGCCAAGATAGTTATCAATAGCAAATAAACAAAAAACACATAATGGACATGCAACTAATTAGAAAATTTATTTGGGCGAGCATGAGTCTTGCCACGCTTATCCTCGTTGGCTGTGAGGGTGGCAGCGACACAGGCAACGCACCCATCTTGGAGCTCGACTGCTATGAGCTCGCCGTTACTGGTGGTGGTGGCAACATCATCCTCTACTACGCAGTTACCAACCCCGTGAAAAATGGCGTACCCAGAGCCAAGTCGAATGTCGACTGGATTACTCCTGGTGAGATTACCGACTCTGAGATAGCACTCTTAGTCGCAGAGAGCGATGTTAACGAGGAGCGTTACGGCGTGATTACCATCGACTACCCCGGCGTGGAGAAGTCGGTGAAGGTGTACATCACACAGGACAAGCAGCTACTCAACAAGTTCTCGTTTAACGTTTCGGATATCACCTATAAGAGTTGCACCGTGGAGTATGTGCCATTGGACAAAAATCGCCCCTACATGGCCAATATCATCGACGCGGAGTACTTCAAGCAGTCGGGCATCACCGATGGCTCACTCTTTGTTGCCGCCGAGATGGAGAGCTATCTCGCCCTCGCACAGCGCAATAACATGACTCTTGAGGAGCTTATGTCGCGTGTGAGCCCACAGCTAATATACACTGGTAATGCGAAGCGAAGCTTCGTAGGCATGCAGCCAGGTGCTACGTACACCATATACAGCTATGGCATAGAGTTCGATGGTAACAGCTACACTATGACCACACCTCTACACAGCACCATCGTTGATATCCCCATGCCTGAGTTGTACGACATCACCTTCGACATTAACGTAATTACGGCAGGAGGCTCAGTGAACATAAGCATAACACCCGAAAACTGGAGTGGCTACTACGCTGTGCAGATAGCCCCCGAGGACTCTCTGCAGTATGTCCAACCCAACGAGCCCCTCACGGAGTATCACATCAAGGGCTTTGCGACAAACTTCTACACACGCGCCCGCACAGCGATGAAGAGTGGCATCACTGCAGAGCAGTATCTTCGTTCAAACTGCTATGTAGGTAACCAGACATTAAATGTGCAGCTATCACCAGACAAGGATTATATGATTGTTGTCTTCGCCGTGGAGTCTAAGGATGGCGAGATTCCCGTCATGCGCTCTATGCCCTCAATAAAGTACCTATAACATAAGTCCTTATGCGCCTCTGCACTATCCTATCCATTATTGCTGTGCTACTATGCTCATGCACAGAGCCCAACGAGGAGCAACGTCCCGCATTTGGCTTCACCCGCACGACTATAGAGGTGGCAGAGATAGGTGGTGACTATGAGGCAGGCTACACACTCAACGACACCATGGGCATAACCCCCGTGGCAGTCACCGAGGCAGAGTGGATAGCCGACATCGACAACAGCACCGTGGGCACAATACGCTTTAGGGTGCTACCCAACCTGGGCGACACACCGCGCGAGGCGACAATAACACTGCGACACACCTCCACAAAGGAGACACCCACATGCATCATAACACAGCCCGCAGGACCCGATACACACCTCGCGCTCGAGATTACGAAGCTCGACTACTCGGAGTGCGAAGTGAGCATAACACCCCACAACGACGAACTACAATATATCGTCATGATGGCGGAGAAGAGCTACCTCACGGGGCTTAACATCAGCAATACCGAGGAGCTTATCGAGGCAGACAGAAGCCTATTCAACAGCTACGTCGCCGGAGATAAGAGCCTTGAGGCCACCCTCGAGGAGGGTAACATTGCGATGCAGGGCAACGTAAAGAGGGTGTGGCAGGATCTTTCACCCGCACGCGAGTATGTGATTTATGCCTATGGCATCTACCTAAATGGCGATGTCTACGAGTGCATAACCCCAGTAAGCCATATCCTTGTCGAGAAGCGCCTGCCCGAGCGTAGCACAGAGCTCTTCGAGGTGGATATCACAGCCGACGGCCCAGAGGTGACGTTCGACGTTGCCCCTAAGAGCTGGGAGGGTTACTACGCTGTGCAGATTATAGAGGATACTGAGGCGGGATATGTCGAGCAGGGATTACCCTTCACCCCTGAGGCGGAGGAGGCTGTGGCCGAGGCATTCTTCCACATTGCCGACCACCTATACTACTTCGAGGAGATGGATGCCGAGGCTATCATGCAGCAGCTCGGCTATCGTGGCGACACGACCTTCTCAAAGACGCTGAACGCCAACCACAGATACATGGCTCTCATATACGCCATAGCATCTGACAATGGCAATGTGCCGATGGTGGTATCACACCCCGAGGTCTACTACTTCACTACGGGCACCGTGGAGCGCTCGGAGATGACCTTCGAGGTATGCTTCGAGAATGTGCGTCCCCGCTCTGTGGATGTCACCATCACCCCCTCAAGCGACGAACCCTACACTGCGGTGCTTATGTATGCCAAGAACATGCCCACGGGAGATAAGCAGGAGCAGCTCGAGTATGTGATGAGCAAGTACGCGCCCTTCGAGCTCTCAGGAACATATATCGAGCATATCACACAGCTGCCCCCAGCCACCGAGTTTATATTGGCAGTATATGGCTACTACGCAGGGGCGGCGACCACCGACCTATTCATCTATCGCTTTGCGACGATGGAGGATGGCGAGGGCAAGAACTACATCACAGCGGTAGCCACCACAGCCTACGACCTTGGAGAAGTGGCGGCTCTCGAGCCCTACTACGCATCCTTTGTGGGTTATGCCGACTACTTTATGTCTATTGACATCACCACCGCTACGCCCGCACCCGCGCTACACTTCGACATCTTCCGCAGCGATGTGACCACGGAGTATAGCCTCGAGGAGATACGCGAGGGACTCCTGGAGAGCTCCTACAGCTCCTCACCCGACTGGGCGCTATGCACCTATGGCAATGAGTATGTCATCTGCGGCTTGGCCGAAGATAGCAATGGCTATGTGGGTGAATTATATGTATCCGAGCCCTTTGTTTTTGTGCGCGAGGATGTGGGTGATGCCGCACAATTTGTTGAGCTATACAGCGACTACGTAACACGAAGTGTGTTGAAACAGAGTATTTTTTAATACATTTCTTTGTATAATAAAAATAATTGCATATCTTTGCAGCTCGTATCAACCTCTTATAATGGGTGTAGGTGCAGTTTGTTAGCGTATGGGCTTGGTCTATATCGAGCGTTTTCCTGCGTAACAAGGATTATTGTCGAAGGTGACAATATGGTAGTGCCAACACAGCGATAATGTTGAGCGATAAACATTTAATTATTTTGTTGCAACAATGAACAAAGATGCATTGATCAGACTCGTAAACGAGCAGATGTGGACAAAGGGCGAGAACGATGTGCCCAAGTTTGAGGCTGGTGATACTATCACCGTAACTTATCGCATTGTCGAGGGTAACAAGGAGCGTCTTCAGAGCTTCCGTGGTGTAGTTATCCAGATTAAGGGTTCAGGCCGTACTAAGATGTTTACAATCCGTAAGGTATCTAACGGTGTAGGCGTTGAGCGTATCTTCCCCTTGTACTCACCCCACATTGACAACATCGAGGTTAACAAGTATGGTGTTGTACGTCGTGCACGTATCTACTACTTGCGTGACCTTACAGGTAAGAAGGCTCGTATCAAGGAGCGTCGCATGAAGAAGAGCGAGTAATTCTCGGTCTACTCATGATTAGAAACAGGGACTATCCTCAATGGATAGTCCCTATTCTTTTACTCCTATATTGGCTCTTGCCCACGCGCTCAGCTATCTCTTTCTGAAAAACTTACGCTTTATCCATAGATAGTAACCCGTGAGTGGTAACGCTGCACCGAGCATCGCTGCCAAGAACCACAATATACGTGTGAGCATACCTCCCCAATTACCGACATGGATAGAGTACACCCAGCCACGCACCTTACGACCATAGTCGGAGTCGGCATACTTCACTACGTCAGTAATCTCACCCGTACGGCCATCGAAGCTATAACTATCTGCCGCGCGCTGGTTGCCCCACTTGTCACGCTTCACTGTCACTGAGCCATTCGATACCGTAACCTCGCTATACTCACCACACTCACTCGTTACAGCCTCAAGCGCATCCTGCCAACGGAGGTAGTTAGCATCACGACCACCTCTACTTATGGTATTACTATGATTGCCCTTGGTGCTCTCAACGCCCATGAGCGAATAGAAGCCCTTGCCATACCACTCGAAAGACCATGTAAGACCCGTAAGCGCCATAGCCAAGAGGAGCAACGTAGCGTAGACGCCACCCACAACATGTAGGTCGTACCAGAAGCGGTGCCACCCCTTACGCAGCGTTATCTGCACACGATGTTTGAGCGCCTTGATGCTCTTTGGAAACCATAGCACGATACCCGTAAGGATGATTATGACCATAAGTAGTGTGCTTGTACCAACAATCACCTTACCCCAGAACACAGCACCCTCATCCTCAGGGCGCTCATCCATAAGCCAGCGGTGCAGGCGGAACATATCCTTGAAGAACTCCACACGCCCAGGCTCACCCAGCACCTCACCAGTATACTGATCGACAAATATCGCGGCATGCTTAGGGGTGTTTATATTCACCTTGTAGCTACGCGCAGCGTCATGCGATATTGTCACTCCTGTGATCCTACGCCCCTCCTCTAATGTGAGCTCTACCACGGCAACGATCTCCTCAAGGGGAAGCGTCTCGCTCTTAACCTCCTCAACATAGTAGTAGTCGCGCTGCACCATGCGCGTAATCTCCTTCTCGAAGATGAGCATAGCGCCCGTAAAGCAGGTGATGGCTATAACCACGCCAAGTGGTATAGAGAGCCACACATGTGCTTGCTTAAAGAACTTACGCATAGCGGCTTAGTTTATTGGAGTAAGGCGACCTATGCCGCCAATCTGTGTTGCCTCAACCGTAAGGCCCTTTGTTGCCACTGCCGTAGCGGCGTCGATAACGTATATCGCGGGGTAGTCGTCTGTAAGCGTCACAGCGATGTAGCACTTGCCATCCTCGCTATAGGGCGCAGTGCCGAAGCCAGAGATGCGCTCAGCAGAGGGAAGGCCCTCGACATAAGAGAGCGTAGCACTCTCTGCATCGAATATCGCGAGGCGCGATGCTTTCATCGTTGTGGCGGGTGCAAGAGGCATATCGTACATAAGCATCAAGAATTTATCGCCTCCGATATACCATGTGCGGAGGAAGGAGATGCCATTTGTAAGAGCCTCGATATTAACATAGTAGTTAGGGTCGAACTCCTCCGTGCCCGCCTTTATGCGCACCACACCCGCGGGGAGCGTGGTCTGCTGACGCTCGTCAGCC
Source organism: Alistipes sp. (assembly GCA_017646785.1). The sequence continues at coordinate 41,929 of JAGCLX010000136.1, forward strand.
ATAGTCTTGGCATACGAGGGCGAGAATACATAGACATCACCACTATCTGTTCTCCAAATCATCTGATAGTACTGCGACTTGTTCCTGCCACACGCGTAGCTAATTTTATCCGTACGAATGAGTTTACGCTCCGCGAGGCTCTCATCCTCAAATATCGCAACCCAGCACTCATCGGGATACTGAGTCCACTGTAACTCACCCTCCTTGTATGCTCCTGAGCCAGAGCCTCCCGCCTCGGTCTTTACAAGGTCAGCATAGCCCTCTCTAATCCACTTACCACCCTCGGCTTTCACACCATACTGGCTCAAGCCCATGGGCACGGCAGCCGAGAAGATTTTGCCATCTACCTCCTCAATGCCCGCCAATGTCACGAACTCGCCATTGCCGAGGAAGTTCTCCGAGAGGTAGTGCTCCTCGAGGGTGTTGTTTGTGGCGTAGGTCTCGGCCTCAACATCGAGGTACGACACAAGGAATGACTTGGGGATGTAGTCATTCTCATCTGCCCACTCGGCTGGGCCATCACCCGTAGAGAAGGTCATGATGTAGCGGTCGTATATACCGAAAGTCGTAAATCGGCGCACGGCATACTCTGCTGGGCGCGCCTCAAGAGTGTAGTCGTCGTTCATAACGAATGAGCGTGTAGTGCCCGCATTACCCTGGTTATATGTTAGGCCATAGAGGTACTTATCTTTGTAAAATACCCAGTAGGATGCGCCATCGTTCACCAATCCGTCAGTCATGCCCACAACACCAGTATCAAGTGTAGAGGCTGTGACGAGGGCATTTGTGGTGTTACCCGTGAACGTACCCTCGGTAGCGAGGACATAGGGGCGCACAGCGTCGTTGTCCTGCGTGCCACCCACAGGGGTGTTTGTGTTTGTCTCACACGCCGCCAATGCTGACAGCACAATGATTGATAGTGTCGCTACCGACAATTTACGTAAAATCTTGTTAATCATAATGTTTTAGTTTATTAATTATTACTATTTATTTCCAAACGCCACGCGCAACTTAACGTAGTACGCACGCCCCGCCTTCTGCAAACTAAAGTTGTCGTATAGGCGCTCATTCGTGAGGTTGCGACACTCAAAGGCGATGTTGTACGCCCCATTTTTGAGGGTGTAGCTCAGTGCTATATTGTGCGAGAACTGCGTGGGCACCATGTAGTCATCCTTGTTGGAACCCAAGCGCGAAGAGTAGTAGTAGAAGTTATGAAGATACTGGTTGTCGTATGTCAGCGCGAGGGTATTGCCACGCCACCCGCAGTCGTGCCACGAGAGTGTAAGAAAGGTATCGGCAAAGAGATAAGGGATGTTGGGCATGCGGTCACCATAGCCGAGGTTGGGCATCGATGAGCCTATCGCCGTGGGCTGGTTGTCACGCACATCCATATACGTGAAGTTGCCTCCAATGGCCAGCCAACGCTTATAGTCGTAGCGCGCCGAGAGATTGACACCCCATGTGCGCACCGAGCCGTAGTTTATGTAACTCGCTGCCGCCTTGCCACCGCTCAGGTCGACAATGTTGCGCTGTATGTAGTCCTGCGTGCTACGCCACACAAAGCCTCCCTCGAGATATAATCCATGCTCGCGCTCACGACCAAAAATTCCCGTATAGCTAAGGCTAACATTCACATTATCACTACTCTCAGGGCGAATGCCTATGTCGCCCATCTCGAGGTCCTCGTCACCAAACATCTCCTCGATAGTGGGTAGGCGGTATGCCCTCTCATAGGAGAGCTTCGCCTGCAATTCGGGGATGATGAGGTATGTCGCCGCAGCACCATAACCCAAGGCATCCTCACTACGCGAGGTGGGGACAAATGCCGTAGCGTTGCTATCGGTTGCTATCGGGCCACGCACCTTGAGCGAGTAGTACTTGGCAAAGAGCGAGGCATTCCAACGCTCCGACAGTGCAAGACGATACTGCAAGCCTGTGATATTCTTCATGGTCTGCTTATCTATGGTATCCTCCACCGCCTCCTTTGCCAGGAGCGAAGTGTTCGAGCGACGGAAGTGGTTCACGACATGGTTTAGCGTGAAGGTGTGCGCATCACCCAGACGGTAGTTGAGTGTCGCCGTGGCGTTCCAGTTGCGGTTTGCTGAGCGCGTATGCTGATAGGACTGCTCGCCAGGTGAGTTAAGACGCTGCATATCACCACGCCAGTTGTACTTGTACTGCGCAGTGTCTATGTTGTATGTTATATTGTGGTTATAGTTTGCCGTAAGCGTGAGGTCAAGACCCTCGACACCGAGGTTGCGCTTCTGATACTCCACCGAGGGCATAAGCGAGTGGCCACGACGCAGCTTGTCGCCATAGACAATCTCCTGACGCACACCCGTCTGTATCTCCTTGTACATCTGCGAGTAGTTCATCGCAAACATCAGCCTATCTGCCCAGGGCTTACCCACTACACCCACCTTCGCCACGACGCTCTCGTTGTGGTAGGTGTCGTGGAAGCGCTCCATGCGCTCGAGGTGCGTGCGGTCGATGCGCCCCGTAGCAAAGTCCTCAACGGGAACGTCCACATCATAATTGTTGTCGGAGTAGTTCTGAAAGGCAAAGACCTCCCACATTAGGCCATTTTCGAGTCGCTGACCCGCATTCAGATTTGAGCGGTGGGTGTTGAACGATCCGAAGGAGTATGAGGCATCGGCCCACCATGCGCGGTGCGACTTGTTCGTCACGATGTTTATGACGCCACCCAAGGCATCGGCACCAAAGCCCACGGGGACAACACCACGATATACCTCCACCCTATCGGCATATCCCGCGGGGATGTTGTTGAGCGAGAAGGCACCTCCAACGCCCTCCTGAGGCACGCCGTCGATGAAGACCTTAACATGCTTTCCCGCAAAGCCATCTATCGTGAGCGACATATCGGAGCCTACGCCACCCGACTCATGGAGTTTTAGACCAGGGGCACTCGAGAGCGCATCGGCAAGGTTCTTTGTCGTATTCTTCAGGGGCTGCATATCTACTGCCACAGCGTTGAAGGCCGAGCGACGCATATTGCCCACCCCCGAGGCTGTTACTACCACCTCGTCAAGAACGTTAACACTCTCC
>JAGCLX010000137.1 GCA_017646785.1 Alistipes sp.
AAAATTTGAGACGATGGGCTGTACTTAGGCGTACTGCCCATTGGTGAAAATTTTGTTAGCAGCAGTAGATGCGCTGTTATATCAACAAAGACGCCAAAACAACCTTGTTAGACAACTTCTAAAATTTTGTGGTTATAAATATTTTGATTATATTTGCACCATATAGTGCATACGTGTACGCATACACATGAGAAAAAACTAATAATAAATATTAAAAACCTAAAACTATCTACACAATGAGAAAAATGCTATTCTTGTGGACACTGCTAAGTGTCATCTGTGCAGTGGGATGTCAGACGGGGACTAACGACCCTGAGCCAACCCCAGGCACAAAACCAGAGATTACACTTACCGCAGGCGAAGTAACACACAACTCATTCACTTTTGAGGTTACAACAACCGTAGCCGGCGAATTGGGCTATGCTGTTATTGCGGAGGGCGCACAGGCTCCTTCAATCGAGGAGATTTTCGCACGTAACACACAGGTAGTAGAGTCTACAGCAACAATCACTGTAGAGGGTCTTAATGACAACAGCAAGTACGAACTTCGTGCACTTCTTCGTGCCACTGAGGGCGGTATCTTGAGTGACCCAAAGAAACTTGCGTTCTCGACACCTGACGATGGCGTGGAGAACCCTATCACTATTGAGAACGTAGGCTACGACAATGCCACATTTACAATTGCTCTGCCTGGCAACATCATCTTCCAGTGTATCGACAAGGCGTCGTTGGAGTATTACGGTCAGACACCTGAGTCGTACATTCAGACACCAGGTATCGGTATCCCAGAGGAGGGTCCTGTGACTGTAGAGTGGGTAAATGGCGCAAGCTATGGTGTATTTGAGATGCGTATGCGTGAGGATAGCGAGTATTATGTTATCGCAGCGCAGTGCGACAGCCAGAAGAACATCACAGGCAATATCTTCATCCAGGATTTCAAGACTCTCCGCAAGCCTGTATCTGAGGCTGGTATCACAACAAACATTATGGAGGTTGGCTCTACATCGGTGGAGATTATGACACAGCCTGATGACACAGTTGTTGAGTATTATGTATATGTACGCGATCAGGCGTGGTCTCAGAGCATTATTGATGGCTACGGCGAGTCTATGCTCATCAACCTTGTGAAGAACCCTAATGCAGGTGCTTGGCACCTTACAGATGACCACTGCGACACATGGGCAGGTCTTACTCCAGAGACTCCATACTACTGCCACATCGTGGTTGTCGATAATAAGGGAGCAGAGGCTCTCACACTCATCGAGTTCACAACAACAGCTAAGCAGCTTAGCGCACCAACCGTTGAGCTCTCTGTATCTGAGGACAACGTAAATCCTCACAACACTCTCTACCTCAACCTTCGCTCAGACTCTGCAGCAAGCGTTAAGGTGGTATTCCGCGCTACTGCCGACGTTCACGCAAAGCGTCTTGAGGGCTACGATGACGAGTATATCGTAAATAACTATGGTACAGAGGTTAGCGCAGTGGATATCGACGCTATCAACAACACAGGTCTTTCGATTAAGATGGAGGATTTGTGGCCAGAGGTAGAGTACACAGCTATGGTTATCGTGAAGAATGCCGAGCAGACAGCGACATTCAAGGCTACGACATACTCTACTCCTAAGCAGGCTGCAGCACCACGCGTAGAGTCAGACCTCTTCACATCGCTTCTCGGCGAGTGGGAGATGACATACACACTTCTTCAGGAGAACTGGGTGGAGACAACAATTACTGATGTAGTGACTATCGCACAGGGTATCGACGCTAAGTCGGAGGCTGACTACCGCGATCAGAACCGTCTTGTAATCCTCGGCTTCCCATTCTATGCTTCAGCACAGGGCGAGTACATCGAGATGCCTGTATAATCACCTGCAGACCTCTTGGAGGCATTGCCTAACTACTACTCTAAGGGTCAGAACCTCGCTTACCGCGACTACGGTCCAAAGATTTTCATCGAGATTGGCGAGGGCAACACTCTAAGCGTTCCAACTTCAAGAGGCACATACCTCTACAACTGGGACACTATCGGTTACATAAACTTCTTCGGTTGCGACATCAACAATGAGTTCACAGCACCTGCTACATTCCCTATGACACTTTCGGAGGATGGCGACACCTTAACAATCGGTGCTTATCACTCTGGCGAGGAGTTTGGCTACGGCATCTACCGCCCTGCAGTATTCCTCAACGACTATCAGATGAAGGCGTGCGCAACGAGCGACATCGTACTTAAGCGCGTGAAGTAATTAACATGGGTGGGGGCGCAATACCCTCACCCTATTTATATTTAATAATAGGATGAAAAAGATATTATTTGCACTCATAGCACTCCTCGGCATCGTGGCGTGCGAGAAAGAGCCAGCAGTGGAGACACAACAGACATTGACACTCTCTGCCGACAAGGTGGAGATTGTGGCAGATGGCGAGGATGTGGCGACATTCACAGTTAAGAACAGCAATGACGAGACTGTGGAGGCAACACTCTACTTCGCCGAGACAAACGAGGCTTTGGAGGGTAATACCTTCAAGACAAAGTATGCTGGCGAGTATAAGTTCTACGCTAAGAACGGCAATAACAAGTCAAACACACTCACAATCAATGCTGTTGAGAAGGGTGAGACCCCTGAGCCAGAGCCTGAGCCAGACACCCTACAGCTTAGCGTTGACAAGCAGACAATTAATGCTGATGGAGTGCAGAAGGCAACATTCACCTCTGCGGTAAATGGAGAGGTTGTGGCAGCAACAATCTACAACGCTGCTAACGACACAGCCCTTGCAGGCAACACATTCTCGACTACCGAGGCTGGCGATTACCGCTTCTACGCCAAGTATAACGACCTTGTATCGGACATCGTAAAGGTTACTGCAATATCTACAGAGCCTGAGGAGGAGAAGCCTATCACAATCGAGGCTACAAGCGATACAATACGTGCCAACGGCATCGACAGCGTAATGCTCCTCGTAACACAGGATGGTGCAAACGTGACAAGCCAGTCGACAATCTATGCTAATGGCAGCGTTGTCAACGGCAACAAGTTTGCAACAACAACCCCTGGCACATACACCATCTACGCAACTAAGGGCTCGGTAACATCGAACGAGATTACTGTAACTGCCGAGGCTGTGGAGAGCGGCACGACAATCGTATTTGCCGAGGGCGTGACAATATCATCGGGCTGGTACGACGTAAACAAGAAGGGTGCTGGCAACAATGGCGACATCAACATGTGTTGGGCAGCTGCTTCGTCAAACATGATTCAGTGGTGGCAGGATAGATATGTTGCTGCGGGAGGTACACTACCTTCAACAGCCGTTAATGGCCCTGGCACAAAAACCTATGGTTCGTTCTCTCCATACGAGCTCGCGCTAATGGAGGTATATCACGACGAGTGGAACAACAATAAGGGCGGTCACCCCGAGGAGGCTATTCCTTGGTACTTCGAGGGTAAGCTCTATGGTGGCGAGTACGCATCATCAGGCTCACAAGCATATCCTATGACCGAGGGTGGCTACTATAAGAGCGTATGGAGCAGCATCGAGCCATATATGTACCGTGGTTACTCTCACGATATCTTCCCAAGCCAGTATCCAGAGATGTACACCTACTGCTACAACAACTACTACCTCTGGGGTAATGGTTCATCATTGCAGGGTAAGGAGCGTTTGGCATACTTCTCAAATCTCGTTGTCGAGACCTTCGAGCGCGGTATGGCA
>JAGCLX010000138.1 GCA_017646785.1 Alistipes sp.
GTCACTCTTCAACTACATCAACGTCAGCCCCTCGTTCAGCTACACCGAGCGCTGGTACTTCAAGAAGGTTAGACAGCAGTGGAACGAAGAGACTAATACCGTTGAGACCCTCGACCCCGAGTATGGCTTCTGGCGTCTGTATAACTACAACGCCTCAGTATCGGCAAACACCACCATCTATGGTACCTACACCGCGAAGAAGCGCGAGCGTAAGTTGCAGGCTGTGCGCCACACCCTTACGCCCAACGTAGGTCTGAACTTCGCCCCCGACTTCAGCCGCCAGATGTATGGCTTCTACGAGACCGTACAGACCGATACTACGGGTAAGTTCAAGGTGTACTCTCCATTTACGGACAACGCTTATGGTGTGCCAAGCAGTGGCCAGCAGTTCGCCATCACCTTCGGTCTTTCGCAGTCGCTCGAGGCCAAGATACGCACACGCGATACGGTGAAGAAGGTCAAACTTATAGACCAGATATCTATCAACGGCTCGTACAACTTCCTTGCTGACTCAATGCGCCTATCGACACTACCCATTCAGCTACGTACGACGGTATATCAGAATATCGCCCTCAACCTATCGCTCACGCTCGATCCCTACGAGGTGTCACCCCAGGGTGTGCGCTACAATAAGTTGATGTGGAGTCGCGGTAGCATAGGCCGCTTGCAGAGCGCAAGCTGGAGCTTTGGTTACACCTTCCGCTCACGCGAGAATAAGGGTCAGGTTGCAGGTAATGACATCACCTCGCTCCCTGCCGAATACTTCAACTCATGGTCCGACCCTTATGGTCAACTAAACCCCGCAATGCGAAGGCAATGGATGGCTGGCCAATACTACGACTTCTCGATACCGTGGAATTTCGGATTTAACTATAGCTTCAGCTATAGCGCGCGCTTTGTGAATAATGGTACTACGGGTTATACCAAGAACCTGCAGCAGACCATCAATGTCAACGCCAGCGTCAAGCTTACGCCCAAGACCATGATTACGGCGACATCGGGTTACGACTTCACGGCACGCAAAATGTCGATGACCTCCATATCTATCACGCGCGACCTGCATTGTTGGCAGATGTCCTTCACGTGGATCCCATTCGGTAACCACAAGAGTTGGGCATTTAACATCGGTGTTAAGGCAGCATCACTTGCCGACTTGAAGTATGATAAGAGCTACTCGCAGTACGACTACATGTATTAGTCGTTAGTATAGAAATATCTGTAGAGCATACCCCTCGTAAGCTCTACAGATAATATAAAATATGTATAAAATAGGTGTGAATTATGAACTTTACAGGAATTATAGCAGGTCTTGCAACATTTTTTATAATAGGAGTTTTTCATCCTATTGTTATTAAAGCAGAGTATTATCTCGGCACAAAGTGCTGGTGGATGTTTCTCGTGGCAGGCATCGTGTTTTGTGCACTATCAATCATGGTTGCGAATTTTATTGTATCCACAATCCTTGGTGTAACAGCCTTTTCATCATTCTGGAGCATACTGGAGTTGATCCATCAGAAGAGACGTGTCGATAAGGGCTGGTTCCCCGAAGGTCCAGGCCACAACAAATAACACAAAGGCAACATAGAGGCAAAAATATACCCGCTTAACAGACAGCTGTTAGGCGGGTTTGTTTTAGATGTCAGTTCAATGTCAGCCATTCTACCATAGTAAAGCAGTTTCTTGTCAGAAGCCGTAAGATGTGGCGATGACATGAAAAAGCCCCGGATGGGTAGTACTAATAGTACGTCCTATTCGGGGTTTTGATTGAAGCGCCACAGATTGCGGCTTATCACAAGAAACTACTTGCGGAGTTTGGTGATACCATCTATGAAACACAATGGATGTGTAGGGGCGCCAGGCAACCACAAATCGACATGATACTTATCGAGGAACGAACGGTCTACCGCAGGGCTATCGGCATAGAGACCACCAGAGATAGCCTCAGAGCCACATACGACAAGGATCTTAGGCTCGGCGATAGAGTTGTAACAGATGTCGAGCGCCTCTGCCATGTTTGAAGATATGGGACCTGTGAGGACAAGACCATCGGCATGACGAGGTGAGGCTGTAAAGCCAACACCATAGCGACCAAAGTCGAAGTTTACATTTCCCGTAGCATTAAGCTCCATCTCCACCGATACATCGCCACCAGCCGACACCTCGCGAAGCTGAAGGGTCTGACCGAAGTACTTAGCAATCTCGGGGCGCACAGCCTCCTTCGTAAAGCAAGGCTTTGTCTGTCCCGCCATGACAACAAGGTCCTCGCGGCGTGTAGCAGCAAGGCGATGCTCATTTGTAAAACGTATATTCTTTGGTGCTATGCGCTGGCACTCACCACAGAAGAGACACTTACCCATATCGAGGGTGAGAGGTGTGGTTGTGATAGCACCCATGGGGCATATCTTAGCGGCGCGCTCCAAGTCGCTCTTATCCTCGGTGATGGTGAGCATGGGGAAGCCACGGAACTCCTCCGTTAGAGTCACCTTATCCAGGTTGGGTATATACTGCCTGCCATGACTACGCAGGATTCTTAATTTTCCAAATAGCATAACTCTATTATTTTCTATTGCGCGTGACCACTACAAGTCGTGACCACAGTACGACAGGTTAAAACTCTTGTTGTTGATGGGGAAATCCGAGATGCCCTCCGTGCGCACAGCGATGGCAAGACCCAACCAGTTGTGAACACTGGGATCCTTCACCTTGTACTTAGCGATGCTGCCCTCGGCATTGGTGAGTGCCACGTGACATATCTCACCTCGCCAGCCCTCAACAAGCGAGAATGAGAGCGCATCAGCCTTAAGTGGCGCATTGTAGTCGGGTACCGCAATATGCTCCGAGGGCTTATACTCTGCAAGCACACGCTCGATGTAGTCGATACTCTGCAACACCTCATCCATGCGCGTAGCAAGACGCGACATAACATCGCCATCAGTGCGCAATACGGGCGTGTGGCTAAACTCGCCAGCATAGAAACCCGAGGGGTGTGTAGCACGGATATCGCGCGCCAAGCCACTTGCACGTGCCGCCTGACCCACGCCACCGATTGTTGTCATCTCCTCTTTTGACACAAGACCACACTGCTCGAAACGCGCAAGAAGGGTCTGCGCATCGAGGATATCCTCACGCACCTCGTTATAGCGGCGACGCACATCTGCCATATTGGCGCGGATGGTAGCAATCTTGGCCTCGGTGAGTGGGAAGTTCGAGCCACATGGGCGAATCAAGCTCTTACCAAAGCGGTTACCACACCACGCCTGTGTGGTGTTGATGGTAACGGTACGCAACGCCTCACACGCCACCTGATATAGCTGGAAGCCGATATCTGTAGCCAAAGCTCCCGTATCTGCGAGGTGCATAGCCACGCGCTCAAGCTCTATAGCCACAAGGCGCTCACGCTTAAGGTCGTCACCCACATCTACGCCCGCGAGCTTCTCAACAAGCTCAGCAAAGGCTGTGGTGTGTCCCACGGCTGTATCTCCCGCGATAGACTCAGCGATGAGCGTCTGGCGCAAACGGTTATCGTTGCGCAACATCTCGCTCTCCACGCCACGGTGCTGGTAGCCGAGTGCTATCTCAAGGTGCAACACCTGCTCACCATCACAGATAAAACGGAAGGCACCTGGCTCGATGATACCCGCATGGATAGGACCCACATTAACCTCGTGAAGTTCCTCACCCTCAATAGTATAGAAGGGATAACTCTCCATCGTAGACTCCTTGTCGCGACGGTCGAATGGGAAGCGCAAGGGCTTGAGCCATGGGTGGCCATCGAAGGGCACAGCGTAGAGCTCGAATATCTCGCGCTCGAAGGGGTGGAACTGCTGATGCACGGCAGTGAGCGAAGCAAGGCCCTCGGCATAGTAGTCGGGGATGAACGAGGTGATGAGCACCTCGCCAGTCTGGTCGTCGAGCAGTATCATATAGAACTTAAGACCCGACTCCACCTCTGTAGCAAAGTAGTGAGCGACATGGTAGCGGCTATCGTTCATACGCTCCTTAAGGTCGTTATATAGCGCCTCGTACTCCACAACGGGGATATCGGCAATCGCCACCGCCGAGGCTGTATTATTTGTTCTGTAAAACATCTCCATGGCTATTCGATAGTTTCATCAGTTGATGTTAGTTCAATTTCGCACTCCTGTGCAGGCTCTGTGGCAACCGCCTCCTCGGCAACTACCTCACCATCAAGCACAAGCTCCTCCGCAGTAGGCTCAGCCACCTCGGTAGACTCCTCCACTTCGGCTACAACCTCCTCAGCGACAGCCTCCTCAACAACGACAGTCTCCTCTGCAACCTCCACTGCGGGAGCTACATTAACGATGTCGTCAATAGCGTCAACGAGCACCTGAGGCTGCCAAAGACCAAATACGATAGCAAGGACCAAAGGAATAGAGGCGATATACGACAGACGGCGATTTACAGCCGAGAGGTGCAACTCATCCTGGTTAGAGTGGTAGCTAAGGCGCAATGAGCGCGACCATATAGAGTAGAGCACTACGCACATAAGCACGAGCATAAGCACAAGCAACCACCACTTCTCAACCGACACAATCTCCGTGAAGATCATCACCTCAGAGATGAAGAGTGGTGAGGGTGGGAATGCCAATAGCACAAGCGTGCCGACGATAAAGCCGATAGCACCCACACGGTTGATATTGATGTAGTTACCTATGCGATTGATGCTATAGCTGTCGTAAACATGGCGCATGATACCCACATGGAAGAACATCGAGCTCTTAACAAAGGTGTGGCACACGACATGGAACACCGCAGCCCAGAGCGCCACACCACCAACACCGAGGCCGATGGCCACGATACCCATATTCTCTACGGTAGAGTACGACAAGAATCGTTTGTAGTTGTTCGCGCGGCGCAAGAACATGGCACCCACAGCCAACGACAAGACACCGATGAGAATCAACAGATGGCGTGCCCACTCAAACACATCACCCGTAGATGCGTAGAGGGTGTAGATGCGCATGATAGAGAGGAAGCCGGCATTGACAAGCGCCGTAGAGATAAACGCCGAAGCTGGTGCAGGAGCTGCGTAGTTTGCATCGACGCCCACAGTGTAGAGAGGAAAGATCTCCATCTTACAGCTATAACCCACAACCATAAGCAAGAATGCCACCTTGAGGTATAGGGGGTTACCCTCGGCGATGACCTCCTTGAGCGATGCGTAGTCCAACGCGCCGTGTGTAGCCACGGTCGAGAGCAACAAGATGCCGAGGTATGCCATGGCGATACCCGTAGAGCAGACAAAGACATACTTCCAAGTAGCCTCCAGCGACTGCTGGAACTCACGGTGGTAGATGATACCCGCCGAGCAGATGGTTGTAGCCTCGAGGAACACCCATGTCATAGCGATATTATCCGAGTAGTAGACACACGTGATGGCTACGGCAAGGAGCATGAGCAATGTATAGTATGCCTTATACGAGCGTATAGATACGTTTTCAGCCTTGAGGTATGACGACGAGTGCAAGAGCGAGAAGCCCAACACCACAGTCATAAGTGCATGGAAAAGCAACGCCATGCTATCAGCGCGGAAGATGTGCAACAGCACGGCATCCACCCTACCCAAGCCAATAACGAGAGCTATACCCGCCACCTGCACACCAAAGAAGAGTGCAGCGATGATGTTTGTAGCACGCTCGGTGCGCACCACTAGGGGTAGCACAGCGAGAATCAACGATATAATCAAAAATGGTAGCATAGCATTAATCTTTAATCGAGGTTAGAGCATCACTCTCATCCGTATTCATATCGTTATCCATGCGGCGAAGGAACATACCGAGAACAAGGATAGAGATAAGGATATCGAGCATAATAGCAAGGTTGATAAGCATGGGCAACTCAACACCTATAGCCATCGAGAAGAGGAACACACCGTTCTCGATAACGAGGAAGCCCACCAAGTGTGCAAATACACGCTTACGCATCACTATGAGGATAAGACCCGACAAGAGAGCGTAGAGTGCCACACCAAACGAGATGGTATCGGCGCCACTATTCTGCATGTAGTAGGTGATTGTGCAGCTGGCGATAAGCGCCACGATAGACATCACCAACGAGCCAAACTGCGTAGATGAGCTTGTCACGCGGTTGATCTTTGTCTTATGGATAACCTGCATCAAGATGATGGGGATAACAATCGCCTTAAACACCAACGTCTCCACGATGATGAATGCCATCTCCACAGGATGGAAGGCATGCATACGTGCCATAGCGAGGCCAAAGAGCAACAAGCCCTGCAGCGCGAGAATCATCGTGTGCGAACGAAATCTGTCGGCCATAGCGAGATAGATCAACGACAGAACGTACAATATAATGAGTGATAGTATCATAGCCTATTATATTTTAATATCTTGCATAAGTAGGAAACCTACGAGGAGCACCAATGCCGAGAGTGCCGAGATGGTCAAGATGTAAGTTACGTTGCGAGAGAGCTTATTACGTGCGCGCAACGACTCGACAACACCCACCGAGATGCCGGCACCGAGGATAGCCAAGGGGGCTGCAAACTCCCAGTGGAAGCAGAACACCGCCGACACAGCATTTGCCGCAATAACCGCAAAGATAGAGTTCTTGAGCCAGCCTGCAATCTGAATCATCGCAAGGTCAACACCCGAATAGTCGAGGCACATAACCTCGTGAATCATCGTAAGCTCAAGGTGAGTCTTAGGATCGTCCACAGGCACACGACCACCCTCAATGAACATAATCATGACGAAGATGTATGCCACAAGGAGCAACACAACGGTGAGGTTTACATCGAGCACCTGCTCCTGAGAGAAGATCTCAGCAAACGAAGAGTCACCACAGAAGAGCGCCAACGTAGCAAGACCCATCATCAACGCTGGCTCAACAAGAGCACCATAGAGGGCCTCACGCGCAGCACCCATACCCTCGAACGAGCTTCCCGTATCCATCGCAGCCAAGATAAGTGCAAAACGCGAGAAGGCTAACAAGTATGCCACAAATATAATGTCGCCGTGGAACGACAACAGCGGATTGAGGTCAGCAATAGGGATAAAGAGGAAGGCCATAAGCGCAGCACCAAGATACACACAAGGTGCAATGCGGAAGAGAATCGTTGTTGTCGTTGAGTAGACAGCACCCTTACGCATGAGTAGGTGTACATTGTAGATATGCTGCATGAAGCGCGTGCCACGACGTCCTGCAAGCACGGCGCGTGTACGGTTGATGACACCCGTAATCGAGAGTGCTACAACAACCATAAGTAGTGTATTGAGTAGTTTTACCAACATAGCAATATCCATTTATAGGTTAGAGAACTCCGAAAAGGCTTAACACGAGCACAACAACGAAGAAGAGCAAGGCAAAGGTAATATAGCTGTTTACCTTACCTGTGCGCAGACGCATGACATACTCGTTAATGCGATGCATCATCTGCACCCACCAGCGACCCAACAACGAGTCGACCTTATCCTTATGGCGAATACGGTAACGGTGAGGCATAGGGAATATCTCGTTCTTATCCACCGCACGACCATCTATCGTATCCTTCATCAAAGGCTTACCGATATTCTCCAAGCCCTCAGAGAACGACTCGCCAGTGTACTGCATTCGTGTGTTAACAGCCGTAAAGCCACAACCCCATGTTGGGCCCTCAGCAATAACACGGCTGCGCTGTGCACGACGCTTCAACACGAAGAGCAATGCCACAACCACCAAGAAGGCTATACCAACATAACTTAACACTCGGAGTGTTGGTGCGAAGTGGTCAACAGCAATACTATTGACACTACCCGTGACCGCCTCAGCGACATGCGATATGGGGCGTATTGCATACTGTGGAGCAAGGCCAATAATCAGGATGAAGGCTGCAGGGATAGCCATAGCTGCGATGCGCAAGTTATCCACCTCTGTACACTCTGCAACATGGTGTGAGCGTGGCGAGCCAAGGAAGACAACGCCATACAACTTTGTGAATGCAAGCACCACGATACCACCAATAAGCGAGAGTGCGATGATGCCCGTAACAGAGTACAACACTTCGTGACCACTACCCACACCATTGAACATACCTATGTATATAAGTAGCTCAGACACGAAGCCATTAAGTGGAGGTAGAGCACATATCGCTACCGTAGCGAAGAGCATCATGATAGCCGTAATGGGCATATGCTTAGCCAAGCCACCCATCTCGTTCATCGCCGTGGTGTGCATCTTCGAGTAGATGTTACCAGCACTGAAGAAGAGCATGGTCTTAAACAACGAGTGGTTAACCATGTGCAACAAGGCGCCACACATACCACACATACCTACCAACGAGCTACCTGCAGCATGTCCCACCGCTGCGATACCCAAACCGATGAGTATCACACCTACGTTCTCGATACTTGAGTATGCCAAGAGGCGCTTAATGTCGTTCTGCATAGCAGCAAGGATAACACCCCAAAGACCAGTCACCGCACCAGAAATCAGCACGATAAGACCTATCGAGAAGAGCAACTCGGCATTCTGGTCGATAGCCTGCATCAGGCGAACGATGCCGTAGACACCCGTCTTAATCATCACACCCGACATGATAGCCGACACGTGTGATGGTGCTGCTGGGTGCGCCTCGGGCAACCAGATGTGCATGGGGAAGAGACCTGCCTTCATGCCAAAGCCGATAAAGAGGATGACGAACAATGGCAGCGGTGCTGTTGCATGGAAATAGTCCTGGATATCAGCGAAGTTGGCAGCACCGGTTACGTTGTACAACATAACGAAACCAGCCACCAAGAAGATGAAGCCAATGTGCATCATAACCAGATAGTTAAGTGCTGCACGACGCACATCATGGCGCTCCGCCTCAAACAGGATGAGCACGAACGATGCGATGGTCATCAGCTCCCACGCAAAGAGGAACGAGAAGCCTCCGCTCGACATCACCACGAGCATCATCGACACCACCAACGCCACCAATGCTGTGTAGTGCATCGAGATGTGCGCCTCGGTGAAGCGCTCGAGGTAGCCCCTGACATAACCGCGCGAATAGAGTACCGTAGCCACAGAGGCCACAGAGATAATGATAAGCATGAGTGCCGAGAGCTTGTCCACAGCGAGGCTCTCCGCGCCGAAGAACATGGTCTCGAACTCTGCGATTTTCACGACCTCGCCACAAAAAGCCATAATAGCTACTGCGATGGCAGCAAGCGAGGCGAGCGATATTGCTCCCGTTGCCACCCACACCTTACACCTCTTGGGCACAAGGAAGATAGCAAGGACGACAATCATCGCCACAAGTAGTGAGTACAAATACATAATACTATTATTGTATTGGGTTACAGTTTGTTAATTGTCGCAACAACAGTAGTAGCAACCACGGCTGCCGTCTCCGTGCGCAGACGTTCACGTCCGAGCGAGATGGCCTTAAAACCGTTTTGAAGCGCAAAGTTAATCTCTTCTTTTGAAAAATCACCCTCAGGACCAATTAAAATTAGGGTATTGCCACCTTTTTTAACTAAATTACCCAGGTATACCCTCTCGCCAAACTCCTTATCGCAATGTGCAATAAACTTATCACCTTCGAAATTCATGGCGATGACATCGCGCACCGAAGTCATATCATGAAGCGTTGGATGATAGGCTTTGAGCGACTGCTTAACCGCGGCAGTTACCACCTTCTCCTCGCGCTCGAGTTTTATCTGGCGGCGCTCGCTATGGTCACACTCTATGGGATAGAACTCCGACACACCAATTTCTGTGGCTTTTTCCAAAAACCACTCGAAGCGATCGATAATTTTTGTAGGGGCTACGGCCATGGTCAAACCATAGCTCATGCGCTCATATTCTGGGATGGTATCGACAACCTCAACTTCACAGCGTTTCACATTGTCACTGACCACTTTACAGCGATACATATTACCCTTTCCATCGGTCAAATGGAGCTCGTCACCAGGGGTCATTCTGAGCACTCTGATGCAGTGTTTCGACTCCTCCTCGGGCAGTGTGTAGCGAGGGAGTGTAATTTCGGGTGCATAAAATAGTTGCATTACTCAATAATTTTTTTAACTTTGCAAAGTTAATTAAAGTAAATTAAAAAATATCATAAATCATAAATATATCATCGATGAAACGTATTTTGCTATTATCATCACTATTGTGTGTTATGACACTGAACAATTCATGCACCAATGAGGTTGCAACAGATGAGAAGAACCCCCTTTTGGAGGAGTGGACAACAGAGTTTGGCGTACCGCCATTTGACAAGATTCGTGCAGAACACTTCGGCCCTGCATTCACCGAGGCTATCGCCCAGCACAACGCCGAGATTGAGGCTATCGTAACCTCTGAGGAGGAGCCCTCATTCGAGAATACAATCGTGGCTCTCGACAACTCAGGAATCAAGCTCTCAGAGACTGGCCTTCTCTTTGGCATGCTCTCATCTTCTGACCTTACTCCCGAGATGGAGAAGGTGCAGAACGAGCTCACCCCCATCCTTGAGGATCACTCTAACAGCATCATGCTCAACGACGCACTATTTGAGCGCGTGAAGGCTGTCTACGACAAGCGCAACACACTCTCACTCGACGATGTGCAGATGCGCCTTGTGGAGAAGACCTACAACGACTTCGTTCGCTCAGGCGCATTGCTCGAGGGCGAGAACAAGGAGCGCCTCAAGCAGATTAATGCTGAGTTGGCTATGCTCACCGTTGACTTCAACAAGAACCTCCTCACCGAGAATGGTGCATTCACACTCCACCTCGAGGCTAATCAGGTGGCAGAGCTTCCCGAGGGCGTAAAGACTCAGGCTCGCGAGGCTGCCGATGCTGCTGGTCAGATGGGCTACCTCTTCACACTCGACAAGCCAAGCATGCTCCCATTCCTCACCTACTCATCTAACCGCGACCTCCGTCGTGAGCTCTACAATGGCTACCTCATGCGCGGTAACAACGACAACGAGTACGACAACAAGGAGATTGCAGAGAAGATGGCTATGCTCCGCATCGAGAAGGCTAACCTCTTGGGCTACAAGTCATACGCTGCTTATGTAACTGACGACCAGATGGCTGGCACACCCGAGGCTGCATACGACCTATTGGAGGAGATATTCTTCCCCGCTGTAGAGTCTGCAAAGGCTGAGTTGGAGGAGATGAAGAAGTTGTTTGAGAAGGACTATCCTGGTGAGAAGTTCGAGAAGTCAGACTGGTGGTACTACGCCGAGAAGGTGCGTAAGGATAAGTACCAACTCGACGAGGAGGCTGTGCGCCAGTACCTCTCTCTCGACAACGTACGTGAGGGTATGTTCTACCTCGCTAACCGCCTCTATGGCATCAGCTTCCGCCCCATCACAGCTCCCCGCTACCACAAGGAGTGCACAGTATATCAGGTTCTCGACCACGACCAGTCACACCTCGGCGTGCTCTACATCGACCCATACCCACGTAAGGAGAAGAGCGGCGGTGCATGGTGTGGCAACTTCGTTGAGCAGCGCTATGTTGACGGCGTGCGCAAGGCTCCCGTTGTAGGCA
>JAGCLX010000139.1 GCA_017646785.1 Alistipes sp.
GTAGTCTTAACTGTACCAGAAAGACCGAAGAAGATAGCTGTCTCACCCTTCTCGTTAGTGTTTGCTGAGCAGTGCATAGATGCGATGCCCTTCAAAGGAAGGAGGTAGTTCATGTATGAGAACATACCCTTCTTCATCTCACCACCATACCATGTGTTGATGATGACCTGCATCTTCTCTGTGAGGTTGAACACAACAGCAGTCTCTGAGTTAAGACCGAGCTCCTTGTAGTTCTCAACCTTAGCCTTTGATGCGTTGAGCACAACGAAGTCGGGCTCACCGTAGTTTGCCAACTCCTCCTCAGTAGGACGGATAAACATGTTCTTTACGAAGTGTGCCTGCCAAGCTACCTCCATGATGAAGCGGATCTTGAGGCGAGTGTTCTCGTTAGCACCGCAGAATGTATCAACAACATAGAGCTTCTTGTTAGAGAGCTCCTTAGAAGCGATCTTCTTGAGCTCAGCCCATGCCGCCTCAGTAACAGGCTTGTTGTCGTTCTTGTACTCGTCAGAAGTCCACCAGATAGTATCCTTAGTGGTCTCGTCCATCACGAAGAACTTATCCTTAGGTGAACGACCAGTGTAAACGCCAGTCATAACGTTTACAGCGCCCATCTCAGTTACTACACCCTTGTCGAAGCCAGTAAGACCCTCTTTAGTCTCCTCCTCGAACAAAGTCTCATATGAAGGGTTGTAAACAACCTCCTCAACGCCGGTGATACCGTACTTTGCCAAATCAATTGTAGCCATAGTTTTTTTTACTTTTATTAATTAATTCTAAACATCTCCTCTTTTCAAACTCATTTGCGGTTGAGATATTGTGTAACCATTGGCACATATTAGGCGCAATGTGGAACATATTTCACTACCACAAAATCGGTGCAAAGTTAACAATAAATTTCGGTCTGTGAAATTTTTAACAGACTTTTTTTAATTTTTTTAATAAGAAAGTTTGCTTCGAATGTAATAGGCGAGTTGCGTTGTGATTATAGGATTGCGTAATGTGTTGACGCTTAGTGGTTAACCATGGTGATGTATTTCTGCTTAAGGATAATTTTCACGTTGTGTAAAATATATAAGTATGCGATTTGGAAAAATGAGTTATATTTCGTAAATTTGTCATAGCATATCTTGCTATGGAAGTGTGCGTCTAAAGTTTAGAGGGTCGTTTGGGCCCTGCGTGTTCGAAATACAAAATTAAATTATATACTATGAAGAGATTTCTATTATGCATGGTGGCTGCGTTTTCATTCGTAGCATGTGTACAGAGTGAACTTGACGAGGCTCGAGGTGGTCGCGGACTTATTGCCGAGGAGCTTGTTGTTGGTTTTGATGAGGGTGATACCCGCATTCAGCTGAATGAGCTTCAGAAGAGCGTTTGGAATAAGGGCGATATCGTATCGGTGTTTTATAAGTCGTACGAGAACCTTATGTGGCAGTTCCAGGGTCAGACTGGTGACCGTAACGGTGTGTTGAAGCATGTTGATGGTAGTGTAGGTGAGCAGGTTATGTCGGATGTCGTCATAGTCTACCCCTACAACTCGGAGTATATGGTAAATCTTGAGACTAAGTGTGTTGAGGCTCACATGCCTGCTACGCAGCAGTACTACGAGAATAGCTACGACCCTGCGGTTAATATTATGGTTGCGTGCGACGATAGCCGTAGTTTTGTATTGAAGAATGTGTGTGGCTGGATCAAGGTGTCATTAACTGGTAATGGCGAGAGTCTTAAGAATATCACCCTTGTGGGTAATAAGGCGGAGCAGATTGCCGGTGATATCGTTGTAGATACTGATGATGCTACAGCGTCGTTCATCTCAACTGAGGGCGGTAGCGCTGATAATTTAGGTGTTAGTGGCGGCCTTGAGTTCGACGATGCTGTTATCACAAGCATCACATTGGATTGTGAGGGTGTTGTTTTGGGCTCTGAGGCGAAGAACTTTTATATTACACTTCCTCCTGTTACCTTTAATGAGGGCTTTACCGTAGCTGTTGAGTGCGAGGGCTACGAGCCTATGGCTAAGAGTGTGTCGAGCAAGGTTAATATCCAGCGCAACCACATCCACTCTTTCGACGCCTTCAACTTCGAGGCAGAGGAGAAAGAGCCAGAGGTAATGGGTTTCACACTCGAAAATGTCTATGCAACCTATTTCGACTACACAGTAGACGTCATTCCTGATAATAAGAAGTTGCCTTATATCATGATGTCTGTATCTCCTGAGTATATCATCGGTTCAGGCTTAGAGACTGGTGAGGACTACTATGAGGATGACGTTGCATACTTCGGTTGGTTGGGTCAGTTCTTTGGCGAGTCTGCAGTACAGGTTATGCAGGAGCGTGCTAAGTGGGGTGACCAGCGTGGTGTTACCGTGTCAAATGGTGCTTCAGGTGTGCCTTACACATTCTACTGCTACTACTTCGACTATGACTCAGGTGCGTTACTCTCTGATGTATCATTCTTCACAGTCGAGACAGCTAAGCCCGAGCTTCAGGAGGTAGAGTTCAATATGCGCTATGAGATTAGTGAGGGTTGCTTGGTTGCAGCTGATGTTGTGCCAATAGGCTATAGTGGTGACTACTATTTTGACATTCTTGACTGCGATATGGTTAATGCATACCTTGAGGACTTCGACTTCCTCACTACCGAGGTTCGCGTTATTGAGTACTGGTGGTCAACGGCAGTTCAGTCTATGATGTCGGAAATGTCAAATGACCAGATCCTCTCTAATTACACTTGCGTTGGTAATAGCTACTATGAGTTCGAGCTTTTGGCTAACCACGACTACTACCTATTTGCATTTGCAATGGAGGAGAATGCGCTTTGCTGCTCAACACCTAAGGTTGTTAAGTTTAATACAGGTGATGTAGCAATGTCGGATAATGTTATTATACCTTCTGTGACAGACGTAACAACCTACACCGCTACGCTTAACTTCACGACTACTAATGATGACTACTACGTAGCAGGTTATGAGGAGGCAGCTCTCTGGGAGACTTACGGAAACAGCGATGCAGAGCGTATGCAGTATATACTCGAAGTTAATGATTATGAATTTTTGAGTGGTTATTATTCTGAGAATGTTATTTCCCTTGACCCCGATACAGAGTATGTAGTTTACGCCTTTGGCTCGCGTGGTGGTGTAGCAACTACGGCTCTTAGCACCATATCGTTTAAAACTAAGTCTAATAATGGCAATGTCTCAATATCACTCAAGGATCTTGGTTTCTATGACTGTGCTGCAGTAGCTCAGAATCCTGGTTTGGAGTTCTTCGGTGATGAATTCTATGCAGGCATGGCCGTATTCCCAATTGATGTAGAGTTTAGCTCAGATGAGCATGGTGACTTCTGGTACGATATTTACAATTGGACTGGTCGTCATGAGGATGAGTACTATACTGATGAGGAATACATGGGAGGTATTATCTGGTCTATGGATACTTATGGCTCAGCAGATGAGCAGTCGTATGTTCCATTAGAGATTGGTGGTGAGTATGAGTTGGTGGCAGTTGTGTTGGATACAGAGGGTAACTTCAGCGAATTGTATAGGGAGTGTATTCGTCCTACATACGACGGTTGCCGCGATCCTGAGGACTTCGTTGAGTGGTACACACTCTGGCAGGAGAACATGAACGATGGTCCTGAGCCCTCAAGCCTTGTAGTTAATGATACTCCAGAGAAGGGGGCAGATGCAGACGCAAAATTAAGTTCAAATGTGAGTCAGAGCAAACGTATTTCACAGATGACCTTTGAGCGCAATCGTAGTGTTGAAGCTGTTGACAAACTCACAGCATCGAGGTATTAGGTTGTTGCATATAAATAGTAATGGGTTGTCCCAGCAGGGCAACCCATTACTATTTTCATTGACACTATGCACTTGCGTTTACTCTAAGATATATACAGTCTCGCCGGGGCGTTGCATATGGTAGTGCTCGCGTGCGTATTGTTCCATAAACTCAGAATCGTGAGTGATGTTGTGGATAAAGATGCTGTCACTCTCAATCTTAGCCTCGTAGCGCGCTATCTTGTGGTCGAGGTCGCGTATCTGTAGTTTAGTGCGGATAATATCGTGGATGGTGGATATAGAGACATAGATGGTGCAGATGGCAATGACAATGGTCATCGCAACCCAAAAATAGTTTATCACCTGCAATCTCCTCGACTCCTTCATATCAGTAATACTCCACTATGGTATATGCATGAACTTATGCGTCTGGATAGATATGTTCCACGTAGGGTTGAGCTTAACCCACTCCACAATATCACCAATAATCTGCTCATAGACGCTCCACTCGGGCTGTAGGTATAACAGACACTTGCGGCTAACCCTCTTGCTGCACTCCACAGCCCACTCGAGGTCCTCCTTAGTCTGTATGATGACTTTAAGCTCGTCGGCACGGCGTAGCGCCTCCTCCAATGGTGGCATCTGACGCTTAGGTGAGAGGCATATCCAGTCGAACTCACCGCTTATGGGGTTAGTGCCCGAGGTCTCGATGAATATCTCAAGACCCTTAGCGTGAAGCTGGCGTGTAAGCTCTCCCAAGGGGTACAGCAGTGGCTCGCCGCCCGTAATCACGATGGCCTGTGCCGAGCATGACGATGCGCGCTCGACAATGGTTTCAACGGGCGTGGGTGGGAAGACCTTGGGGTTCCACGTATACTTAGCGTCACACCAGCGGCAACCAACATCACAGCCTCCTAAACGGATAAAATAGGCGGGCTTGCCAGAGTGGAAGCCCTCGCCCTGAATGGTATAAAAATCCTCGACGAGGGGCAGCTTACGGCCACCCTCGAGGAGCTCTAAGTCGGGATTAATCTTCATCTAATACATATATATCCTTGAGGTTACGGCCTATCTGGTTGTAGTCCAGACCGTAGCCTACGATAAACTCATTTCCGATGGGCATTGCCACGTAGTCAATCTTATACTCGTGGAGGAACTTCTCGGGCTTAAAGAAGAGTGTGCAGATAGAGATGCTTGCGGGCTTGCGCTCCTTCAAGTACTCGAGCAGGTAGTTCATACTGTGGCCTGTCTCCACGATATCCTCTATGATGATAATATCTTTGCCCTCGATGTCGAAGTCTATGCCGAGGTGCTGCTTAATGCAACCAGTGCTCTGCGTGCCCTCGTATGACGATATCTTAACAAAGGCGAGGCGTGAGTCGAAGTTGACCTTACGTACCAAGTCGCTGAGGAAGAGGAAGGCGCCAGAGAGCACGCCCAAGAAGATTGGGGTCTTGCCAGCGTAGCGCTCGTTGAGTTGTTCAGCGACGCGCTCCACTGCCTTGTCTATCTCCTCGGCGGGAATCATAATCTTAAACTTGCGATCGAGCAATTTTATCTTTCCGTTCTCCATAATGGTGGTTATTTTGAAGTCAAAGTTACATATTTTATCCTAATCTGCAAAACTAATTGGTCTTTACTCTGTCGAGGATGCCTGTTAGTGCTGCGAGGATAACACCATAGTTTGTTATGGCAACACCCTGCTGTCGAGCACGTTCCACGCGGCTAAGCACGTGCTTACGGTTGAACATACATGCTCCGCAGTGTATAACCAAGTCATAGGGTGTGAGGTCCTCAGGATAGTCTGCACCACCCACAATATCTATCGATAGACCCTCGCCAAACCTCTTGCGCAGGAGGCGGGGAAGCTTCACGCGACCAATATCCTCGTTTTGAGGTGTGTGTGAGCATGCCTCAGCGATGAGTATGCGCGAAGACTCGGTGATATGTTTCAGTGCCTTAACACCCTCGGTAAAGAGGGCTATGTCACCCTTGTAGCGCGCAAAGAGGATAGAGAACGATGTCAGCGTAGAGGCCTCGGGCTTAAGCTGATATACCTCGTTGAAGGCTTGTGAGTCGGTGATGATAAGCTCGGGAGGTGTAGACAATGCTGCCAATGCCTCGGCCATGCGGTCGGGGGTGCAACAGATGGGTATGCAGCCACGATCGAGCAACTCACGTATGGTCTGCACCTGTGGCTGTATAAGACGGCCCTTGGGAGCAGACTTATCTTGTGGCATAACGAGCATCACTCTGTCACCCGCCTTACAGAAGCCCTCAGTGATGAGACGCTCCTCGGCTGGGCGTGTGCCAATTATAGCCTCACGAAGATTCTCTATACCCTCACCCGTTGTGGTGCTTGTGGCGATAACGCGCTGCTTTGTAGCCTCTTCGATGCGAGAGATAAGCACCTCACGGTCAGCGATTCTATCCACTTGGTTGAGTGCTACAACAACGGGTATCTCGCGTGTGCGACACTCCTCGATTATGTGAAGCTCTGTGTCGATGCCCTCGTCGGTAAACAGCACCACAGCGATGTCGGTCCTATCCAGCATCTTCACTGTGCGTGCCATGCGCTCCTTGCCGAGCGTGGTGTCGTCATCGAGACCTGGGGTGTCTATTATGACAACCGCTCCCATGCCAGTAAGCTCCATGGGCTTCTGCACAGGGTCGGTAGTTGTACCTGGGGTGTTAGACACTATGGCCACATCCTGCCTTGCTAAGCAGTTGAGCATGGCCGACTTACCAGCGTTGGTACGGCCCAGGAGGGCGATATGTACCCTCTCTGATGCGGGGGTCTGGGGTGTCATAGTCATGAGGTAGATTAAAATCTAAAGTCGCGCTTACCCTCAAGGATTGCTTTGAGGTTCTCCTCGGTGATGCGTCGCACCTTATCCGATGGGATAATCTGCTACAGACGGTCAATCATTTTGTATCCCTCGACCTTAACCTTTGGCGATGCGTAGTCCTCGAGGTATTCTGCAAGTGTCATAAGGGCATTGGGGGCGCAGCAGTTGCCAATGAGTCCTCGCTTAGCCAACGACATGAAGCGGTCACCGGTGCGACCCTCGCGATAGCAGGCGGTGCAGAAGCTGGGGATGTAGCCCAACTCCAAGAGCCATCCTACAATCTCATCCAGCGTGCGCTCATCCGAGATGTCAAACTGTGCAGACTCCTCCGCATTCTCAATGCCCTCGGCATAGCCACCTACACTTGTCTTTGAACCACCACTAAGCTGTGATACACCCACGTCGAGTACCAACTCGCGTGAGCGCTTAGACTCGCGCGTAGATACAATCATGCCTGTGTATGGTACGGCGATGCGCAATACTGCCACGATGCGGCGGAATACCTCATCGGTAACAGCATTGGGGAAGTCCTTGGGGTCAATATCGTCTGCGGGGCGGATACGTGGTACGCTGATGGTGTGGGGACCTACGCCAAAGCGTGCTTCGAGGTGCTCGGCGTGCATAAGGATGCCGACAACATCGTAGCGGTAGTTCGAGAGTCCGAAAAGTGCTCCCACGCCCACGTCGTCGATGCCACCAAGCATAGCGCGGTCCATAGCCTCGGTGTGGTATGCCCAGTCGCTCTTTGGACCTGTGGGGTGCAGACGCTCGTATGCCTCGCGGTCATAGGTCTCCTCAAAGAGGATATATGTGCCGATACCAGCATCCTTTAAGCGTGTGTAGTTCTCCACGGTTGTAGCTGCAATATTAACATTCACACGGCGTATAGCGCCATTTTTGTGGTGGATAGAGTAGATGGTGTCGATAGACTCCAACACATACTCAATAGGGCTGAGCTTGGGGTGCTCGCCCGTCTCCAGCGCAAGGCGCTTGTGACCCATGTCCTGCAATGCTATAACCTCGCGGCGTATCTCCTCCTGTGTAAGCTTGCGGCGGGGAATGGTCTTATTCTTAGCATGATATGGACAGTAGACACAGCCATTCACACAATGGTTAGAGAGGTACAAGGGTGCGAACATCACTATGCGGTTGCCATAGATCTGCTCCTTAAGGCGGCGCGCAATAGCGAATATGCGCTCCTCAACCTCCTTATCCTCTACCTCGATAAGTACCGCAGCCTCACGGTGTGAGATGCCCTTGCCTTGGTCGGCCTTGGCAAGTATCTCATCGATGAGAGCGCGGTCGTTGCGGTGCTCACGTGCCCACTCCAGTGTGGCGCGTATCTCGCCGTCGTGGATAAACTCGGCGGCGTGCTCCGACTTTACATCATATTTTATATTGCTCATTGTTAATGTTTTAGGTTGTTGTAATCTCCTCGTGCATAGTCTATGTGGTAGCCTATGGTCTGTAGCTCGCCTTCAAGGGCGTTCAGACCCTCAGCCGCCTCCTTACCCCACGAGGCTTTATTCTCATATATGGCATATTTCGCTCTTACGTCAGATGGCGATAGGTTGGGCATTACGACATTAGCTCCCGAGAGTATACCCTCTAAACGACCTCGTGGTGTGAGTGTCGCAAGCGCTGTTGTCGAAGGTAGTAGCGCCGAAGGCAGCATGAGTCGCGTGATGGCGATGGTTGCCAATACTAAGTTCAGCTCGCCTGCTGGCTCGTCGCCCAACGGTGTTGCCTTATGTGGCAGGAAGGGACCAATGCCCACCATCTCGGGTTGCATGCGCTGGATTAGAAGTAGGTCCTCTACGATATGGTCAATGTTCTGACCCTTGACTCCAATCATCATACCCATGCCCGTTTGGTAGCCACAGCGCTTCAGCGCTTCGAGACACCCAAGCCTATGTTGTAGTCCCTTGCTTGATGGGTGTAACGATGCGTAAAGCTCCTCGTTTGCTGCCTCGTGACGCAGTAGGTAGCGGTTTGCTCCAGCCTCTTTAAGTCGCTTGTATGACTCCTCGGTGCGTTCGCCCAGTGACAGCGTGATGGCAACATCTGGATAGGTGTTACGCATATCCGATATGAGATTCACGAGCCACTCGTCGGTATGTGTACCATCCTCGCCGCCCTGCAGTACGAAGGTGCGAAACCCCAGTGCGTAGCCCTCCTTGCAGCACCTCATAACCTCCTCGTGCGTAAGGCGATAGCGCTCAGCTGTGCGATTACTTCGTCTAAGACCGCAGTATAAGCAGTCACAGCGACAGAAGCTCGATAGCTCAATGAGGCCTCGTATATATATGCCAAGTCCGAACTGCGCGCGCGCAGTTCGGACAGCATTCTCTCTGAGAAGTTGAAGCACGTCTTGGTCTGTGGCAGCACTTTTAAGCAACTGCCCTAACTCTGTTGCATTTAGTTTATCACCCTGCGTTAAGCGCTCGATCAACTTCTTCATAGATTAATTTATCGCTTCTTCAGCTCAGCGTCGAAGGTCTTCTTGCCGTCGCCGTATGCAGTGTGTACGCTCGGACCTGAGATACAACCGCCGTCGCAGACCATAACCTCGATGAACTGTGCTGGTGCCTTGCCTGTCTTACCATAAGCCTTGAGCAAAGCAACGTTCTTCTTATTAAGACCCGCAATCTGGAGTGTTGTGAAGTCGATCTTGCCGTCAACAAGCTCCTTAACTGCAGCTGTAACACCGCCATTCTCAGCAAAACCGTGTGCTGAACGACGTGATGCACAATCAACGGGATGGATGTTTGCCTCGCCAAGCTCGATGTTCATACCACCAAGAACTGCGTGTGTCTCCTCATATGTAAGGATGTAGTCAACCAAACCCTTCAAATCCTCACGGCGTGCCTCCTTGCGCTTTGCAATACATGGGCCTACGAAGACAACCTTAGCGTTAGGATACTTCTCGCGTGCAAGCTGAGCAGTGTAAACCATAGGTGAGTATGTAGAAGAGATATACTTCTGCAACTCGGGTGCGTGCTTGCGTGCCATCTCCATGTATGAAGGACAGCATGATGTAGTCATGAATGACTGACCCTCCTCCATCTTCTCTGCAAACTCGTGAGTCTCCTTCTCTGTAGTGATCTCAGCACCACGAGCTACCTCGATAACATCCTTGAAGCCGATAGCCTTGATAGCGCCATACACCTGCTCGGTAGGAGCATTGTACTGTGAAAGGATTGATGGAGCTACGATAGCCACAACATCCTCGCCACGGCGGATAGACTGCAAAATATCGAATACCTGCGAGATCTCGAAGATAGCACCGAAAGGACAAGCGTTCATACACTTACCGCAGTAGATACACTTCGACTCGTCGATGTGCTCAAC
>JAGCLX010000016.1 GCA_017646785.1 Alistipes sp.
CTCGATGATAACCTCGAATGGATCCTGATCCTCCTTTGACTGTGGCTTCATGTCGAGAACAACGTCACCATACATCTGTACGAAACGACGGTATGAATCCCATGCGAAACGAGGGTTGCCAGAGAGCTTAGCGATAGCCTCAACAGCCTCATCGTTCATACCGAGGTTAAGGATTGTATCCATCATACCAGGCATTGATGCGCGTGCACCAGAACGTACTGAAACCAAAAGAGGAAGGTTTGTATCGCCGAACTTGCGGCCTGTGAGGTTCTCGATGTTCTTGATAGCTGCCTCCACCTCAGGACGCAACAACTCGATAACACGCTCCTTACCCTCCTTGTAGTACTCCGAACAAGTGTCGGTTGTGATGGTAAATCCTGGAGGTACAGGAATACCGATCAAGTTCATCTCAGCGAGGTTAGCACCCTTACCGCCAAGCAACTCTCGCATCTTGCCATTACCCTCAGCCTCCTTGTTGCCAAAGGTGTAGACACGCTTTACATCTGCCATAATCGTTTGTTTTATAAATAGTTAATATGATAATTGTCTTATATATGCTATTCACATCGAATGTTTTTAGCTATGAATAGCTTACAAAAGTAAAAAATATTTTTTTAAATTGCAATAATTCTGCGAGAAAACTGCCCACGAACTGGCGAAAAATGATAATCAGATGAAGTGTGAGAGAATAAAAAAAAAGATGATGGACCAAGCCATCATCTCTCTATCACTCCACTGCCAACCAATATATCGTCGCTATACCACGCAGCAAACTGCCCCGCGGTAATACCTCTTTGTGGCTCGTCGAAGAGTATGTACATGCCATCACTATCACATATGAGTTCTGCTGCCTGGAGAGGCTGGCGATAGCGTATTCGTACCATATATCTACGTCGTTCACCCACCTGCATAGTCTCTGTAGGGTCTATCCAGTGTACATCATCTGGAAGAATACGCAGAGCCTTTCGGTGTAGTCCAGGATGACTATCACCCTCGCCTACGTAGACCACATTCTCTTTAACATCTGTGCCGATGATGAAGAGCGACTCCTTGCGGCCACCAATGCCTAAGCCCTTGCGCTGACCTATAGTATAGAAGTGTGCGCCCTGGTGTGTGCCTATCTTCTTGCCGTCGCGCACGGTGAGTCGATACGGCTCTGCAAGTGCTTTGTAATCATCGCATTGGCAGTCGCGCACAAAACGTGGCGAGTGGGGTAGTATCTCGTGGATATTTCCCTCTTTAGCCTTGAGCTGCTGTTGCAGAAATACGGGCAAATCTACCTTACCAACGAAACATATTCCTTGTGAATCTTTGCGCTTTGCAGTGGCCAGTTTCTGCTCCTCGGCGATGCGACGCACCTCGGGTTTTGTGATGTCGCCAATGGGAAACATAGCGTACTTCAGCTGCTCCTGCGTGAGCTGGCAGAGGAAGTAGCTTTGGTCCTTATTGCCATCGGCACCCGCCAGTAGACGGTAGTGTGTGACACCCTCGCTGTCGGTCCACTCCTCGCGTCGGCAGTAGTGACCCGTAGCCACACGCTCGGCACCGAGCTTGAGAGCCTCCTTAAGAAATACATCAAACTTTATCTCGCGGTTGCAGAGCACATCGGGGTTGGGTGTGCGCCCAGCCTCATACTCCGCAAACATATATTCAACCACGCGCTTGCGGTACTCGGCCGAGAGGTCTACATAGTGAAACTCTATGTCGAGGCGCTTGGCTACGAGCTCGGCAAATACCTGGTCGTCATACCATGGGCAGTCACCCTCAAGTGTACCCGTTGTGTCGTGCCAGTTGCGCATGAAGAGTCCGATGACCTCATGTCCCTGCTGTTTGAGTAGGTATGCTGCCACCGACGAGTCTACGCCTCCTGAAAGTCCGATTACAACACGCATAGTGTTAAATGATTAGCAGTGGTTACTTAATCAACTGCATGAACTCCTCGCGAGTGCGTAAGTCAGAGAGAAAGCATCCTGTAAATGCCGATGTCGTTGTCACAGAGCGCTGCTTCTCGACACCACGCATCTGCATACATGTGTGACTTGCCTCAATAACTACGGCAACGCCAGCTGGGTTGAGAGCCTGCTGTATGCTATCGCGAATCTGCACCGTTAGGCGCTCCTGAACCTGAAGGCGACGAGCGAAGCACTCAACTACGCGAGCGATCTTCGAGAGGCCTGTGATGTGACCATTGGGGATGTATGCTACATGAGCCTTACCGATGAAGGGAAGCATGTGGTGCTCACATACTGAGAAGAGCTCTATGTCCTTCACAAGCACCATCTGCTGGTACTCCTCCTTGAACATTGCCGACTGGAGAATGGCGATGGGGTCTTGTGCATAACCCTTGGTAATGAATGACATAGCCTTAGCCACGCGCTCAGGGGTCTTGATAAGGCCTTCGCGGTCGGGGTCCTCGCCGAGGAGTCGCAAAATCTCGCGGTAGTGCATCATTAGCTCAGAGATATTCTCTTGGTTGTATATGTCCTCGCGTCTGTAGTTTGTAATTATCTCTTCCATAATTGGATAGTATTAGCGTTTCAATATCATGCAAAGATAGTAATTATTTAGACATGAGTAGTTATGAGTGAGTGATTTTTTTTTGAACTTTGTGGAGTGATAGCTGAGCATATAAAAACAAAAATGGCGAAAGGTTGTTGTTATACCCCTCGCCATTTTAGTCTGATGCGTTGCGTTGTGCTTAGCAAAAGCTTTGTTATTTTTGCTCGTTTAAGATACGCATTGCAGCATCAAAAATTGTTGTGTCGTCCAAAGTAACTACACCACCGTCAGGACCCTGCTCGATGTGGATACCTACACCCTCCTTAGCGTCGAAGTGCTTGCCACCAAAATAGTTACGTACTGTATCAACGTCGATTCCCAACTCGTCTGCAATGCGCTGTGAGCTGCC
>JAGCLX010000017.1 GCA_017646785.1 Alistipes sp.
AAAGGCCGAAAACCCTGAGTCAGAGAGCGTTAAGGTTGTGTATAGCCGCACCGAGAAGGGTTTTTGGAGCTACGCCGTGGACTTCCTGCCCTGGCTCTTGATAATTGTGGTGTGGATACTCATCATGCGCTCTATGTCGCGTGGTGCTGGCGGTGGCGCAGGTGGTGGCATCATGAACGTGGGCAAGGCGCGCGCTCAGATGTCGGACAAGAACAGCAAAGAGCGCGTTACATTCAAGGATGTCGCAGGCCTGGAGGAGGCTAAGGTCGAGATTATGGAGATTGTGGACTTCCTCAAGAACGCTAATAAGTACAAGGAGTTGGGCGCAAAGATTCCCCGCGGAGCACTTCTCGCAGGCCCTCCAGGAACGGGTAAGACGCTGTTGGCTAAGGCTGTTGCTGGCGAGGCTAACGTGCCCTTCCTCTCGATTTCGGGCTCCGACTTTGTGGAGATGTTCGTGGGTGTGGGTGCTTCGCGTGTGCGCGACCTCTTTGAGCAGGCTAAGAAGGTGGCACCCTGCATAGTCTTTATCGACGAGATTGACGCCATAGGCCGTGCGCGAGGCAAGAACTCGGGCTTCTCGGGCAACGACGAGCGCGAAAATACGCTCAATCAGCTACTTACCGAGATGGATGGCTTCCAGACCAACGCTGGTGTTATCGTCTTGGCGGCAACCAACCGTGTCGACATCCTGGATAAGGCGCTTATGCGTGCTGGCCGCTTCGACCGCCAGATAGAGGTGGGTCTTCCCGACGTCAAGGAGCGCAAAGAGATATTCGAGGTACACCTCAAGAAGTTGAAGCTCGACGATAAGCTCGATAGGGAGTTCTTGGCTAAGCAGACCCCAGGCTTCGCGGGTGCCGACATCGCCAATGTATGTAATGAGGCAGCTCTTATCGCTGCGCGCAACAACCATAAGTGTGTCTTGCAGGAGGATTTCCTCGCCGCTATCGACCGTATCGTTGGTGGCTTGGAGCGTAGAAATATGCCTATGACCGCCGAGGAGCGCCGCTCGACAGCCATCCATGAGGTTGGCCATGCTACGGTCATGTGGCGCTTGAAGAACTGCGACCCCGTGCTTAAGGTCACCATCATCCCTCGCGGTAGGTCGTTGGGTGCTACGTGGTACTTGCCCGAGGAGCGCGTCAACCACAATGTCGAGCACTTCATGCACAAGATGGCGGGCTTGCTCGGTGGCCGTGTGGCGGAGCAGGAGCTTATGGGCATCACCTCTACGGGTGCTATCAGCGACCTCGAGCGCACATCAAAGACGGCATACGCTATGGTTGCCTACTACGGCATGAGCCCTAAGGTGGGTAACATCAGCTATTACGATGCTACGGGTCAGCGTGATACATTCACCAAGCCATTCTCGGAGCAGACAGCACAGCTCATTGATGACGAGGTGCGCCGCATTGTCGAGGAGGCCGTTACGCTCACCCGCAACATCATCAACGCCGAGCGTGAGAACATCGAGCGCATAGCCGACATCCTCTTGGAGAAGGAGACCATCTTCTCGGAGGACCTCGAGGCGGTGTTGGGCAAGAGCGCACAGCAACTTGCTAAGGAGGAGCTTGAGGCTCTGGAGCGTGCTAAGATAGCCACTACGGATGGTGAGTCTGAGGATGACGCTACGGTGACGAGTGTCGATGGCACAGATATAAAGTATGTAATCGAGCCCTCGGCAGATGATAGTGCCGAGAGGGAGTAAAATAGATGAAGATATGAGTGATAAGATGCGAAATTTGTTGGTACGCACCGCCAGTGGCGCGGTGTTGTTGGGCATAGTCCTCGGTGCTGCCTACGGAGGTAAGTATGCCTATGGCAGTCTGTTGCTGCTCATCGTGGTGTTCGGCATGTGGGAGTTCTATAATATCGCCGCAGCCAAGGGTGCTGAGCCCCGCCGCACGCTCGGTCTTGCATCGGGTATCGTACTCTTTGTCACTTCGTACTTCCTCTTCGACGGATGTGTAGACCCCTTCACCTCGCGGTTCAGTGTCGATATGCTCATTGGCGGCGTGTTGTACTTCTCGGTGCTCATTCCGCTATGCTTCATTGTGGAGCTGTTCCACGAGTCGGAGACACCGCTCAGGAACGTGGCAACCACACTCACGGGCATCTTCTATGTGGCATACCCCATGTGTTTGATGCTCTTCATCCCCTTGCTATTTACTGGAGAGTGGGTCCCCGAGGCATTCCTTTTCTACCTATTTATTGTGTGGGGCAACGATGTCTTTGCCTACCTCACGGGTGTTAGCATCGGCAAGCATAAGATGTGTCCACGCATCTCGCCCAAGAAGTCGTGGGAGGGCTTTGTCGGAGGCATTGTAGGCGCTATGGCTATGGGTGCTATCGGCTCTTATGTCGTTGGTGGTGGCCTGGGTATGTGGCTCGGCCTATCGCTTGTTGTGGCCATTACGAGTGTCTTTGGCGACCTTGTGGAGTCGATGTTCAAGCGCGAGGCTGGTATTAAGGACTCTGGCAACATCATCCCTGGTCATGGAGGCATCCTCGATAGATTTGATGCACTACTCATCTCGTCGCCCTTTGCCTTTGTCTACCTCGTTGGCGCGTCGTTCATCTTTGAAAACTATGTATACTAACCTAAAATAAACCATACCTATGAAGATAAATAAAGAGGGTTACATTATCATTGCTGTCACAGGTCTTGCATGTCTTGCAGCCTGGCTCTTGGCATACTTCTACATAAAGTTCTTGGCTGCCTATCTGTGGATCTTGGGAGCCCTACTGTTTGTATTTTGGCTCTTTGTCATGGCCTTTTTCCGTCAGCCCCGCCGCGTGCAGATTCACGATGACGAACTCATCTTCTCGCCCTGCGATGGCCGTGTAGTGGTTACGGAGGTTGTTACCGACAATGAGTATATCAAGGAGGAGATGCTCCAAATCTCAATCTTTATGTCGGTTACCAATGTGCACATGAACTGGTTGCCCGTAGGTGGCGAGGTGGAGTACACCAAGCACCACCATGGCCGCTTCCTCGTGGCATGGCACCCTAAGTCATCTACCGAGAATGAGCGCGCCACTACTGTCGTACGCCTCAAGGATGGCCGCAAGGTGCTCATGCGCCAGATTGCAGGCTTCGTTGCCCGCCGCATAGTCAACTACATGAAGCCTGGTAAGCACGTCGACCAGAATAGCGTCATGGGCTTCATCAAGTTTGGCTCGCGCGTGGACTTGCTCATACCTAAGGACTCGGAGCTCTTTGTTGAGATTGGTGACCCCGTTATCGGCTCGCAGACTCCCATTGCACGCCTAAGCCGTCGCTCATAGTATCTCTATAGCCCGTATGACTACCGAGAAGATTATCAAGGGACTTGCCACGTTGGTCATTGTCGCTGCCGTGCTCGCGGTGGTTGGCTACTTGTGGCATATCGTGGTGTATGTTGCTGCTGCCGCTGTGCTTGCTATTTTGGGTAGGCCGCTCGTGCGCATCATCACACGCTTGAAGCTCTTTGGCCGTAACCTATCTCGAGGTGTTGCTGCCGCCCTTACGTTGGGTGTTATATGGATTGTCGTGGGTCTGCTTTTGACCCTCTTCTTCCCATTGGTGTTTAATAAGCTCTATGAGCTATCTACGCTCGACTGGGAGCATATCACCATGGTCGTGCGTCAGGCGTTTGTCAACGTGGAGCAGTATATCGAGTTACGCTTGCCTGTTGATGTCCCCAGCCTTGAGGTGGTATTCAAGGATGGCGTGTTCAGCCTCTTCAGTGCCGGCTTGTTCACCAACGTGGCGAGCTACTTTGTGAGTGCTGCTGTAGCCTTCTTCTCGATATCGTTCATCACCTTCTTCTTCATGCGTGAGGATGGACTGTTCTATAGGGGCGTTGCGCTCTTCTTCCCCGATAATTACCACCAGAATGTCTTTCGTGCCCTCGACTCCATCACCATGTTGCTCAAGCGCTACTTTGGAGGTCTTGTTGTTGAGAGCCTTGTTCTTACTGCGGTTATTGCGCTTGTGTTATCCCTCTTTGGCATGCGCATTAACGATGCATGGGTTCTTGGTTTGATTGTCGGCGTACTGAATGTAGTGCCCTATGCTGGCCCATTCATCGGTAGTATTATCGCCGTGGCTATGTCTATGCTCACACCCATCGATGGAGCAATGATGTATACCGTCATCGTGGTGTTCTCTACGATTGTAGTGGTTAAGGTTATCGACGACTTCGTTATCCAGCCTACGCTCTACTCGGAGCGTGTTCAGGCGCACCCCTTGGAGGTGTTCCTGGTTATCCTGATAGCAGGTTTTATAGGTGGTGTATGGGGTATGCTATTGGCCATCCCACTCTACACCATTCTTAGAGTCTTTGCGCGCGAGTTCTTCTCTGAGTATAGCATTGTGCGCAAGCTAACAAATCAAATGACGAAATAGTAAGTTATGATAGATATTGAGCAGGAGGTGGTACATGGCCGTAAGATTGGCCGTGCATTGGGCTTTCCTACGGCAAATATGAGCCTTGAGGGGTATGTGGATATTGAGCGAGGTGTCTATCGCTCGAGTGTGGTTATTGATGGTGTTCGCTATCGCGCTATGTCGAATGTCGGCATCCGCCCCTCGGTGGGAGGCAAGGAGTTGTTGCTCGAGACCCACGTCATAGACTTCTCTGGCGACCTGTATGGTCGTCGTTTGCGTGTCACTCTTGAGGAGAAGCTGCGCGACGAGAAGCGCTTTTCCTCTATCAGCGACCTCAAGGAGCAACTCCAGCGCGACTATGCGCAATGTGGTGGCAGGTTACATACTCTATAGTTTTAATGTATGATTGTCAGGGCCAACTGTAAGATAAACCTCGGCTTGTTCGTCACGCGTAAGCGTGATGATGGCTACCACGAGCTTGAGACTGTCATGCTCCCCGTGCGCGGACTCTACGATGTTGTCGAGGTTGAGCACGCTGAGGGGTGTGATGTGGTGTTTAGTGGTACGGGTATCGAGGTGGACTGCCCCGCAGAGAGGAACCTCTGTGTACGTGCCGCACGCCTTATGCAGGAGCGCTATGGCGTGGGTGGTGTGAATATAAGGTTGGATAAGCGCGTGCCCTTTGGTGCAGGTTTGGGTGGTGGCTCGTCAGACGCTACGGCTGTTATCGTCGCCATCAACGAGGTCTATAATCTCGGCCTTGATAAGCCTACGTTGGCATCCTTGGCTGCCGAACTGGGTAGCGACACCCCCTTCTTTGTCTACAACACGCCGCAGCTGTGTACGGGCCGTGGCGAGATTATGTCGCCCGCGGATGTCGATTTGAGCGGTCTGTGGCTGGCTGTCGCTAAGCCCCTAAACGAGGGCGTGTCTACTAAGGAGGCATACTCGGGTATCCGCCCAAAGCAACCCACTGAGAGCCTTACGGAGTTGTTAAGGAGTGATATTAGCGAGTGGCAGGGTAGTGTCGTCAACGACTTTGAACCCCATATCTTTGCTGCCCACCCCGCGATTAAGAGCTTGAAACAGAAGATGTTGGATGCGGGAGCTATGTATGCTGCTATGTCGGGCTCAGGCTCTGCGGTCTTTGGACTCTTTGATGCGAAGCCAACTTTGGCGCTTGACGCAGACACGTTCCTGCATGTAGAGTATATCGAGTAAACTATATAGAGTAAACTAAAGTGGAGGTCACCCCGAAAGGTCACCTCCACTTCTGTTTTTTAAGCTGTGCCTACTTTAGAATGGCATGTCGTCCACCACGCCAGCGCCTGCTGCGTATGATGGCTGTGGCTCCTCCACGAATGGGGGCATGTCGGCTGCGGGAGCTGCTGCTGCCGCCTGCAAGGGCTGCACGCGCCATGCACGCACGTCTGTGTACCAGCGACCCTGGTAGTTGCGGCTCTCGATGTCGAACGACACAAGGTAGCTCTCGCCCACGCGGAGGTTAGCCACCTCCTGACCCTTGTTCATGAAAGTTACTGCGAGCTCCTTGCCATACTGCTTGTTAGGCTGCTCGAATACTAC
>JAGCLX010000018.1 GCA_017646785.1 Alistipes sp.
CTTTCAGTTTTCAGTTCAAAAAAAGTAGAACTTTTTTATTATGCGACTTCTAATTCAGCGAGTTACAGAGGCGCGATGCCGTATTGAGGGCGAGGTACACTCCGAGATTGGGCAGGGTCTTGTGGTCTTGGTAGGCATAGGCAACGACGAGACGAAGGAGGATATCGAGTGGCTCACCAAGAAGCTTGTGCAGCTCCGCATCTTTGATGATGAGGCGGGGGTGATGAATCTCTCGGTGCAGGATATTACGGGCGAGGTTATGATTGTAAGCCAATTTACGCTCCACGCCATGACCAAGAAGGGCAACCGTCCCTCGTGGATAAAGGCTGCACCTGAGGCTATATCTAAACCACTATACGAAGAGTTTGTAGCGAGCGTTGAGGCGGCTTTAGGGCGCAAAGTTGCAACAGGTGTCTTTGGCGCAGATATGAAGATTGAACTTGTGAACGATGGTCCTGTGACCATTTGGATAGATTCTAAAAACAGAGAGTGATGAGATACAAACTACTTATTATAAGCATCATAACAATGCTTATAGCATCCATGGCATGCAATAGTGAGAAACCATTTAGTTGCTCATTAGTATCAACCGAGGTTGAGAGTGTTGATACAACAACCGCAAAACTCATAGCGGTCATAGATGCATCGGACTATGGCACAATCGAGCAGATGGGCTTCTTTGTCGCACCATCAGGAAGTGACAACTACGACATCTACCCAGTCAAGCGTCGTCGTATCCTAGAGCTTCGCCTTGAAGACTTACAACCCAACACCTCCTATGACTATATGTGCTTCGTGCGCGCCGATAACAAGGAGTGGCGCTTCGATGCTAATACCTTCACAACTCTTGCAGAACAAGAGCCAGATCCTGAGCCTGAACCCGAGCCAGATCCAGAGCCAGAACCTGAGCCAGAACCCGAGCCTGAGCCTACTGAGGGTAGCACCTATCGCGCAGGCTGGTATGAACTTCCTATTGAGGTAGATACTAACAAGGATGGTCGTGACGATAAAAACTCTACATACTACTATGCACACCACCTCTGTGCAGGTGGCGAGCAGAATGCTCAGCGTAATGGTGCAGCACGCAACTACACGGTATGTTTCTCCTCGGAGCATCACTGCCCTGTATGGGTTGCAGCACCTCGCCACGATATGTATGAGGGCTCAGCAAACCGTACAAATGCATATACACAAGACCCACAGATACCAAGCAACATACAGTATGTGCGCAAGGATGCTGATAGCGGCTGCAACAATGGTCATATGCTTGGCTCGGCAGAGCGAACATCCTCGACAGCTACAAATAAGCAGGTCTTCTACTTCTCGAACATAGCGCCACAATATAGCTCCACCTTCAACACTGGTGGCGGTGCATGGAATAACCTCGAGGACCATGTTGATGGGCTTGTATGCCGCGACACACTTTATGTGGTTATTGGCACATACTTCGACACCTACACCGATAAGTATGGTAACACGGGTCGCCCTGCGAAGATATCGTTTGGTGGTCGCTCGGATGTGTCGAAGCCTACGATGTACTACTACGCCCTACTACGCACCAAGTCGGGTAATACGGGCAAGGCGGTGAAGGAGTGCTCAGCCTCGGAGCTACAGTGCGCAGCATTCGTGATGTGCCACGAGCAGGCTAAGGGTCATAAGCCAGAGGCGCGCGACCTTATATCTATTGAGGAGTTGGAGGCGTTGACAGGTTTCACCTACTTCTCGAATGTACCAAATGCACCTAAGACAACATTTAACGCTAACGATTGGTTGTAAATAATAGTAAGAGATATGTTAATCGCACTACAGAAACGCAAGGAGAACATTGCCGAGTACATATTGTATATATGGCAGATAGAGGACCTACTGCGCGCCTTGCAGTTCAGCCCCGAGGCTATCTATGCTACGCTTGTAGCCAAGATTGAGGGCGCAGATGAACAGCAGAAGGAGAACATCTTTAATTGGTATATGCAGATTGTGGAGCTTCTTAGAAAGGAGGGCAAGGAGACACAGGGACATATAGAGCATACGCTACACCTTATTGGCGACCTGCACAACCTACATCTTCAGCTTATGGAGCTACCTGTGGGTGAGCACTACCGCATGACCTATATGCACATGGCAGCCGAGCTTCCACGCCTACGCACCATCCTCGACAATAGCGAGATAAGCGATACGGAGCTTGCCTTTCGTGCGTTGTATGCCGCGATGCTCTACCGCATCAAGGGCGGTGGCGAGAGGGCTATCGAGGACACCTTGGCAGTGATATCTCCCGCTATTGGTGAACTATCAGCCATATATGGCAAGGTTGAGCGTGGTGAACTAAACCTCTTTGAGGAGTAAAAGGGTGTTTTTTCGCGAGCAAAGAGCCGAAAAACGAAATATTTTTGAGGAATTGTTTGCAATTACGAAAAATCGTTGTACCTTTGCACCTCGCAAAAGAAGCGTTAAACGGAACAAAACAATAAAAAACAGATACAACTATGGCAATGAAAAGAACTTACCAGCCTTCTCGTCGTAAGAGAATCAACAAGCACGGTTTCCGTCAGAGAATGGCTACTGCCAATGGCCGTAAGGTATTGGCTGCTCGTCGCGCTAA
>JAGCLX010000003.1 GCA_017646785.1 Alistipes sp.
CAGTCATATGTATTTGAATCATCTGTTATTTCAGCAATCTCATCATATAACGAGCACAACTCTTTTGCTGATAATATGTTGATGATATTACCTATCGCCATCAGTTTGAGCCTGTCTACAGGTCTCTTTAGTTGGGATATTATGTATCGGTTTATGTTCTCCATAGCGAATAGTTTTACTGCAACAAAGTTACTATTAAATATCGAACTCTTTATTCTCGGAACTATTGATAAAAAGAAAAATGTTACTTAACTTTGAGGGAGGAAAATACTTTACAGCAACTATGGCAAAAGATAAAATACAGATAACACTTGAGAATGGAACGATTGTAGATGCACAAGCCCCTGTGATTGTGTCAGCAAGCCGCTCTACGGATATTCCTGCGTTCTATGCTGATTGGTTTCTGTATAGGTTGAAGTGTGGCTACTCGGCTTGGACTAATCCATTCAATGGAGTGCGTAGTTATGTATCTTATGCCAATACTCGTCTTATTGTATTTTGGTCAAAGAACCCTAAACCACTATTAAAGGATGGTGGTTGCCTTGATTATCTTGATGAGAGGGAAATGAACTGTTACATACAATTCACCCTTAATGACTATGATAAAGAAAAATTAGAACGAGGGGTGCCTCCACTACAAGAGCGAATTGATACTTTTAAAAGGTTGGTTGATAGACTTGGGTTTGGTAAGGTTATTTGGCGTTTTGACCCTATGATTCTGACTGATACCATTGGTATTGAAGA
Source organism: Alistipes sp. (assembly GCA_017646785.1). The sequence goes on from JAGCLX010000003.1 coordinate 745, forward strand.
GTTGCTTAATAAAGTACACAATATAGGTGAGCAACTTAAAGGTTATACCGAGAAGATGGTGTTTAGTTATGCTGATATCCGCACCTATCGTAAAGTGCAATCCAACCTTGAAAAGAACGGTATAAACTATCGTGAGTTTGAGGCAGAGGATATGCTTGCCATAGCCAAAGGCTTATCAGAACTTAATAACTCTTGGGGGTATACTCTTGCTACTTGTGGAGAGAAGGTTGATTTAGAACCCTATGGTGTTGTGCATAACAAGTGTGTTGATGATGACTTGATGATAAAGTATTTCTCCGATGATGTAAAACTGATGGAATTTCTTGGAGTAGATATTGTCAAAGGTGACCTGTTTAATCCCGAAAGCACCATCATTAAGAGAAAAAATAACAAGGATAAGGGGCAACGAGAGTTCTGTGGTTGCATCGTAAGTAAAGATATAGGAGAGTATAACACCTGTCCACATATGTGTGAATATTGCTATGCCAACACAAGTAAAGAGACAGCACTTCGTAATTGGCAGCAGCACAAACTAAACCCATTTGCAGAAACTATAATTGGAAAGTAATATATGAATAATCCCAATAATATATTAATCATTGAAAGCCGTAGTAATTATGCTTTCCAATTAAGAGGTAAGAATTTGTCCTTCTCGGAGATTAGAAATACCTCAACAGCATTTTTTACATCTTTGCCTGAAGGTGTACGCAATGAATTATATAACAATATGTGCCACGGCACTGTAAAGTTGGATTGTGAGCCTGAGTTAAATGCATATATGTATGCCTTTGGAGCAATGCACAATGCAAAGTTAAAGGATGCTTTCTCTCATTTGTCTACTAATTTCTTTAATGAAAGGGAGATTGATATCATTGATTATGGTTGTGGTCAGGCAATGGGATGTATAAGTTATGCTGACTATCTAAGGGAGAATAACCATACGCAAAATGTTCGTCGCATCACACTTATTGAACCATCATATATTGCATTAGCAAGAGCCGCACTACACTCTTCATTATTATTTCCCAATGCAGAGATAGTAACTATAAATAAGGGTTTTGATGACTTAACAGTATCAGATATAGAAGTAGATTCCAATATTCCTACATTACATATATTCTCTAATGTCTTGGATATGGGCTCTACTCCTAATTATAATGGAGTTTTCAATTTGGGAACTTTCTCTAATTTAGTATTGGAGATTAGTAAAGGATACAATGAGTATGTTATTACTGAACCATTATTTAGTGATTTTCACCGTGATGAACAGGCTGATATATTTATAAGTTCTTTATTAGGTATTAATGTGTACTATGAAAAGAAGTGTAATTCAGGAGAGTTTGTTGCTAATAAAAATTGGACTTGTGTTATTAAGTGTGGATGTATAGGTCAGCCTAATGTAAAAGTTTCTTGCTCACATAAGGATTCTTGGACTTGGCACGAGTTTCGTAAACTTTATGGAAAGCCTAAATTGGGGACATTTGTTAAATCTACTGGAGAAACTTTTAAAAGCGTGGTATTCATTGATGAATCAAATGAGGCCAATAAGGTTTTTGTTAGGTTTAGCAAATTGCATGGTGAGTTATCCTCCGAGGTAATTATACAAAATAAGGATAATATATGTATTTTTCAAAAGACAAATCATAAGGGTGAAAAATACTATGAATTAGAGTTGAAATGCTATTCTGCTGATGAAGGTGATGTTATGCCTAATAATGAGATATGGTATACATCGTCTGGAGGAGAAATTGTGATGCCAAATTATAGTGCAATGTTTGGTGCTGTAATAGTGTCTAATACATATAATAATGGTAAGGGTGTTATTAAGTTCAATGGTAAAGTGATCGAAATCGGGGAGCGTTCGTTCTATGAGTATTTTAGTCATTGTAAAACAAAATTTACCGATTTCAGTAACTGTATAAAATTAACAAGTATAAATATTCCTAATAGTGTAACCAAGATTGGAGCAAAAGCATTTTCAGGTTGCCTCAATTTAAGAGATATTAATATTCCAAATAGTGTAACCAAGATAGGAGAATCTGCGTTCAAGGGTTGCCGCAGTCTTACAAGTATATTCATACCTAATTGTGTAACCGAGATAGGACAATTTGTATTCAAAGGCTGCTTCAATCTTACTGAGTTTAATAGTAAACTCGCATCAGAAGATGGTAGATGCCTAATTGTAGATAAAAAAATTATTGCTTTTGCACCTGCAGGACTAACTGAGTATATCATTCCTAATGGAGTGGTCGAGATTGGTGAATATGCATTTGAAGGATGTAGTCTAACAACAATAGATATTCCTATTAGTGTGACCAAGATTGGAAAATATGCTTTTTCAGATTGTATCAACTTAAGAAGTATTGATATCCCAAATGGTGTTACTGAAATTGAAGATTTTGCATTCAATGGTTGTTTCAACCTAACAAGTGTAAATATCCCTAATAGTGTAATTAAGATTGGTGAATATGCTTTCTCTGGTTGCCAGAACTTAATAAGCGTTTCCATTCCTAATAGTGTAACCAAGATTGAAAGATGTGCTTTCTCAGATTGCAGTAGTCTAAAAAGTATTGATATTCCGTATGGCGTATTCGAGATTGGAGATTATGCATTCAGTGGTCACAGAGTATTAGCAAATATAGATAGTGCGAATGGGAAAGTTAATGTAAGATTCATAGGTTGTAAGAGTCTAACAAGTGTATCTATACCTGATAGCGTAACCAAGATTGGAAGATGTGCTTTTGATGGTTGCTGTAACCTAAGATGTATTAATATTCCAAATAGTGTAAAGAGGATTGAAAAAGATGCTTTTAGTGGTTGTAAGAAGTTGTCAATGAAAACAAAACTAAAAATCCTAAAGATTAGGATGGGTTTATAATAAATGATATATAGAGAATATATAAAATACACTTATAATTACGCACTAATTAAATTCACTTTACATGGAGAATACGGCAGTTGTTTAAAGCAACTGCCGTATTTCTTTATATGTGTGATACCTATTTTTGTCCTCCCGAAGAGGTGAATATTTCACGGTGTTTTTTGTTCCTCTTTCGCGTTGTGGTGACCAAAAGTGACCATTTTTGAGGTTTTGGGGAAAAGAGAAACCCTGCAAGTGTTGTTTATCAACTACTTACAGGGTTTTGTTGTACTCGGAACCGGGGTCGAACCGGTACGGGCATTACTGCCCACAGGATTTTAAGTCCGGCGTGTCTACCTATTCCACCATCCGAGCAGCCTGACCTCCGAAAAGCCGTGGCAAATGTACGACTTTTTATTTAATTATCCAAAATTTTTTCATCCCTTACTACAAATCATTGTTGCATGATGCGCAGTCGCTGGCTTGGCTGTCGTGCTCCTCTATGGCTGCGATAATCTCCATCCGCAGTGCGCGAGGCGTCACATTTTTGTTGACGACAAGCATGTAGGAGTTGCGTATCTGCTCGTAGATGAAGCTGTCTGATAGGTCGCCACAGAGCGATATGGCATTCCAGTGTCGCTTGTTGAAGTGCCATGCGGGTGTTACCTCCTCGTGTCTGTCACGCAGCTCGATGGCAATGTCGGGGTCGCACTTTACCACCACTTTGTTGTTCTGCTCAAGGTCGGTGACGGCAAACCACTTGCCACCAACCTTGTAGACTATCGTGGTGTCGTCAAAGGGCATCGTCTCGGCGACATAGGGGAGGCTGATGCAGTAGTTGCGTATATCCTCTATGCTCATCTACGCCTTTATAAGAAGTGTTACGGCAGTCGCTGATACGCCCTCCTCGCGACCCTCGAAGCCGAGGTGCTCGGTTGTTGTTGCCTTTACCGAGATACGGTCTACGTCTATACCCACCACTTCGCTGAGGCGCTCACGCATGGTGTCGATATGTGGTCGTAGCTTGGGGCGCTGCATGGCTATGGTGCAATCTATATTGCTGATGGAGTAGCCTTTTGCATTTACCACATCAACTACATGTTTAAGTAGCTTGCGTGAGTCTATGCCCTTATACTGTGGGTCGCTGTCGGGGAATAGCTTACCGATGTCGCCGAGTGCCAATGCACCCAATAGTGAGTCGCAGATGGCGTGTATCGCAACGTCGCCATCCGAGTGTGCAACACACCCTTTGGTGTGTGCTATCTCCACTCCGCAGAGTACAAGGCGAAGCCCCTCTGCCAGTGCGTGAACATCATAGCCGTGTCCTACTCTTATATCCATATGTCAGTGCGGTTTTAGTTGTTATCTTTTGTGTTGTTAAACTCTCTTTATGGTGCCGAGGCTGATGTACCAGATGTAGCCCTCAACGGTGGTGTATCTACCCATCTTGCGCAGTAGCTCCAAGTATGTTACCATTTTGTTGATGTGCTCCTGGCTCATCTTGTGGCCGAATTTGTAGTCGACGATTACGGCGCGGTCACCCTTTATCATCACTCTGTCGGGGCGCAGCGTCTTGCCCTTGTGGAGTATATCCACCTCGCACTTTACGTCGTCCCACTCGCCACTAAACCACTCGCTTGCCAACTCCTGTTGCATGGCGCGCTCTATCTCCCTGCTCAGTTCATCTGCTTCCGTTGTGCTTATCAGACAGTTGACGCTCATGCGCTTGATGGCGCGATGTAGGTCGTCGCGGGTGATGGCCTCCTCAAATACCTTGTGTAGCTTAATGCCGTTGTTGCATAGCTGCGTGCCGGGTGTAAGCCCCTCCTCCACGAAGCGTTGCGTGGGGTAGTGTATAGCAACATTTGGGGCGTGCGTAGGGTAGGCCTCAAGCAGTGTGCCCTTCGATGACGCCTCATCTGCCTTGGGTGTGTATCTCTTAATCTTCTTGCCGTAGCAGTGTCTTAGTAGCTTGGTAGCTCCCGACTCGTCGTACTCAGGTGTTCCGGGGCATATCTTGTCTATGGCTGTTACTATGAGTGGCGTGGTGTCGGCTATGCCGTTAGAACTTGACGACTTGGCGTTCAGGTTCTTGGGTACATACATGTAGAGCTCTTTCTTGGCGCGCGTAATGGCTACGTATAGTAGGTTTATGCCATCTACATGGCTCATTACAAGCTCCTTGCAGTATTCCTCGGAGAATGCCGAGTTCTCCATCGTCTGGCCGTATGTCACGGGGAACTCGCCGATGGTGGCAGCCTCCTCGCTCTTGTCGTTTGCCTTAGCCCAGACTATGGGACGCATATTGGCACTGGGTGTCATACTCCACTTGCAGTAGGGAATTATGACAACGTCGCGCTCCAAGCCCTTAGCCTTGTGTATTGTTGTAATCTCTATGGTGTCGTCGGTCTTCTCTACGCTGAGCGACTCTCGGCATCCGCGCTCATCCCACCATGCGAGGTAGTGGTGTATGTCGGCGATGTGGCTACTTGTATAGGCGAGTATCTGCTCGTGTATAGCCTGCAGGTATGCTATGTGGTCGCGGTTATTGTGTAGCTCGAAGTGTTCTATTATAAGCTCTAACGCCTCAAGCGGGGATAGGTGCGCTATCTGGCTGAGTAACTGTAACTCCTCCTCGCTAAACTCTGTGCCGTATGGGCGCATGAGGTAGCCGTTGTAGATACCTCGCTCGATGTCGTCGTGAGGGTCGATGGCGAGGCGTAGTAGCGCGATGATGAACTTGATGACGTCGCACGAGTCTATGGTCAGCGAGTCCGAGGTGAGGATGTTAAATCCCGCCTCGTTGTTCCTCAGACACTCGTTCTTGTAGTCGTAGAGAGCCTTCGCAACCTTACGGCCGTCGTTAGCACCGCGCACAAGTATAAGAATGTCCTTGTAGCGGTAGCCGCGTGCCACAGCATCCTTTATGGCCTCGATAAATGGTGAGTCGCCAAGCTTGGGGTCGAAGAGACAGACCTCTGCGTTGCCATACTCGCTCTTGATGTATGCCTTCTGCTCACCATTCTTGTAGGCACGTGCAACGATATCCTCAAGCTCTTGGTGAGTTGATGTCGTTATCTTCTTATCATGCAGTGCACTCTCCAGAATGTTGTTTACATGCTGGTTGTCTGCATCGGCGACGTTGCGTATGAATGAGTTGTTGAATTTGACGATGTTTTCGAGGCTTCGGCGGTTGAGCTCCAACGTCTCGTCCTCAACATTATTTCTGCCCAAATCCTCCTTTACTTGGTTGTCGAGTAGTCGCCAGTCGCCACCACGCCAACGGTAGATAGATTGTTTGATATCACCCACGATGAATACCGAAGCGTCGGGGTTTGAGGCCAGTGCCTCAAGTAGCAGAGGGCGTAGGTTGCGCCATTCGCGTACAGAAGTGTCCTGGAACTCGTCAATCATATATCTGTCGTAGCGATTGCCCACCTTCTCGTAAATGAATGGGGCGTTGCTCTGGTCGACAAATCGTGAGAGTATCTCTTTGGTCTTGTCCAGCACCATGATGTTCTCCTCCTGACAGATGGTGTCTATGCTCTTGTAGAGGTCGCTAAGCAGTGCGTAGCTACGATAGTTCTCTCTCAATAGCTTAGTGGTGTTTATATGCTCGATGTTATCTCTATACAGCTGGCATATCTCCTCCAACATTGGTCGTAGCACCTCTGCAGCGCTCACTATGTTTGCATCAGCATCGCTACCATACCACTTGGTGATGTCTGCTGATGCGGTTATGATGGTGTTGCTTGGCGCGAGAAGCTCGCCGCTAGCATACTTCGCAAAGCAGTGTACAAAACTTCTGTTCTTACCCTTGAAACTGCTTGGCTCGATATGCTGCTTAGACATGTAGTCGACAGCGTCATTTCCCAACTGCTTGATGCGACTTAGGATAGCACTGTCATGTTTCACAAGCTCGTTAATGATGGCGTGTAGTTGCTGCTTGTCGATGTTTTCTCCTATACGCTTTGCCACGCCATCCTTGAATAGCTCGCCACCGAGTATGCGTAGGTCCTTGCGCATGTCCCACTTACTACCCTCATTTAGGCGCTCCTCAGCAAACTCCAGCAGCCAGCTCTTTACCTCGAAGTTCTTCTCGTCGGATATGCTCTCGATAAGGCTGTCGGCACTGCGCTCGAGGAGCATAGCTGTGTCGAGCTCGATGTTGTAGTTGAGGTCGAGGCTAAGCTCGTTGATGAATGCTCGCAGTATGCGCTGGAAGAAGCGGTCGATGGTGAGTATTGTAAATCGTGAGTAGTCGTGCAGTATCTTTGTGCGTGCCTTGAGTGCCTTGGCTCTAATCTGAGGCTCGCTGTACCCTGTGCGCTTAACTATCTCCTCGAGATATGTGCTCTCCTTGTTGGCAGCGAGGTTGTTAAGTTCCTTGATGATTCGAGATTTCATCTCCTCGGTGGCCTTGTTTGTGAAGGTCACAGCGAGGATGTTGCGATAGCACTCGGGGTGTTCGAGGACTTCGCATATATACTTCAATACAAGGCGGAAGGTCTTGCCCGATCCGGCACTTGCGCTTAATATCTGGGCTCGTTTCATCGTCTGCATATTCTGTTGTAGTCACATCGTGTACATGTATCTCTATCTTCGACCTGCCTAAATGGTGTTGAGGGATCGAATAGCTCATCGAGCAATGCTTTAAGTCGAGCCTCGAAGTCACTGGCAACAAGGCTATAGCGAGTAATGTCCCTATTGCTGTCCAGCTCCTTGATGATGGGTGAGTAGCTGTCATTGAGCATGCGTGAGGCGTAGAACAGCGTGGGTAGGGTGTCCACACCCTCGTTCTTGTGCAGCACCATCGAGTATAGGAGCGTCTGGAAGATGTTGGATATGCGCTGCTTGGCACTACCCGTAAATAGCGTCTCTACGCTGTTGAACTCCAGGTGTGGCTGGTAGCCGCTCTTGTAGTCAATAACCTGCAGCGTGCCATCGGGAAGTGTGTCGATGCGGTCGGCGATGCCCGAGAGCTTGATGTTTAGTCCCGATGATATCTCGTAGTTGTGGTGTATTTTCTTCTCGAGTGCCGTTACGGTGAAGCCTTTGCGAGTTGTGTCGTAGCGCATGATGCCCCTGTGGATATACTTGACTATGATATCCCTCACAAGCAGTGTGTCGCCCGAGAACTCCTTGGCGGTGACCTGTGCATCTTTGTAGAGTGTCATGCCGATGGCCTCGTCAACAACAGACTCTACTATGCTCTCACTTTGTAACCCCTTGATTATCTGCATTGGGTTCTTTGTATCTACTACGTTGTTGCGCTTGTACAGCAACTCCATGGCCTTGTGGAGTATATCTCCAAAGCCCAGCGCATCAATCTTGTCGGAGAGCTCGTTGCGGGCGCGAAGATGTGCTATCGAGGCGAAGTAGAACTTTAGTGGGCACTCCACGTAGCGGAAGAGAGCTGTGGGTGATAGGTAGTCCTCCGTGTTAGCGTCAGCATAGCGCATCAGTGCCTCCATCTCCGACTTGCCCTTAGCTACCTCGATGGCGCTCTCATCCTCGATGCTGAGGTCTACGCCTACGGCGTGCTTCTCTACGCTGTAGGGTGACTCGAAGTCAAGTTGATAGATGTAGCGGCTACACTCACCCGTACTCTTCTCGTCAGCACGCGAGCAGTAGAGCATGTTAACGCGCTCGGCACGCTGTATAAGGCGGTAGAAGTAGTATGCATACATGGCCTCATGCTGCTCTGGAGTAGGCATGTCGTAGGCGTATCGTAGGCTGTAGGGGATGAACGAGGCCTGGTCGGTGTGGTTGCCTGGGAAGTTGGCATCGGTCATCGAGAGTATTATGACGTTCTTGAAGTCGACATTTCGAGTCTCGAGTATTCCGAGCACCTGGATGCCTTCGAGTGGCTCACCCTTATAGGGTATGGTTACCGTCTGAAGATGGCGGCGCAGGAGCGAGATGAAGACCTTGGTTGGTATCTCTATGTTGCAACACTTGGCGCTACGCATAGTCTTGGCTATCTCCTCGCCCATGATGCGTAGGTGCTCGTGCTGGTCGTGAGCATGTTCGGGAAGCCTCTGCATGATGGCTTCGGTGATGTTAACCAGATATTTGCCTAACGACTCCCAATCGCTTATGCTTGTGAAGATTAGCGATAGCACATCATCGTCTGCAAATAGGGCGCTATCGACGGTAGTTATGCGCTTCGATACTATCTTGTTGGCGTAGTTGGCAGCGCGCTCACCACATGAGTCGACAATGTATGGGTGGGTCAGTAACCAGGTGACATCCTTGTGGTAGAACACCGACCTATCCTCCTTGCTATGACTATGTGTCTGTAGCGTGATAAGAGCCTCAATAAAGGAGTATGTGAGCGAGTTCCTGAGGGGGTATCCCATGGTGACGTTCACATTTTTTACGCTCTCGGGAAGTGAGTGTAGCAGGGGAATGAGTAAGTTCTCGTCGGTGAGTACTATGGCGGTATTCTTGTCCCACTCACTCTCGGGGATAGACTTGAGTATCTTACCTATGTGCTTGACCTGCGATATGTTAGACACGCAAGCTGTGGCGCTCAGCTGCTTTTTTATCTTTGTGAAGTTGCTGTGCGATAGAGGGTCGTTGCAGGGGTAGTCCTTGATGTTGTTGCGTAGGAATATGCCTGCCTCGTGCTCCTCGATGCCGCTCTTTGCTACATAGTAGTCGTCATAGTCCCAGTAGAACTCCGCACCCATGTCACTCTTGGCAATATGCTTGAAGAGTATCTGCTCGCTCTTGGAGAGGGCATTGAAACCCGCGATTATGTGTCGTTTGGGCTCTAAGTCTATATCCTCACCCGCAATAATGCGCTCCGCAGTGATGCGGTATAGGAGTCCTGGATAGCCAATTTTAAGCTCTATGAGTCGTGCTCTGTATCTCTCGTAAATCTCGGGTAACGCCTTCCATACCTCTAAAAACCTCTTCTTCTGAGCACTTAGGCTCTCACTCGTATGTACGCTACTCCAGAAACGCTTGATGTGTTGTAGAATGCGCTCCTGCTCCTCGGTTAGGTACGATACGTCGGACTCTATCTCCTTGATGTCTTCGATATTGCGAAGTAGCATATTGGCATCAACGAGGTACTTGTCTATCATGTCGAAGTCCGAGATGAGCATGTCGCCCCAGTAGTAGAAGTGGTCGAACTCCTCGCTGGGAAACTTCTCGTGGTAGATGGTGAATAGCTCGCTTATGAGCCTTATGCGCTCGCCATGCTCAAGGCCCGAGCCACGCACCATGAGGTCGTCGATGGTGGTGTAGTGGGGTTGCCACGTGGGGTTGCTCGACACCTGCTCTATGGCGTCGTTAAAGAAAGTGCGAGCTCGCAGTGATGGAAACATCACAACGAGCTGCGATAGGTCGTTAGAGTAGTCGTCGAGGAGTCTTGTGGCAAGCTCCTTAAGAAATGTAGACATACGCCACTATGTTCTGGTCTAAAGTAACTTAATCTCGCCACCAAAGAGGGTGATTGCCGAGCGTAGGATGACGGGCTCTGTGCTGTAGAGGATTTTACCGCCAGTAGAGGTCTTGGCCTCCAGACGCTCCGAAGCGCTTACCTTGACAATGGCATTGTGCGACGAGGTGGCTACGGTGGATACTGTAGATAGCTTCGCAGCGTTGTAGTCGGCAGTAGATATGTCGACGGTCTGGTAGCGAGCCTCGCCAGTGAGCACTATGCAACACTTGCCTGAGGCACTAACGTAGATGTCGAGGGTGTCGACGTCGGCTGTGAAGTGGGAGTCGTTGCTGATGTATAGGTCGAGTAGGGTAGAGTTGAGTGTGCCCTCCACGGTTACATCTGCCTTGGATATGGAGATGTCGCTGAGCTCGTTGAAGTATACCTCCACCTCGGTTACGCTCTCGCGCTTGGGGTCGCTGCGCTCTTCAATCTTGAGCACACCAAACTCCTTCTTTATGACTTCAAACTCAAATTTAGAGGTGTATACACCCTTGGTGTCGTAGACGATATATGGGGCTTCGACCTTATCTATCTTTGTGAGTTTTAGTTTGATAGGTGCATTTACCTCGATGCTGTTGAAGCTTGATAGGTACTCCTTGACTGGGCCAATGTTGACCACAACGCTCTCCTGCGCCCATAGGTTAAGGCTGCACACAACAGCGAGTATAGTAAGCAATAGACTCTTCTTCATGACGACTTATTTGTTCCTAATTCAACGCTAAATTAGATAAAAAAAGGCAATTCTCCAAACGAATTGCACATTTTTATCCCTTGCTATGGTGAAGAGGTCTATTTGTTTGCGTTGGTAGCTCTCTAAAGAGATACCTTGACGTAGGCTGCACCACTGGCCTCGGCAGCCTGTAGACCCATGGTTGAGTCCTCGAAGATGATGGTTTGTCGGGGTGTTGCCCCTGCAAGCTCCATGGCCCGTAGAAAGCACTCTGGGTGTGGCTTGGGCTGCGTTACGTCGTCGCCAGAGATTATGCCGTCAATGCCCTCGGATAACTTCAAGTGTCGCATTACATTACGTATATTATCTATGTGACCAGTAGATACTATCCATACCTGTGAACCCATACTGCGCATCATCTTGCACCACTCCCATAGCGGGGTGTTCAGCCTAACGCTGTCGAAGTAGTTGGGGTATATCTCCACCTTGCGCTGTCGCAGACGTCGTGCATCATCGTCGCTTTCTATGCCTACGTCGCGAAGAAACTCTCTGCATCGCATGCCGAAGTACTTAGCCGTATACTGCTCCAACGACAGTGTGATTCCCACCTCGCTGAGCGCCTGAATGTATGCCTCGCCATTAGCCCTGCGAGTGTCGGCCAAAGTGCCGTCGAAGTCGAGTAGAATTAGCTTTATGTGTGACATGTTAATCGAATGATTGCATGCTAGATAGCGCAATGCGGATGATACGTTGATACTCCTCGGCAGTGAGCTCCATGAAGAAGTAGTGCACGGGGTCTACGCGCATGCCGTTGAAGATGACCTCGTAGTGGAGGTGTGGGGCAAATGATAGACCGCTGTTGCCCGATATGGCGATGATGTCACCGCGCTTAACCTTGGCACCCTTCTTTACACGTGTGTCCATGAGGTGGCTATACGATGTTTGGTAGCCGTTACCGTGGTCGATGGTTATGGCCTTGCCGTGCGATGAGTTCTTCTCCGATAGCGACTGCACAACACCATCTGCTGTGGCGAAAACGGGGGTGCCCTCTGGTATGAGGTAATCGACGCCATGGTGCTCACGCATAGTGCGATGGAATGGGTTAATTAAAGGTTTTTTACCAGCTGCAAGCAGGGTTAGTTGTCGGTTGTTTACGGGCTGGATGGAGGGGATGCAGTCGATTGATAATGATGTTGTTTCGTATGCGTACATCATGTCTTTATACGACTGTGTTAGCACATCGTTCTCCTTTATAGCACTTTGCACCCTGTCGTTGAGTGTGCTTAGTAGCTCGTCGTTGTCCATCTCCATGAGGCTCTCGTTGAGTGCAATGCGCTCGTCGTCGCTATCGATGGTGAGGTCGTAGGGGTTCGATTCAAAGAGCTTGCGAAAGACATTCTCGTCGCGTCGTTGTACGTTCTCTAATACCTCGGTTAGCTCGTTGTAGCGCTCCGACATTGCGGTGTATTCACTGCGTAGCTTGTCGGTGGAGTGGCGTAGCTTGTACTCTGCGGGCATGTCTACAAATAGCGAGAGTAGGAAGTACCACACAACGACCATGCTTGCCCATATCAGGATGTGTATCGAGTGGACAATCACGCTGTGCTTGTTGACCGAGAATTTAGTTAATATGTCGCGTATATATCTCATTGTATCAGTTCTTTGATAGTGACTCTTCAATCTGATTCATCAACTCGATATAGGCCTCTGGTGACATATCTTTGTTGAAGTAGTGTATGGGGTTGACGGTCTTGTCGCGGAAGCGCACCTCGTAGTGTAGGTGTGCACCCTCAGAAACACCGGTGTTACCCACCTCGCCGATTATCTGTCCGCGCTTGACGCTATCGCCACTGCTAACATATATCTTGGATAGGTGGCCGTAGCGTGTCTTGTAGCCGAAGCCATGGTTTAGCTCTACGAGCTTGCCGTAGCCAGTCTCCCAACGTGCTCGCACAACAACGGCGTTACCCGTGGCATAGATGGGTGTGCCCTTGGGTGCTGAGAGATCTACGCCCTCATGCTTGCGCCATGTGCCGTATCGGGGGTGCTTGCGCATGCCGTAGAGGCTGCTTATGCGTTTTAGCTTTGTGCGGTCTATGGGCCAGATGGCGGGGATTACGGTCGAAAACTCCTCCTTGTGTGTGGCCATGGTTTGGGTGTCGTCGAGCGATACCGAGGCATAGTATATCTGGCGGGTGAGGTCGTCGAGGTTGCGCCATCCCTGCTCTATTATGTCGGAGTATGCGTCGCCCTGGTAGCTGGCGTACTTGGTGTCGTTGTAGTCTGAGTATACGCGCAGTATCTCAGCGTTTGTTATGGTGTCGATACCCAACAACGGACGATAGACGTAGTGGTCACGATGCTTGATATCCTCGAGTACTCTCTCCGAGGCCTCGATTTTAGTCTGCAGGATGGCGTACTCACGCTCGAGGCGGTGGTTGTCACGGCGTATGCGAGCCATCTTGGGTGTGTCACCAAGTGATGATATTATTAGGTTGCCAGCAATGGCAATGATGAGGGCGACGACTATGCGTAGCACTATGCGATAGCCGCGAGGCCAGCGCTTTACTGAGGTGAGGAGTGTGCTAAGATGGTTGATGCCCATTTGTAAAAAGTAAAAATTATTAAAAAATCTCTCGTTTAACGATGCAAAATTAAAGTAAATTGTGTAATTTTGCAACCGCGTATAAGAATAGGTATAAAATAAACTCAAAATATATGGATTCTAATAAAGCAAGACAGGCGTTTCTGGATTTCTTCAGAACGAAGGAGCACGAGATTGTTGCATCGGCTCCCATGGTCGTAAAGAACGACCCTACATTGATGTTTACTAATGCGGGTATGAACCAGTTTAAGGATATCTTCCTTGGCAATGCACCCCGCAAGTTCCCTCGTGTGGCAGACACTCAGAAGTGTTTGCGCGTGTCGGGTAAGCACAACGACTTGGAGGAGGTAGGTCACGATACTTACCACCACACCATGTTCGAGATGCTCGGTAACTGGTCATATGGTGACTACTTCAAGAAGGAGGCTATCGAGTGGGCATGGGAGTTGCTTACTGAGGTGTATAAGTTGGATAAGAGCCGCATGTATGCTACCGTGTTTGAGGGTAGCGAGGAGGATGGTGTAGCCTTCGACCAGGAGGCTTACGACTACTGGAAGCAGTTCTTGCCCGAGGACCACATCATTCGTGGTAACAAGAAGGATAACTTCTGGGAGATGGG
>JAGCLX010000019.1 GCA_017646785.1 Alistipes sp.
GTGCTGCGTTGTAGGGGTTAGAGAACTTGTCGCGGTACTCCTGCTCCTTCTCTGCAACGAACTTAGCCTTATCCTCCTTGTTCTCGAATGATGACAACGCCTTTGCGTGCAATACCTCAACAGCGCCGCTTGCACCCATAACTGCGATCTCAGCTGTAGGCCATGCGTAGTTAACATCACCACGGATGTGCTTAGATGACATAACGATGTATGCACCACCGTATGCCTTACGCAATGTAACAGTAATCTTGGGAACAGTAGCCTCGCAGTATGCGAAGAGAAGCTTTGCACCGTGAGTAATAACACCACCGTACTCCTGAGCTGTACCAGGCAAGAAGCCAGGAACGTCTACCAAAGTAACCAAAGGAATGTTGAACGCGTCGCAGAAACGTACGAAACGAGCAGCCTTGCGTGATGCGTTGATATCGAGTACACCTGCCATGAACTTAGGCTGGTTAGCGATGATACCTACACTCTGGCCATTGAAGCGTGCGAAACCTGTGATGATGTTCTTTGCGTATGCTGCTGCACTCTCCAAGAACTTACCATCGTCAACGATAGCCTTGATAACCTCCATCATGTCGTAAGGCTTGTTGGGGTTGTCAGGGATGATGTCGTTCAAGATATCCTCCTTACGAGCGATGTCGTCAGTACATGGCTGGTCGGGAACCAACGCTGTGTAGTTCTGAGGCATGTATGAGAGAAGGTCGCGGATAAGCTGCAAGCCCTCCTCCTCAGAGTCTACTGCGAACTGAGCTACACCACTCTTTGTAGTGTGCATGTTAGCACCACCAAGCTGCTCCTGAGTCACGTCCTCACCAGTCACGGTCTTAACAACCTTAGGACCAGTCAAGAACATGTTAGATGTCTCACGACGCATGATGATGAAGTCAGTCAAAGCGGGAGAGTAAACTGCACCACCTGCGCAAGGACCGAAGATAGCTGAGATCTGGGGGATAACACCAGAAGCCATAACGTTGCGCTGGAAGATGTTAGCATAACCTGCCAAAGCGTTTACACCCTCCTGGATACGTGCGCCACCTGAGTCGTTAAGACCGATGCAGGGAGCACCATTGCGAACTGCCATATCCATAACCTTGCAAATCTTGTCAGCCAAAGAGATTGACAATGAACCTGCAGTAACGGTGAAGTCCTGTGCGAATACGTAAACAAGACGACCTGCGATGGTACCGTAACCTGTTACAACGCCATCACCGAATGTATGCTTCGCGTCCATACCGAAGTCGTAGCAACGGTGTGTAACGAACATATCGAACTCCTCGAAGCTACCCTCATCCAAGAGCATAGCGATACGCTCACGAGCTGTGTACTTACCCTTCTCGTGCTGCTTGTCGATTGCCTTCTGGCCACCACCCATGCGTGCTGTCTGGCGGTTGTCCATCAATTTCTCAATCGCTTTCTGAATCTCACTCATAGTGTTTTTCTATTTTAGTTTTAGTTAATTTCAATTTGTGCGGAATGCCCAAAAAATTGCAAGCAAATCCTTTAAGGATAGAAGTTGTATAACAAGAGCTAGTTTTAGGCTTGCGCAGCCCGAATAACCGCAGTTTACTTTGCGTAAATGAGGATTATGAGGGCAAGCGTAACGACAAAATAGCCTTGTTAGACGGCTTCTATCGATTACTTATTTTTGTTCTCGCAAAGCTCAGTAAGAATACCCTGTGTAGACTTTGGGTGGAGGAATGCGATAGTCAAGCCCTCAGCACCCTTACGAGGTGTCTTGTCGATAAGGCGGATGCCGTGAGCCTCTGCATCAGCAAGCTGCTCCTCGATGTTCTCGCAAGCGAGAGCCATGTGGTGGATACCAACGCCCTTGTTCTCGATGTACTTAGCGATAGTAGACTCGGGTGATGTAGGCTCCAAGAGCTCAATCTTAGTCTGACCAAGCATAAAGAATGCTGTCTTAACCTTCTGGTCTGCTACCTCCTCGATAGCGTAACACTTAAGGCCCAATACGTTCTCCCAATAAGGAATTGCCTCCTCGAGGCTGTTTACTGCAATACCGAGGTGCTCAATGTGTGATACTTTCATTGTGTTTTGTTTTTATAAAGTTTAACTTAGTATTTTTTTGTTATTGTTTATACAATTTTGTATCTACAAAAATCACCCAAAGATACTTCTTCTTTTTGAAACAACGAAATATTTTCGACTCTTTTTTTCACAATTTATCACACAACAAAGCGGCTCCACCACTAAATTCATGTCGCAAAGAAAAAAAGTAAATGCGAGGGTTTGATTATTGCGGAAAAAATACTACCTTCGCATATTAAACCTCGAAAGCAATGAGACACATTTTTGCCATAATCGCCATCATCTGCGCCACTGCTGTGTGCTCCAGCGCACAGAGCGTGCGTATCGGTGAGCCTATTCCATCCTTGCACGTCTCACCAAATATCGAAGATAGCATCTCTGTGTATGACCGCGACTACACCTGCCTGATATTCGCACACTCGGAGAGCGCACCTTGTGTGGATGCGATGCAGCACTTTTCGGCCACGGCTCAAAGCATAGATAGGGAGTGCGCCATTGTGGTTATCACAAATGAATCGGAGAGCAACCGAGAGATAATCATCGAGCGTCTAAACATCGAGGATTACATACTCGCCTTCGACAACAACAGCCGCACATTCAAGGCCTTTGGCATACAGTATGCACCCTTTGTGGTCATATACCGAACAAAGAACTCACGCATCGAGTGGTTCGGCCCTATCCACCAGCTTAACGACAACACATTCAAGCAGATAAGTAAACGATAAAAAACCGATATAATATGGCATTTAGCAAGATAGAACACTACGAGAAGGAGTATCTCGACCAGCACCACAACAGTGCGCTCAACGTCACCGAGGGTGTCGAGGAGAAGCCCGTCGTAAACCCATATTTCGTGCGCAAGAAACGCCGCGAGATGACCACCGACGAGTATGTAGATGGCATCCTCGCAGGTAACATCACCATCTTGGCTCAGGCCATCACCCTAATCGAGAGCAACAATCCCACTCACTATGCTCAGGCACAGGAGATTATCGAGCGCTGTCTACCCCACGCTGGCAAGTCGGTACGCATCGGTATTACGGGTGTTCCTGGCGCTGGTAAATCGAGCTTCATCGAGGCTGTGGGCAACATGGTCACCTCATACAAGCACAAGCTCGCCGTATTGGCTATCGACCCCAGCTCGGAGCGTAGCGGAGGTTCAATCCTCGGCGATAAGACCCGCATGGAGAGCATATGCCACAACCCCAACATCTTCGTGCGCCCCTCGCCATCGGCAGGCTCTTTGGGCGGTGTAGCGCGCAAGACACGCGAGACCATTGTATTGTGTGAGGCAGCGGGTTACGACGTTATATTCATCGAGACTGTAGGTGTGGGACAGAGCGAGACTGCGGTGCACTCTATGGTCGACATGTTCATGATGTTGCAGATATCGGGTGCTGGTGACGAGCTTCAGGGCATCAAGCGCGGTATCATGGAGATGGCCGACATGATGGTCATCACCAAGGCCGATGGAGAGAACGTCACCAAGGCGGAGCTTGCCAAGGCTCAGTATCAGGGTGCCCTACACCTCTTCCCCTTGCCAGAGTCGGAGTGGCGACCCCAGGTCTACACCTGCTCATCGCTCGAGGGCACAGGACTCGAGGAGGTATGGCAGGGTGTGGAGCAGTACTTGCAGCACATCGAGCTAAATGGCTACTTTATGGCTAACCGCAACCGTCAGAATAAGTACTGGATGTACGAGACGATAAACGAGACGTTGAAGTCGAGCTTCTACAACAACCCCGAGATTGAGGCAAAGATGAAGGAGGTTGAGCAGCGCGTTCTCGACGCCAAGCTATCATCGTTCATCGCCGCCAAGGAGCTTCTAGACATCTACTTCAAATAGGGAAACGGCAAGAGTGTTACCCATAAATAAAAGCGTCTGTCTAACATTTAGCTGTAAGACAGACGCTTTGTTTTTGACATCATAACATAGCTTTCTCCATTAAATACCCAATGCAGTAGCCACCATATATTAGGGGAATTTACGCTATAATTTACTCTATATTTACTCTGTTTTACTTGCAAAGTGGGCAGATTACGTGGAAATAACACCGAAAGCTATTTACTCTAAAACCCCGTTATTTCACGCGAAACACAGCACATAACACAATGGTTATACCATGATTATCAGACATATAAAAACAAAAGAGAGAAGCACAATGTCTTCTCTCCTTTGAGCTGTTGACGAGGCTTGAACTCGTGACCTCTTCCTTACCAAGGAAGTGCTCTACCACTGAGCTACAACAGCAATAATAAACCCTACTCCTATGAAAGAGTGCACAAAAGTACATAAGATTTTTTAATTTACAAATTTTTGTCCTCTTTTTTTTATACACCAACCTCACCACCCACCGAACAAAAGCAACCAACGCTATGATAATCAACATAATAACAAAGACACAATAAGCACTTAGAAGTATCACATTAATATCTCCCAACGATCTGGTAACGGCGGATGACATGCTGGAGGCGATCGTAGCTTATCACACCACACTCACGCCACAGCACCTCGCCACGAAAGAAGAGCATAAGCGTAGGCAGGGCGACGATATTGTATCTACGCACAAGGTCGACGCTCGAACGAGAGGTGGTATCCACACGCACAATAGTCACCACATCGCCCATCGAGAGTGCAAGGCGGTCCAAGGCGCTATCTATAGCACCACACGCACCACACCACGTGGCGTAGAAGTCTATCAATACAAGACCCTCGGCAGAGATAAGGTTATCGAAGTCTGAAGTTTTCATACTCATACATTATAGGTATACAAAGGAGAGGCTCCCCACACTACTTGCAGGGAGCCTCAAAATTCATACCGTTCGCACAAGGCGACTTAAAAGAGTGACTTGGGCAGCTGTTCGATGCTTGATATAAACACCACCTCTATATCCTTGCGAGGCTTGATACTCTTTTGCACGAAGCTCGACACCACTATACGCTTAAAGCCCAGACGCGCAGCCTCGGATATGCGTTGCTCAGTGCGTGGGGCGGGACGCACCTCACCCGAGAGGCCTATCTCACCAGCACAGCATACACCCTCCATAAGCGGGCGGTCGTAGAGCGACGACACTATGGCCGCCACCACAGCCAAGTCCATGCCTGTATCTGTGATTTTGAAGCCTCCGGCGAAGTTTAAGAAGACATCCTTCTGGAACATCTTGAGCCCTACGCGCTTCTCCAATACGGCAAGCAGCATATTCAGACGACGCTGGTCATAGCCCGTAGTAGAGCGCTGGGGAGTACCATAGGCAGCACTGCTTACCAACGCCTGCACCTCGATAAGGTAGGGACGCAAGCCATCCACCGCAGCACCCACAGCCGTACCAGCCAGGGGCTCGTCATAGTGTGACAAGAGGATTTCCGAGGGGTTATCCACCTCGCGGAGTCCATCTTCGCGCATCTCAAACACTCCTATCTCGTATGTAGCGCCAAAGCGGTTCTTTATGCCTCGCAGGATGCGGTAGGTGTGATTGCCATCACCCTCGAACTGCAGCACCACGTCGACGATATGTTCAAGAATCTTAGGGCCTGCAATGGTACCATCCTTGGTGATATGGCCAATAATGAATATAGCCACGCCGAGCGTCTTTGCCACCTTCAGGAGCGTGGCAGCACACTCGCGTATCTGCGTCACGCTACCCGCCGAGGAGTCAACGACATCGGATGCTATGGTCTGAATAGAGTCTATAATAACGACATCGGGGCGTAGCTCCTCTATCTGCGTAACGATATTTTCCAGCAACGTCTCCGTAAAGACCGTGCACTCCTCATTGCGTATACCAATGCGCGTAGCACGCATCTTAATCTGCTCGGCAGACTCCTCACCAGAGACATATAGTGTCTTAAGACCGTTATCCATGAGCGCCAGCTGCAACGACAATGTAGACTTACCTATGCCCGGCTCACCACCCAATAGAATGAGCGACCCCGGCACAATGCCTCCGCCCAACACGCGGTTTACCTCCTTAATGCCTACGTCAATGCGTACGGTGCTATGCTCTTCAATATCCTGCACCTTGCGTGGTTCAACCCTCGGTACAGAGGATAGGCGCGAGGCAGCCGATGAGCTCTCCTTAGCCACCACATGCTCCGAGATGGTGTTCCACTCGCCACACGAGGGGCACTTACCCAACCACTTGGGAGTCTCATAGCCGCACGAGGTGCAGAAGTATGCACGCTTAACCTTTGCCATACTACCCTACTTAAAGAGATTCATAATATCATTGCCGTTGGCGTAGATAAGCAACAGCATAAGGAGGGCAAAGCCTATAGTTTGCGCCACCTCGAGGAACTTATCATTAGGCTTGCGGCGTGTGATAATCTCGTACAGAGCAAAGAGCACATGGCCACCATCCAACACGGGGATGGGCAGCAAGTTCATCACAGCGAGCATGACTGACAACAGAGCTGTGATATTCCAAAACGCAAGCCAGTTCCACTGCTCGGGGAAGATGCTACCGATAGAGAGGAAGCCACCCACCTCCTTATAGAGCTTCGTATCGGGATTTACCATCATCACAAGCTGATCCCAGTAGGACTTAATCTGCTTAGCGCCAAGCTTAATACCCGCAGGTATAGACTCCCAGAAGCCATAGCTCTTCTGTGTGAATGTCACAGCCTCGGTCTCCTTGAGTGTAATACCGATACGGCCATCCTCGCTGATGGGTGTAATGATATCTACATACGATGGGTGCTCCACACCAAGGCTATCAGTCTCAAAGCGCAGCACTCTTACGTTCACACTCTGCCCACTATGTGCAGCAAGTGCTGGGCGTATATTCTCGTCGCTGCATACCGAAGCCTCACCTACGCCAACAATCTGGTCACCCTCCTTGTAGCCAAGTGCAGCAACGGTCTCATTAGCACAGCTGTCTATAATGAATGGGCGCATAATAGGCGTATACATGCCGGCAAACTCACGCTTCTCGCGCATAGAGATGAGTCTATCCATGGGGATAGTGAAGGTCACAGTATCGCGGTTACGCACGACAGTAACATTACGGTCAGCCTCCGACAAGAGGAGTGTCATGCCTATATCCTCAGCATTAGCCACCTTCTCGCCATCAATAGCCACCAACCTATCTCTATCCTCGAAGCCAAGTTCCTTGGCAGGCTCACTGAAGGCATAACCATGCACCACGTTGTCGTTCTGCAAGTAGCTCTCGCCCCACGTAAAGAGTATAGCTGCGTAGATGACCATCGCGGTTACGACGTTCATGAAGACACCTGCAACCATAACGATAAGGCGCTGCCATGCTGGCTTAGCACGCAACTCATTGGGCTCGGGTGCCAGCGTGCGCTGCTCATCCCTTAAGCGCTCAATGTCGGCCTCGAGCGTAGCCACCGTATCGGTGAACTCCGCCACGGCTGCCTCATTGCCACTGCGCTTAGCCTTGCGAAGCTGTGCCTTCGCCTCCTTGAGTCTCTCCTTGAGGGCGTTCTCCTGGTCGTAGAGCTTCTCGCGGCTATCGTATATCGACACATAGCCACCCAATGGCAACCAACCAATACCGAACTCCACGCCACCTATCTTACGCTTGTACAACGAAAACCATGGGTTGAAGAAGAGGTAGAACTTATCCACACGAATGCCGAACATACGGGCAGCCAAGAAGTGGCCCAACTCGTGAATTGTCACCAACAAAGACAATGCAAATACAAACTGCAATGTCTGAACTAATACTGAACTCATATACTAATTTTTATTTCTTTTCTCTTTTAATCAGCTTCTGCTGTCATCCTGAATAAAACGAAGGATCTCCTCGATAACAACACGCAACAAACGTAGTCGATGGTCGACTATAAGGAGATTCCTTGCCAAGCTCGGAATGACACTCAAAACATCATTACTAATTACTAATTAAAGTTTTAGGTAGCGTTCTGCCAACATGCGCGCCTCGGTGTTAGAGGCTGTGTAGTCATCCAATGTGGGCTTTGCTACGAATGTTGCATTATCCAGCGCGTAGCGTATAGCACCCACGATGTCGAGGTAGCCACACCTACCCTTTAAGAATGTCGCCACGGCGACCTCGTTCGAACCATTCATCACACACGCAGCCGTGCCTCCACGCTCCAAACACTCGTAGGCTATATCGAGTGCTGGGTACTTCACCCTGTCGGGTGCTGCGAAGGTCAATGTGGGGTAATCTAAAATCGAGAACTGCTCCATAGGCTCCTTAGCGCGCTCGGGGTAAAGGAGTGCATAGCTAATCGGGGTATGCATATCGGCAGAGCCCAACTGTGCCTTGACAGAGCCATCGGTGAACTCCACCATAGAGTGCACGATAGACTGCGGATGGATGACAACCTTTATTCTCTCGGGCTCAATATCGAACAGCCAGCGTGCCTCGATAACCTCAAAGCCCTTATTCACAAGCGTTGCCGAGTCGATAGTAATCTTCGCACCCATGCTCCACTGTGGATGTCTTAATGCCTGCTCCGCCGTTACACTCCTTAGCTGCTCAATAGGCATATCGCGCAACGCACCACCACTACACGTAATGATCAGGTTACGCACACTCTCGCGCTTCTCACCCTCCAAGCACTGCATGATGGCTGAGTGCTCCGAGTCGATGGGCAGGATCTCCACACCGCGACGCTTTGCTGCCGACATAATCACATCGCCACCCACAACCAAGGTCTCCTTATTTGCCAGTGCGATGCGCTTACCCGCCTCGATAGCTGCATAGGTGGGATGAAGGCCTGAATAACCCACTAACGAGTTAACAACGGTGTCGCAGTTGCTATCACGTACCACGTCTATAATAGCGTCGCTACCCACCATAACCTCAATACGGGTATCTGCAAGGGCCTCCTTAAGCGCATCGTAATGTCGCGCATCGCCAATAACAACACGCTCGACACCGAACTCACGCGCCTGAGCTGCAAGCTCCTGCCAGCGGCTATGCGCCACAAGAGAGGTAACGCTAAAGCGCTCTGGGTTGCGTCGTACAATATCAAGAGTCTGGACTCCAATAGAGCCCGTAGAACCTAATATGCTTATTCGTTCCATATCTAATCCACTAATTTAGAATAGGATATATCGTTCTGGATCCACCGCAGTGCCATTACGCCACAGCTCAAACACCAGTTCAGGCGACTGCTCCTCACCCGCCATTTCGAGATCACCAACACGGCCAATCACCGTACCCGCAGCAATGTGCTGACCCTTACGCACCAACACCTCGCCCAACTGCTTATACACCGACATATAACCCTCACCATGCTGGATGATTATCTCGCCAAGAGCGTCACTGCCACGCACGACCTCTATCACCGTACCACCCTCAACGGCCATGACCGAGAAGTCACCACCAAGGCTCATGATAGCCATATCGTAGCTCGACTCGGGAGCATCAAACCTGCGTGTAACACTACCTCGCATGGGTGTGCTAAACATGGCAGCCTCGGCCTTTAGTGGCTTGGTATTTGATAGCGAATACTCACCCTCGGTGCTCTCGAGCGCACGGCGCAAGAGCGAATCGGCACGCGAAGCCAACACCGTAGACTTATCGTAGCGTATCGTGTCGGTCATCACGGTTGAGTGCAACGTTGGGGTATTACCACTGAGTATGGCAGTCACCATCTCGTTGTACTTCAGCGAATCGGACATAGTGCGCTCCATGGCATCTATGCGCATGATATTCTCCGTAAGCTCGTCGGTCATGCGCTCGGCCTTGGTGCGATAGCCTGGCAACACATCTAGTATGGAGGTGTAGGCCATGAGCAGCAACAGCACCGAGGTGATAACCACGAAGCTCGCCACTATTGTAACTCCCAAAGCGAGGGGTGATATATGTATCTTCCAGTACGACTCACCCGTTTCGCGGTTACGCATCGAGAGCAGTCGTTTTCTGGTTAGATTGTTCCAAAATCCTTCGTTCATAGACTTCTATATTCTTAAATATACAATCGTGCAAAGATAACGAAAATAGCGAGATACTTGGTACTTTACGATATTTTTTTTTATCTTTGTCGTGGTATTGGACTAAACAATTGAATAATTATGATAAAACCTACACTTTTGGTATTGGCTGCTGGCATGGGCTCGCGCTATGGCTCACTCAAGCAGATGGATGGCGTAGGCCCTAACGGCGAGGCCATCATCGACTACTCTGTTTTCGACGCTATACGCGCTGGATTTGGCAAGGTAGTATTCGTAATCCGACACTCTTTTGAGGCTGATTTCAAAGAGGTGTTCAACGCTGAGCGCTTCGGCCACAAGATCGAGGTGGAGTATGTATTCCAGGAGCTCGACTACCTCCCTGAGGGCTTTAGCCTCCCCGAGGGTCGCGTGAAGCCATGGGGCACCAACCACGCCGTGATGATGGCTGCAAACGTCATCAACGAACCCTTCGCCGTTATCAACGCCGACGACTTCTACGGTCGCACTGCATATGTCACTATCGGCGACTACCTCAAGCAGTTGGAGGGCAGCGAGGGTCGATACTGCATGGTGGGCTACCAGGTATCTAAGACACTCTCGGAGAATGGCACCGTATCGCGTGGCGTATGTACTGTGGATGAGGAGGGCAACCTCCGTGGCATGGTGGAGCGCACACAGATTGAGCGCGTAGATGACACTATCGTATTCCACGATGGTGGTGCAGACGAGCCTCTTGCAGAGGATACCCCCGTATCTATGAACCTCTTTGGCTTCACACCCGACTACTTCCGCCACTCGGAGGCATACTTCAAGGAGTTCTTGCCCGCAAACATCAGCAACCTCAAGGCTGAGTTCTTCATTCCGCTCATGGTCAACAAGGTCATCAACGAGGGCACAGCTACAATGCACGTACTCAAGACCACATCCGACTGGTTTGGAGTTACTTACAAGGAGGATAAGCCCATGCTCATGGCAAAAATCGAGGAGCTTATCGCCGCTGGTGAGTACCCCCGCAACCTCTGGGAGAAGTAGAGATGTTGGGACACATTTTGGGTCTGCTTTGCGCCATAGGCTTGGTCGTTGTGCTTTATGATTTTTGCATCAAGCCAATGATTCGTTCCTGGCGTAAGGATAAGTAGCTCAAAGCTATACATCAATAACAACATAAGGAGCCCCTCGAGGCTCCTTATGTTGTTATAGTTATATCTACAACCTACAGCAGTTTCTTCTTTGATGGGATAACCAAGAACTCCTTGAGGTAGAATGGCTCAAAGTAGGCGATATCCTCGAACTTACCAGCGTTGAACGCCTCCTCCGCAAGGCGCACGATACCGCGCGCTGAGGGCGACACGGGGACAAGGATAGCATCAGAAAGCAGCTCCGAGCACTTAGCTGCGCCATTACCAAACATAACCAACTTTCCAGCCTCACGCCACTGACCAAAGCTCTCGGGAGTGACAACCTCGGCAACGACATCCGAGAGCTCACCACCCGCATTGTTAAACACCTGTGTGTAGACCTCCATGCGACGGGCATCCACCATAGGACACAATACAGCATGTGCCCACTCGCCCTCCTCAATGTCGAGGATGCCTGCGTCGTAGTCCTCGCGTGCCACCTCTGTGAGGGCGTTGAGAGAACCTACAGCGATAAGCGGGATATTGAGTGCGTAGCATAGCCCCTTGGCGAAGGATACACCGATGCGCAGACCCGTATACGAACCAGGGCCCTTACCCACAGCTACGGCATCGAGGTCTGAGGGCTGCACACCCGTTTCACGAAGCAGCTCATCCACAAAGAGAGCCACCTTCTTAGCGTGGTCACGACCCTCGTCACTCTCGCGCAGTGCCATAAGCTCGCCATCTTTAGCAAGTGCCACAGAGCATATATCCGTACCTGTCTCAATAGATAGTATTAGTGCCATATCTTTTCAGTCAATTATTATCTACGGTTAACCTTCAACGCCTTATCCATCTCGCGCTTAGCGTTATTCTCCTTGATGTACTCACGCTTATCGTATGCCTTACGACCACGCGCAAGACCTATTGCCACCTTTGCCAAGCCCCTATCGTTGAGGAAGAGGCGCAAGCCCACAACAGTGAGTCCCCTATCCTGCAGTGAGCGCTGCAACTTATTGAGCTCCTTACGGTTGAGCAACAGCTTACGGTCGCGCTTGGGGACATGGTTATTGCACGTACCCCAAGTGTACTCAGCGATGTTGACATTGCGTATCCACAGCTCGTTACGCTCGAAGTAGCAGTATGAATCGACGAGTGACGCCTTGCCCAAGCGCAGCGACTTTATCTCTGTGCCTACAAGCACAATACCCGCGATATACTCCTCTATTATCTCGTAGTCGAACGTCGCACGCTTATTTCGTATATTTACATTTTTATAGTCTGCCATTATTATCGTTTTACGCAGTGACACACTCTGCGGCACAAGTTTTGACACTCTCCACAGCGGGTGGACCGGTTGAAGGTAATTAATTCTTTTATCTTTGATATGTTTTACACATCTTTAAGTTTATTTTCTGTTTGCACACTGCCGGCGTAGTGATACGTAGGCGCCCCGGGCCACCCTCTTTTTATATGAGTCTGCCCATCTTCTTGGCTATGGCAGCACGCGCAGCCTGGTACTTCGACAACATCTGCATCACCGCCTCAAGATTGTCGTCATCACCTATACGCTTCTGCAGCTCCACGATGTGCTTATCCAGCGTGCGCCACTTGAACAGAACAACAACCTTAGGCACACCCTCACTCAACTGCTCCTCGTCGGTCGAGAGGTGAACCTCCTTCTGCTCCCATATCTTGCTTATGACGTAGCTGTCATCGGAGGTAAGCAGCTCAATGCTCGCCTTGCTTATTGTCGAGCTATGGTGGTTGATAAAGATGTGTGGCGACACCTCAACGCCCTCACCCAGACGCTCCCACTCGGCACGGTAGGCCTCGACAATAGACCTATAGGGCTCTATCTCGAAGTTAAGGCCATCGGCATCAAGCTCATCGAAGATGTAGCTCGCCACGTTGTAGGTGACATACTCCACGCCCTCGTTGATGACAATATCGAGGTGGCCATACTTAAGCAGGTACTTGGTCATCTCGCGCTCTAAGGTCTCCTGTGTCGTACCCGCAGAGAATCCCTTATGCGCTGGTTCAACAGCCTCGGGCTTAGCAATATATAGCGACTCGGGCGTTGCCTGCTGACGCTCACGCAGTTGCTGACGCTGCAGGAAGTTTTGCGCCTCGTCATTACCCTTAAGGGCGTCGATGTTTCGCGCCACGGCCACAGCAAGCGTCTGCTGCTCGGTATTCATAATCTCGGAGCAGTAGCGAACATACTCCGAGCGTTTAATCTGGTCGGGGATAAGTGCTATGGAGTGCACCATGTCGTTTATCGCCTCGGTGCGCTTGAGCGGATCATTCGTCGCCTCACCCAGGAGTAGGCGCGCCTTGAAGGCGAGGAAGTCCTCCGCCTTGTCTGCGATATATGCACGCAGGGTCTCCGAGTCGTTGGCACGAGCAAAGGTATCGGGATCATGCTCCTCGGGCAGCAGCACGATGCGCACGTTCATACCCTCCTTAAGGATGAGGTCGACACCCCTCAGTGCAGCCTTAACACCTGCAGCATCGCCATCAAACATCAGCGTTATGTTGTTCGTGAAGCGGCTTATAAGACGTATCTGCTCCTCCGTGAGTGATGTACCCGACGAAGCCACAACATTCTCCACGCCCGCCTGGTGCATAGATATAACATCGGCATATCCCTCAACAAGAATAGCACAGTCCTCCTGCTGAATGGCCTTCTTAGCAAAGTAGAGGCCGTAGACCTCACGGCGCTTATTGTATATCTCACTCTCGGGAGAGTTCTGATACTTAGCCACCTTCTTGTCAGTACGCAGCGTGCGACCGCCAAAGCCCACGACACGTCCCGAGATATTGTGAATGGGGAACATCACGCGGTCGTAGAACCTATCGCGCAGTGCGCCGTCACTCTCGCGCTCGATGGACAAGCCCGTCGACAACAAGAACTCCGCCTTGTATCCCGCAGCGCGTGCATCGGCCGTAAATCTATCATTCTTTGAGGGGCAGAAGCCCAAGCCGAAACGGTGGATGGTAGCATCCGAGAAGCCACGCACAGAGCTGAAGTACGACAGTCCAACACTACGACCCTCATCCTCGTTCATCATATACCTCTGGAAGTACTCCGCAGCCCAACTGTTAAGCGCGAACATACTCTCGCGGTTGTTGTTGCGCTCCAGGTCCTCGGGCGTCATCTCCTCCTCCTTGACGGGGATACCATATCGCTTGGCTATGATGCGTAGTGCATCAGGATAGGTGGCACTCTCTCTCTCCATCACGAAGTTGATGGAATTGCCGCTCTTACCAC
>JAGCLX010000020.1 GCA_017646785.1 Alistipes sp.
ATGTTGTTCCCCAACCTCGAGTCAGGTAACGTATTCTTCAAGGCTTGCTCTAAGTTTGGTGGTGCTGAGTTGGCAGCTATGGATGCAGGTCCTACTGCTCCTTGCGTATTGACTTCACGTGGCGACTCAACTAAGACTAAGTTGTACTCTATCGCATTGGCTTGCTTGTCAGCAAAATAGTCTTAATTAACTAAACCGATTAATTCTAATTATGGCATATAGAATTCTAACCATCAATCCTGGCTCTACATCAACTAAGGTTGCTGTATTCGAGGATATGGAGCAGGTTAAGACCTTGAAGCTTAGCCACTCAGCAGAGGAGATTGCACAGTTTGCATCTGTTGCTGACCAGCTCGACTGGCGTTTGCAGATCATCCTTGACGCAATGGCCGCTGATGGCATTGAGCTCAAGTCGTTGGATGCAGTTATTGGTCGTGGTGGTCTTATGCGCCCCATCGAGGGTGGCGTATACCGCGTAGGTGAGACTATGATTGCTGACCTTTCAGCTCCCAAGCGTCAGCACGCCAGCAACCTTGGCGCACTCATCGCACGCCGCATCGCTGATGTAGCAGGCGTTGAGGCATACATCGCAGACCCTGTTGTTGTTGACGAGCTTCAGGATATGGCACGCGTGAGCGGTCTTAAGGAGTGTCCACGTCGTTCTATCTTCCACGCCCTCAACCAGAAGGCTATCGCACGTCGCTACGCTAAGGAGGTAGGTCGTCCCTATGAGGATCTCAACCTTGTTGTTGTTCACATGGGTGGCGGTATCTCAGTATCGGCACACTGCAAGGGTCGCGTAATCGACACCAACAACGCATTGGACGGTGATGGTCCTATCGCTCCTGAGCGCGCAGGTACTTTGCCCGCAGGTGACTTGGTAGACCTCTGCTTCTCAGGTAAGTATGAGAAGGGTGAGATTAAGAAGCTCTTGGCAGGTAAGGGTGGCTTGGTTGACCACGTTAACTGCAACAACGTTCAGGAGTTGAACGAGGTACGTGCAGCAGGTGGCGACAAGGAGGCACGCTTTATGCTCGACACTATGGCATACTCAGTAGCTAAGTTCATCGGCGAGATGGCAGTGGTATTGAAGGGCCAGGTTGACGCCATCCTTCTTACTGGTGGTATCGCATGGAACGACTGCGTAAACGATGTTATCATCGACTACTGTAAGTTCCTTGCTCCTATCAAGATCTATCCTGGTGAGAACGAGCTCGAGTCATTGGCTGAGAACGCACTCCGCGTATTGAAGGGCGAGACTACAGCCAAGGAGTACTAATTTATCGCGACAAGGCATCCGCCTTAGAGAGATAAATAAAATGGTATAACACATATATCATGAATATATTAATTATCAACGGTGCGAACCTCAACCTATTGGGGCGTCGTCAGCCCGAGATATACGGACGTGAGAGCTTCGAGGATTACCTCGAAGCTCTTCGCGCACGTTACTCGGCACATATACTCGACTACTACCAGTCGAACATCGAGGGTGAGATTGTAGACAGGCTCCAGAAGGCTGACGGCCACTACGACGGCATTATCCTTAATGCAGGTGGCTATACCCACACCTCGGTGGTAATTCGTGATGCTATCGCGGCAATCTCTGTACCCGTTATCGAGGTGCACATCTCCTCAATTCTTGCACGTGAGGAGTTCCGTCACGTATCACTCATCGCTCCCGTGGCTAAGGGATCTATTATGGGCTTTGGCATGGAGTCCTATCGCTTGGCTGTGGAGCATATCATTGGATAAGTTGCGATGGCAGAGTCGAAGTTGGAGCATAAGGTGGCAAAGGGTGTAGCGTGGAGCTTTAGCGAGAAGCTCCTCTCTATGGTTGTGCAGATGGTGGTGAGCATCATCGTGGCACGACAGCTTGCACCTGCCGACTTTGGCATCATGGCCATCATGACCTTCTTCACCTCAGTAGCACTGGCCATCGTGGACAGCGGCTTCTCGCAGACACTTATCCGCAAATCGAGTCCCACGGAGGAGGAGTACCACTCGGTACTTATATTTAATATAGTGGTATCCGTAGTTCTATATGGCGTGCTTACCGCCGCGGCATATCCACTTGCGAGTCTATACGACTCACCAGAGATCTGGACGATAGCACCCGTTCTCTTCTTGGTGCTACCCATCAACTCGCTCTGCGTGGTGCAAACTGTGATGTACACGCGTGAGTTCCGCTTTGCCCTACTCTCGAAAATTGTATTTCTCGCCTCACTTATTAGCGGCGTGGTGGCTGTGATTATGGCTGTCATGGGATGTGGCATATGGAGTCTTGTGGCACAGCGACTTCTCATGATGGGCATTAAGGCAGCTGCCTTCTGGTATATACGTCGCTGGCGCACCTCGGCACACTTCAGCCTTGCAGCTATTAAGGCAATGGCACCCTTTAGCCTACGCCTACTTGCCACCGACCTTATAGCCTCCATATATAACAATGTTGCTCAGCTCTTTATCGGCAAGATGCACACCACATCAACCCTTGGATTCTATTCACAGGCACAGAAGTTGAAGGATCTTCCGGTGACATCTACTGTACAGGCTGTTCAGGGTGTCACCTACCCTGCGCTTGCCAAAATCTCGGATAACGACACTAAGTTTGGCGATGGCTACCTACGCATAATAGGTCTATTGGGCTTTGCCTTGTTTCCAATAATGCTGGGGTTAATCGCCATATCACATGACATGTTTATGCTGCTGTTGGGCGAAAAGTGGATGCCCACAGTACCATATTTTGAGATATTAGCCCTGTCGGGCATCTTCTACCCCATGGCCATCGTATCATATAACGTACTGAAAGTCAAGAGCGACGGCAGGATTATTGTGCGCTTGGAGATTATCAAACGTGCGATAATGACTGCCATGCTATGCTGTACCATTCCACAGAGTGTAGAGGCTGTCGCATGGGGAATGACAGCTATGAGCGCAGTTGAGTTTATACTCAATACGGGTGTTGCCATGCGTTATACAGCCATCAGAGGCATGTCACTACTTCGTGCACTGCTACCAACGCTTACTATCTCGGCTGTAATGTTCTGCACTCTACTCCTTTTAGCACCCCATTTGTCAGCACTACACGTTGCTGTGCGACTAATGGTTATGGTCATCGCTGGTGCCGTTGTCTATATTGGTTGCGCCATGGCGTTACGCCTAAGGGTACTGAGCGAGGCAACCACGATTATTCGAGATATGCTCCGCAAGTAATCACCCATTGCAAACCATACCACATAAATAAAGTAGCTGAGGCATTACATACACAACCTCAGCTACCTATTTATTATATATACATTCCAAGCAAACAGGCTACTCCTCGAGCAAATCGGGACGAAGAGCCTTTGTACGCAGATACGCCTGCTCATCCTGCCACTTCTCAATTTCAGCAAAGTGACCCGACAAAAGCACATCTGGCACCTTCCAGCCATTAAACTCCGCGGGGCGAGTATAGACGGGAGGCGCAAGCAGGTTGTCCTGGAAGCAGTCTGTGAGTGCCGAGGCCTCATCACCAATAGCACCAGGAATAATGCGTACTACCGAATCGGCAATAACACACGCCGCAAGCTCACCACCCGTAAGCACATAGTCGCCAATCGAGATCTCACGAGTGATAAGGTGCTCACGTATGCGGTAATCAATGCCCTTATAGTGGCCACAAAGGATGATGATATTCTTCATCAGCGAGAGGCGATTTGCCTCATGCTGGTTATAGGTGATACCATCAGGCGAGGTAAATATAATCTCGTCGTAGTCGCGCTCCGACTTTAGCTTCTCTATACAGCGGAACACGGGCTCTATCTTCATTACCATGCCCGCCTCACCACCAAATGGGTAGTCATCCACCGTGCGGCGCTTGTCGTCGGTATAGTCACGCAAGTTGTGAACATATATCTCGGCATGTCCCGACTCCTGCGCGCGCTTTCGTATCGACTCGTTTAGTGGCGATGAGAGCAATTCAGGAACAACAGTAATAATGTCTATACGCATATTCCACTATCCTTTGTAGTTAATCTCGTTGTTAAGCACCTCTACAATGAAGGGGTTGTACAACACCTCGTGACCAATGGTCGATGACGCCTCGTGACCTGGGTAGATAGCCACCTCGTCACCAAGAGGCACAATCTCCTCGAGGATAGACTTCATAATCCACGAGTAGTCACCACCAGGAAGGTCTGTTCTTCCGATGCTCTCTCTAAAGAGTGTGTCGCCAGTGAAGAGGGTCTTAGCCTCCTCGTTATATAGCGCCACATGACCAGGAGTGTGGCCCGGGGTCTTAATCACGCGCAACACCGTATTACCAAAGCGCACCTCGCTCACTGCATCGAGGTCCACATCAATGGGGGGTACCTCGTTGCACTTGAAACCATACATGGTGCCACCTGCCGTACTCTCGATGATGAACTTATCCTTAGACGAGCAAGCGAACTGCACACCATAGGTATCCTTGAGCCACTGCACGCCGCCCACATGGTCGAAGTGACCATGGGTGTTCACAGCCATAACGGGCTTCAAGCCGTGCGCCTCTATAAACTCTGCAATGATGCGGTTCTCACCCGCAACCATATTACCTGCATCAACAACAATACACTCCTTGGTATCGTCCCACACAACGTAGGTATTCTCTCTAAATGGGTTAAAAACCAGACATTTAATCTCCATACTATACTTATTTTACTCTATTTCTGCCTTAAGCGTTATATGTTGTACTCCATTTGTTGCCGTAGAGTATACCTGCAACACACGGTAGAAGCTACCCTCAGGGGCTTTGGACGGGTCCATGGTGATGTTTATGACACCACGCTCCGAGGGTAACACCTTTTTGCGGTCGTGCTGCACCGTAGTACACGAACACGTAGTACGCACCTCGGTGACAACCAGCGGCACATCTCCCGTATTGGTAAACGCGAGGCGTACAAACTGCTTGTCATCCTCACGCGTAAGCACGCCAAGGTCCACAACCTTAGTCTGAAAATCTATCACAGCACCCTTAGGCGCATCTGCCCACGCCACAATACTCGACACCAGCAGCGACACACACAATAGTAACGCTCTCATACTCTTATTTCCTTAAACTATCACAGCCTACTCCAGCTTAAACTCATAGGTGATGGTACCACCCTGCAGCGTACGCTCGCTAACGCGGAACTTAGCCTTGAGCGCAGCCTTGACAGCCAAATCATGCAACTTGGCATCTGTGGTTGTAGTACCATGCAGGTCTACCTTAGCGCTTGTCACATCACCATTGCCATTAACAGTGACGTAGACCACTACGATACCGCCAGTCTTATAGCTCTTGTCAGGCTTGGGAAGACCCTCACGAAGACCTCGACCCTGCAAGCCAGTGTCGAGTTGGTCACTGCCCTGAAGATTATAGCCCGCGCCCTCACCCTTGTTCTGCTCCTTACCATCGGGCGCAAGGCGGTTACCCTCGGGCACCTGCTCTGTGCTATTTCCCGCAACGGGCTTGAACAGAGCATTGGGGTTTATAGTCTCGGTCTTCTCGGCCTCACCCGAGGTCTGCGAGCTACTCTCCGTCTTAGCCTCGGTCACATGCGCTGAGGCCTTATCACGGCGCTGATCCGTAGGGGCGCTCTGCTGTCGCACAGGCTTAGGCTCTGGCTCGGGTAGCTCCTCCTCAAAGACTATCTCCACGGGGGGCAGCTGCTCACCTCCAGCATTGACATCGAAGCTCACAAGGCTAAGCACTCCTGCCATGACACCCACAACAACGGGGGTCACGATGGCCGCAATGCGCCTCGAGCTACGATCTATGGGATCATAATACTCCATTATACACTAAACTATAGTTATAGTCTATCCTTATTTCTTATCCTTTGTAGCAAGCACCATCTTGTACTTCTCCTCGCGCGTGAGGTCGATAATCTCCACCAGAGCATCTACCGTAACCTTCTCGTCACAGCGCAATGAGATATATGGGCGCTCCTCCTCGGCACGCTCAGCAAAGGGGGCATAGTGCACACGCAACGCCGCTGCCACCTCCGTGATAGCCGCATACTTCTCGTTGCCGTTGATAACATATACGTAACCCGACTCGCTACTCTTGTCACCAACAACCGAGAGCGAGATTACTGATGGGTCACCCTCCTGGCTTGATGACGATGGGAGGGTTAGACGCACAGCATTATTGGGGTTGATAAGCGTCGTAGCAAGGATGAAGAAGACCAACAACAGAAATACGAGGTCGGTCATCGACGATGATGAAAACGACGAGTTGGATTTTGAACTTCTCTTAATTGCCATAGTATCGACTATTTTTGTACGGGCTGGTTCAAGATATCCATAAAGGCAATGGTTGTTGCCTCCATTCTAAACACGAGCTTCTCGATGCGTGCCACGAGGTAGTTGTAAGCGAAGTATGCAGGGATACCCACGATAAGACCACCTACCGTAGTCACCATCGCTACGTACATACCAGATGATAGCTGAGCAAGCTCGATGGTACCCGACTGGTTGGCAGACATGTCGATGAAGACCTGCACCATACCAACAACGGTACCCAAGAAACCGATCATAGGAGCACCACCAGCAATAGATGACAACCATGGAAGACCTGTCTCGAGCTTAGCAACCTCAACGTTAGCCACATTCTCAATAGCAGTCTGGATGTCACTCATAGGGCGACCAATACGCTCGATACCCTTCTCGACCATACGTGCGATAGGTGAGTTAGTGCGGCGGCAAAGGTCTACAGCAGCACCGATGTTACCATCAGAGATAAAGTCACGAATGCGATTCATGAATAGTTTGTCGATGGTCGTAGCCTTGCGGATAGCGAGGAAGCGCTCCACGAAGATGAAGATCATGACGCAAGCCAACAACACAAGAACCCACATAAGCCAGCCGCCACCCATAAACAAATCCCAAAAGCCAACAGACATCTCTGTTGCATTTTCAGCTGCAGGCTGTACAGCGTTGTTTACAAGTGCGAGTGAATCGAGCTGCTCTTGTGTAAGCTCGCCAGTTTCTACACCAGGTGTAGTAGTAAGAATGTTAATCATAGTTTTTTTAAGTGTTATTAGTTATTAATTCTCTATCTTTTATCTCTATTTTCAACGCAATAAACAGAGCTATTATTGAGTATGCATCAATCTTTTTCCGTCGTCGTAGGGGGCTTTTGCTTCAACATATCTCTTGCCTCACGACGCGATGCTCGACGCTCCTTGCGCTCGGCAACTCTCTCTGCACGAGCCACACTATCTCGCCTAAATCTGTTCTTAAGACTCTCTCCCAACTCGGCAAAGGTATTAAAACTCTCACTGTAGTAGACACCAACGCCCGACTCCTGCATGCCCTGGTTCTCACCATAGCGGTCTATGGTCTGCGTGAAGCCCTTGAGGCGGAATGCACCATCAGGATCTATGAGCCATGTAATAAATGCCTCGCCAACAAAATTAGATGCTTTCTCGGTTGCCTGCAACGCCTCATCCGAGAGGTATCCACCCTCAACCTCGACAATAAGTCGGTTGTCGAGCCAACTCTTCGAGAAGCCAAAGTCTACCTCATCACCCGTCTGCTCGGTACGTGGACGATAGCGTAACACTATATTATAGTTGTCACCCGAGAGCCAGTTGCTCAGCTGATTTGACAACAGCTCAAAGCCCGTCGTTGCAGAGAGTGAAGCACCCATAGCGCCAGTATCCTCCGACGAGAAGGTATTGGCAGCCAACAGCCAGAACATCTGTGTGGCGATGGACTGCTGGTCGTTAAGAGCCTTGTCGATGACGGTCTGTATCTCGGGAGCCACATTGGGGACCTCGACGTCAAATGTCACCGTGGGCGACATCATGTCGTCCGTGAGCTTAATGTAGCACTCCACGGGCACAGCACGCGAGGTGTCGATACCCTGCAGCGAATTACCGATAAGTGGTTTAAGCGACGCCTTAGTCTGGTACACCGCGTCGATATTGAGTTGCGCACCCATAGGGTCACCATTCCACGACACCGTAGAGCCTGGCACAACCGTAAAGAGTTTTTGCCATATATTCTGCAGCGTGAAGAGGTAGTTACCATCGCTGATGGTGTACTCTCCTCGCATCTCAAAGATGTTAGCCTTAGGCACGATGTGCATCGTAAGCTGACCAGTACCCCTACCTTGGATGATATCACCCACCGTGGGGTCAATAACCAACTGCATATCGATGTTGGGCAGAGCATTTAGCGTCATATCTATATCCATAACGCTTCCTATGGTGTTCACAGGACGATGCTTACGCTCATAAGCTAACATGCGTCGTGTGAGGAATGCTGTGGTATCGGGACCCTTGACCTCCGTTGTACGGAACTTCACAAAGTCGGCATACGACACATCCTCCTTGCCCGACAGCGGCATATAGAAGTGTGAGTTGTCGCCACTCGTAGCCTCGATATCCATCTTCAAGCCACGCTTATCACCCCTGAACTCCGCCGAGCCAGTGGCATACACATGGCCATAGAAGAGGTCGTTATCCTTCGACTTGGTATCAAGCACGAGGATGTTACCCGCATCTATGGATATGTCATAGGTGACGTTCGAGAGGTGGTTTAGGTTAAGGTCCATCTTATAAACGCCCCTATTACCCTTAGGATCGAAGAGCTCCACGCCATCGGCATAGATATGATTGTCGGCAATGCGTAACTCTCCGTAAGGTGCCGAGTACCTCACCTTGGTGTAGTCCACGGTCATGGCGAGTGAATCTATCGTAGCACGACCCTCAAGTTGCGCCTTGCGGCCCTCGCCACGAATTGTCGC
The DNA here is from genome assembly GCA_017646785.1 of Alistipes sp. Next base: position 8,753 of record JAGCLX010000020.1, read on the forward strand.
GTAGGCAGTAACATCACCCTCGATATCCGACACTATGCCCTTAAGGAAGGGCTGTATGAGCGCAGCCTTAAGGCCACGAACACGTGCATTGGCATAGTAGCGCGTGCCGTCAGGCTGGTAATAACCCCTGATAAGCGTATCACGTGTTGCCCTATCGCAGATAAAGACTCGAGCGCGGTTAAGCTGGAAGTCCCAATCCGATATAATATCCTGCGGTGGTGCCGACATGCCATTTACCAGTAGCTCATCAAGACCTATACGCGCCTCAATCTCGGGGTTGTTAAGTGCCGACTTTATTGTTGCATAACCAGTCAACGCACCCCCGACATCATATCCCCAGCGCGCAATAAACTGCGACAGCGGCGAGATATTAAAGCGATTTAGCGTAAGCTTTATTGAGTCGGTGCGCTGGCGCGATGCCACACCATGCAACGACAATAGCTCATCGCCATGCGAAATGCGGAGGTCGTTAATGTCGACACGCGTAGAGTCGATGTCGACGCCACGAGCATAGAGCTTCCACTGCGACGAGTCGGTAGTGAAGTGCGACGGCGTGATGTCCACATGTATCGAACGGCGGTTAGTCCTTGCATTACGGCTAAACTTAGTCGCAACACCGAGCATAGCCGAACGCTTACCCTCGCTATCCTTAAATCCTGCAGTCACCGTAACGCGGTTTTCGCGCGCGCCACCATTGAGGTTGAAGTTGGGCATAAGAAGAGTTGCTCCTCGGTATATACCCTCCGACCTCATGCGCACAGACATAGAGTCGCGACTGCTATTGTTGATATCGAGCTCCACATTTGCCATGATGAGTCCCGAGTACTCAACAGCCTCCGACTTACCCTTCAGGATGATATTATTGCTGCGCGGATTGAACGTGAGCGACACATTTGTCTCGGGAGCCACAACAAGACCTCCCGCAATAGCATCCAAAAGGCTATTTATCTCCTCGTTTGCCGTGAGTGTGAACACCGTATAATCGCTGGCATTGTTCACCGCCGAATTCTGCACCTTGACCTCCGAAGAGTTGTTGTAGAGCAACGGCACATATGTCATCAGCGAGTTGTACAGGTATTTGTATATGTCGCGATAGCTTGTGCGGCTACGGAAGTCGAAATCAAAGAAGTCACTCTTGCACTGCACATACTTCTGCTGTGGCGAGCTATCGAGGTCTATACGCAGGCGGTTAGAGTATATGTCGCCACCGGGATAGTGGTACTCTGCATCCGCGACACTCACATATCCATTAAGCTCCTCAAGGGTCGCGCCACTGACATCGACACCTATGTTTGCCGAGATACTCGACACCTCATCGCGCCTATTAAGTCCCAAAGCGTGAAGGTCGGCATTCATCAACATCATCGATAGGCGATAGTATGGATTTGTGGTATCGAAATCCACATCAGCATACATATCAAACTCCAAGTTGGGATCCGCCGAGTTAACCTCACCATAGAACTTATTACCATCGATAAGTCCCACGCCACCGATATCACGATAGGTGTATGCTGCAAAATCGAATGACTCCACTGCGACATCCACATCGCCCACAACGCCTCCCGACGACATGCTACCTACTTCGCATGAAGCATCCACCGAGGCATTAAGTTTTCCAATCTTGGGTTGATCGAGTAGTGCGCCCAACTTAAAGTCGTAGCTCGTCGCTGAGCCATTGATACCATACCTACCCTGCTTACTCTTTGCGATATTTACATCCTCGCGTATTCTACCCAATGCCGTATTGAAGTTACCTGCAACGCGGAAGGCATCCAAACGACCACCGAATGTCGCTCGCGACTCTACCCACGCCACCTTCTCGACAATCTGCATCACGCGCTCTGGCAAGGGTTTATCAACAACGGCATTAATCAACATTGTCGCATCGCCTGCCGTCAGGTAGATATCCTCCACGCCAACAATATACTTTGCCGTGCGCCACTCGGGCATGCCGATTACGTGAGCCGTAGCCCTAAGTCTGCTATTTTCACCAATATCCACGCCATGCAACTTAGCCTCGAAATCCACAACAGTACCCTTATACTCGACATCCACGTCGTCAAGCGTGATACCCCATGTGCGTAGTCGAGGTGCAAAGTAGCCAATATCATTCGAAGATATGCTTGAATCAACAGCCTCCATATCCATCTGAACGCTATTGATGTAGTCCTTATACTGCAACCAACTCTCTCCGTTGATATGCATGCGTGGCATGTTGAGAGTCGAGTGGTTAGAGCGCAGCTTGAGGTCGTCCACATGTATCACACCCCTATCGACAAGCATCACTCCACTGAGTGCATTAATCCTCAAGCCACTGCGCTCGTCGGCCTCAAAGCTTCTGATATCGCTCCTTACAGCGCCTTTAACGACGCTAAAGTTCTCCACATGAGCCTTGGCATTGAGGATGTGGATATCACCATAGTCCATACCATACTCTGGATATCGAGGTTGCAGACGCGTATATCTAAATTGCACATCATCAGCCTTGACATCATCCATGTACAGTCTGAAATCGCTCTCCTTTTCTGGATTTTGCAATTTTGCAATAATGGGGCGGATATTAAGTTCACCATCGGCCATCTCGCGCAAATAGAAGTCAACACCACTCGCCTCGACATTCGATAGTTGCAATCCGTCACGCTTTACGTTAAAGCTCATCAGCGATGCTGACGCCTTGTCGGCATAAAGCAGAGTATCACACTCATAGTCCTCGACATAGAAGCCCTCAACACGCACGCGCGTAAAGAGGTCCATATCTATGCGCCTGATGGATACGCGAGAGCCCAGTGCTTGCGACACATAGTCAGTCGCATGGCGCACAACGACATTCTGCACCTCCTCCAAATTCAATAGCAGAGTTACAGAAATAGGCAAAAATATCAGCAACAATATGATTGCCGATAGCACCTTTGCCAATATTTTTATAACTTTGCGCATTGAAACGATGATTTGAAATCAGCTACTACGTAGCAATTAACTTACAAAAGTAATAATTTTTCTATTAATATAGAAAAAAACATAGAAATAATTCCAGAAAAATGGACATTACTATCCTTGGTATCGAGTCGTCATGCGACGACACCTCGGCAGCAGTGATACGCAATCGAACACTGCTATCGAACGTAATTGCCTCACAGGCAGTACACCAAAAGTATGGCGGCGTTATCCCCGAGCTCGCATCGCGCGCCCACCAGCAGAACATCATACCCGTGGTGGACACTGCACTCAAGGAGGCGGGAATAACCATCGACAAAGTCGATGCCATAGCCTTCACGCGTGGTCCTGGCCTTTTAGGCTCGCTCCTCGTGGGTGTGTCGTTTGCCAAGGGCCTTTCTATTGCCAATAACATCCCTCTGGTGGAGGTTAACCACCTGCAGGGCCACATACTCTCGCACTTTGTCGACCTCCCCGACCGCGAGCTACCACACCCCGACTTCCCATTCCTATGCCTCCTGGTAAGTGGCGGACACACGCAGATTGTGCGTGTGGACTCACCCACCGAGATGGAGATTATCGGCACGACTATCGACGATGCCGCAGGTGAGGCGTTCGACAAGTGCGCAAAGGTGATGGGACTCCCCTATCCTGGCGGTCCCGTGATTGACCGCTTGGCAAAGGAGGGTAACGACAAGGCATTCAAGTTTGCTAAGCCCCATGTCGATGGCGAGTTCGACTACTCATTCTCGGGATTGAAGACCTCATTCCTCTACACCTTGCGTGATGCCGTAAAGGAGGACCCCGACTTTGTAGAGAAAAACAAGGCCGACCTCGCCGCATCGCTACAGAAAACCATTGTGGATATACTCATCAACAAGCTCGTTAAGGCATCTAAGGCAACGGGCATCAAGGATATAGCTATCGCTGGCGGTGTATCTGCCAACTCAGGTCTCCGCAACGGCATCCTTGAGGCCGGCAAACGTCGCGGTTGGCGCACCTTCCTTCCCGAGCTTAAGTTTACGACAGACAACGCCGCGATGATTGCCACAGCGGGCTACTACCGCTACATGGCGGGTGAATTGAGCAGCCTTGACGTGTCACCCGTAGCTCGCCTTGAGGATTTATAGTCCTCTATACCGCCATGGAGCAACTGCCCTACAACGACTATGGTAGCCTCATGCGCCGCAAGTTTGGAGGTCGCGTACAGAAGCTCGCTATTGACGCAGGACTAAGCTGCCCTAATCGCGACGGCACAATAGCCCACGGTGGTTGCACATTTTGTCTTGGAGAGGCATTTAGCCCCTCCTACTGTCGAAGCACACACGACATCACCGAACAGATAGACTCTGCCCTGCGATTTCACAATACCCGAGGTCGCAAGGCAGAGTCTTATCTCGCTTATCTCCAATCGGGTACAAATACCCATGCCGATATTGACACGCTGCGCGAGATATACAACAAGGCTATTTCACATCCCGCAATATCGGGCATAATCATCGGCACACGCCCCGACTGCATTAATACCGAAATACTCCAATTATTCAACGATATTTCGCATAGGACATATATCGCTGTTGAATATGGAATTGAGTCGGTATACGATGCCACACTACGCCATGTTAACCGTGGCCATGACTTTGCCACCGCAGCTCGCGCCGTTGCCGACACCAAGTCCCTCGGCATAGATGTCGGTGCGCACTTCATCCTCGGACTGCCACACGAAAGTCGCGAAGATATAGTAGCCGGCATCGACCGCATCAACACCCTTGACATCGACTTTATAAAGTTCCATCAACTGCAGATATACACCTCTACGACTATGGAACGCGAATGGCATGAGCACCCCGAGCGATTTCTCTTTGGCGGCAACTTTGACACGAAAGATTATATCGCACTTGTCATAGAGATAATCCGCCACCTCAACCCCAACATCGCCATCGAACGTATAGTATCCCAGGCACCCCATCACCTCATCGCCCACTCCCCTCTCGGAGGCATACGCCCACAAGAGGTACGAGATGCGGTCATCAACACCATGATTATCAACGCATATCAGCAGGGCGACCTCTACGCTACTATCCGCTAAAATTAGCACCTATTTATAATATAGTTCAGACAAATCCACCCTCCCCAAACGGTCACACAAGCAGCGCCTCCTCGACGAGTGCATTAAACAATGTAAAAAAGTAGTCGTAAAATTTTTATTTTTACGCAATTTATACTACCTTTGTTGAGTTAATTACCGGCATTACGTACAATAATTTAGTATTATAGTCAAAAAAGACGATAACACGTCAATTACTACGGGTAATAACAGCACAATAAGACGACAAATTAACAGTTAACTACTAACGATATGGCAATTAAAAACAACGTTATGATCGTACGCCAGAGACTTCTCACTAAGCTTGTGAGCCTCTGGAATGAGGGTCAGCTCGTAGAGAAGATCGACCGAGTACCCATCGAGTTTAGTCCTCGTAATTCACAGGTTCGTGGTCGCTGCTGCATCCACAAGGAGCGCGCAGTATGGAAGTATAAGTCGCTCCCATTGTTGGGTTACGACATGACAGACGAGA
>JAGCLX010000021.1 GCA_017646785.1 Alistipes sp.
AGGTTGACCTCGAGCCTTTGTTCGCTATGGGTTATCAGTATCCTGAGCCCTTCGTTGTTAAGGCCGCAGATGGCGTTACGGACCTCCATGGCGTGATGTTCAAGCCCTACGACTTCGACCCCAACAAGAAGTACCCAATCATTGAGTATGTCTACCCAGGTCCCCAGACCGAGGCTGTGGAGCAGTCATGGTATCAGCCATTGGTGCGTACCGACCGCCTCGCACAGATGGGCTTCATCGTAATCACCGTTGGTAACCGCGGTGGTCACCCCGACCGCTCGAAGTGGTACCACAACTATGGCTATGGTAACTTGCGCGACTACGGCTTGAAGGATAAGGTTGTTGCAGCGCAGCAGCTCGCAGCACGCCACAGCTTCATCGACATCGAGCGTGTGGGTATCCACGGTCACTCGGGTGGTGGCTTCATGTCTACTGCGGCTATCTTGATGTATCCCGACTTCTTCGATGTTGCGGTATCGTGCGCAGGTAACCACGATAACAACATCTACAACCGCTGGTGGAGCGAGAAGCACCACGGCATCAAGGAGGTGGAGCAGGATGGCGAGATTGTGTTCGAGTATCACATCTCGGCTAACCACGAGATTGCTAACCGCTTGAAGGGTAATCTCTTGCTCGTGCATGGCGACATCGACGAGAATGTACACCCTGGTTGTACTCTCCGCGTTGTGGATGCACTTATCCGCAACAACAAGCGCTTCGATATGCTCCTTTTGCCTGGCCAGCGTCACGGCTTCGGCGACATGAACGAGTACTTCTTCTGGCGCATGGCGGACTACTTCTCGGAGCACCTCTTGGGTGAGCGCGAGACATCGACAGACATTCCACAGCTTAACAACGATATTTAATCGCGATGGCTGAAGAGTTAAAGATTGCCCATGGTGGCAAAGATGAGCGTTACGACCTGCTGCATAGGCAGGTCGTAGCTCTTACTGAGGGTGAGGTCGATGATATTGCGAACATGGCGAATATCTCGGCTATGATACATGCAACGATCGAGCCACTGTGGACTGGCTTCTATCGCGTGCAGGGTGATGAGCTTGTGCTTGGTCCATTCCAGGGCCCATTGGCTTGTAGTCGCATTAAATATGGCAGGGGCGTGTGTGGTACGGCGTGGGAGCGTGGCGAGACCCTCGTGGTTGAGGATGTCGAGAAGTTTCCTGGTCACATCGCTTGTAGTTCACTCTCGCGTAGCGAGATTGTCGTTCCCGTATGGCGTGACGGCAAGGTGGTGGCGGTGCTCGATATTGACAGCAAGGAGCTCGCTACGTTCGACGATACTGATAGGGTGTGGCTTGAGCGCATAGTTAAGTGTTTCGATATAGCGCCTCGAGAGATAGTTGTTATGCGTGTATCGCTTGGTGAGTTGGTTGAGAGTGTGCCTTGCAGAGGCAACTATACCTTCACCGCAGAGCCCGATAGTGAGTCGCGCGATTATGACGACAACATGTGGAATGACTTGGTGAGCAACCTTATCGACTATTGCGGTGGTGATGCTGATATGGTGATTAAGACCTTTGTCAACCACTTCGATGCCGAGGATAACTACCTTGCGACCTATGCGCTTGACCTTTCTGCTGAGGAGCGCGCAGAGCTCGCGAGCGACTGCGAGGAGTGGCGCATGGAGGAGATATAGCGGCAAGGGTTAGCCCCATTATTGCGCACGACAATACAATATCCTCTTAAGCGATTGCGTTAAATATATAAAATCCTAACTGAATTTCTATGAGACGATTTATTCTTTGCGCCCTTATGCTTGTTGTAGCGTGGGGTGCTTCGGCACAGGAGAGTGTGCGTGACGAGGTTGTGGTAAATGGCTATGCACAGCGTAAGGTTACGCCCGACAAGTTTACCGTAGCCATCACCATCAGCGAGACCGACACCAAGGGTCGCATATCGCTCGACGAGCAGGAACGTTCTATCATTAAGAGCTTGCGTGCCGAGGACTTTGACACCGATGAGGCGCTACGACTTAAGAACAACTACAGCTCCTACATGCGTCGTGGTGCTCTTGCAACGCGCGACTATGAGTTTGTCGTGCATGGTGCGGAGAGACTCTCTGTTGCACTTGCTACGCTCGAGGAACTCAATTTGCACAGCGTGTCATTGAGTCGTGCCACTTGCACCAACCTCGATGCTATACGCGAGGAGTTGCGCCGTGAGGCTATGCGCGATGCCAAGCGTAATGCCGAGGTGCTGGCAGAAGCTATCGAGCAGGAGATAGGCTCGTGTACCTATATCCACGACAACAACAGCAATGGCGACGTTTACTTTAACGTCAATAGAAGCGTAAGGATTCGTGGTATCAGCAGCTTTGATGGTTTGTCCGAGGCATACGCTAAGGAGGCAGAGCCCATGGAGTTTGCCGAGACCACAATCAGCCACACCATACAGGTAAAGTTTCAGCTATTGCCATAGTTGCAATCACGACATTCATAATAAAGAAACCACCCAAGGAGCATATCCTTGGGTGGTTTTCTTTTAGTGATGGGTTTGCTAATCACTACTTTGCGTATGATACTGAACGAGTCTCGCGGATGACCGTAATCTTCACCTGACCTGGGTAGGTCATCTCGTCCTGAATCTTCTTTGCGATGTCGTGTGACAATGCCTCCGACTCCTGATCCGAAAGCTTGTCGGCACCAACGATTACGCGGAGCTCACGGCCCGCCTGAATAGCGTAGGTCTTAACAACGCCAGGGTATGAGAGTGCGATGCCCTCCATCTCCTTGAGTCGCTTGATGTATGACTCAACAACCTCGC
>JAGCLX010000022.1 GCA_017646785.1 Alistipes sp.
GGCGGCAACGGTGGGTGTAAACCCCAACACCGTCATGCGCAGCTATGAGCGACTGGAGGGCGATGGTATCATCTACAACCGTCGTGGTGTCGGCTTCTTTGTGGCCGTGGGAGCACAGGACCACATCAAGCAGCTTGAGCGCAAGAAGTTTATGGATGATGAGCTGCCGCGACTCAAGGAGCGCCTCTCGCACATAGGCCTCACTATTGAGGTTAGGGTGGAGCAGTAGTGTGGGTTTGCCGTTGTCGAAAATTTTGTTACCTTTGCGCCGTAACTAAAACGAAAATAATATGACAGATACACCAAAATGCCCCGTATGTGGTGGCGAAAATACCTATTTCGATGGTTCACTTAACGTATGCCCCGACTGTGGCCACGAGTTCCACGCAAGCGAGGAGGCGGTACCCGCAGATGATGTAGCACGCGACAGCAATGGCGCAGAGCTTATGGATGGCGACGCCGTGACCGTTATCAAGGACCTTAAGGTTAAGGGCTCATCGATGGTCATTAAGCGTGGCACAAAGGTTAAGAGCATCCGCCTTACGGATAACCCCGAGGAGGTGGATTGCAAAATCGACGGTAGCAGTATTGTTTTGAAAACCTGCTTCTTGAAGAAGTAGTATTGACCAGTATAGTAATAGAATAGCACTCCTTTTCGGGGTGCTATTTTTCTTTGCATGCACCCGAATAATAGAGAGTATTCGAGGGTTTAGCGCATTGTGCTTTCTTCCCAAATTGTTGATAACTTTCTCGTGATATACTTTGTATATCCGCAAAAAAATGTCTATCTTTGCCAAATTGAAAATATAGCCTATTAAAAACGCGTTTATTATGTTAACTTTGCTCTATTACATCGTTGCGGTAGTCTTGTGCTTCGGTCTCTATTTGCTATCATGGATAGCCTTTTTCGTGTGTTACCCCTTCGACAAGCGTCGTGTTGTGGTACACCGCATCAGCAAATGGATTTGTGATGTCGTCTTCGGCCTACCACCACACATGGGACGCGATGTTGTAGGAGTGGAGAACATCGACACCAAGCAGCCCTATGTTATCGTTATCAACCACATGTCTATGATGGATATCATGAGTATATATCCGCTGCCTTTGGTATTTAAGTGGGTGTCGAAGCGTGAGGTCTACAAGATACCTATGGTTGGCCGCCTACTATACATGCACGGTGATATCGTCATCAACCGCTCAAGCCCCAAGGAGGCTATGCAGTTTGTGCACACAAAGGGTATGGCATGGCTCAAGAATGGCGCTTCGGTATCTATCTTCCCTGAGGGAACACGCTCTAAGGATGGTGAGATACACAACTTCAAGGCTGGAGCCTTCATCTTGGCTAAGGATGCAGGTGTGCCCATCTTGCCAGTGGTGGTTGATGGTACAAATACCATGCGCAAGGGTTTGTGGATGAATTGGCGCAATCGTGTAACCATCAAGGTGCTTCCTCCAGTATCGAAGGAGCACATCGCCGAGGCATCGATCAAGGAGGTTATGGCAGAGGTTCACGAGTCAATGGTTAATGCTCTTGCAGAGTTGCGTGCTAACAAGAAGTAAGTGAAGATATAGAAGATATGGCAGAACAGAATATGGCAACAGCCGCGTATGGCAAGGATGCGATTGTAACGCTCACGCCACGCGAACATATACGCTTGCGCCCCGGTATGTACATCGGCAAGCTCGGCGATGGCACACAGAGCGACGATGGCATCTATGTGCTCATCAAGGAGGTCGTGGATAACTCCATCGATGAGTTCATTATGGGCGCTGGTAAACGCATCGAGATTACTATCGAGGGTGATAGGGTGTCGGTGCGTGACTATGGTCGTGGTATTCCACTCGAGGCACTCGCCGATGCGGTGAGCAAGATGAATACGGGTGGTAAGTACGGTGGTGATGCCTTCAAAAAGACGGTGGGTCTTAATGGTGTAGGTGTTAAGGCTGTGAACATGCTCTCGAGCCACTTCCTTGCGCGCTCGGTGCGCGATGGCGAGGCGCGTACGGTAACATTCTCGCAGGGTCTGGAGCTCACTGACCGTACGGAGAGTGGCGTGTCGGAGGCAAATGGTACGTATGTGGAGTTTGTTGTTGATCGCGAGGTATTTGGTGAGTATGCCTACAACCTTGAGTATGTAGAGCAGATGGTTAAGAACTACACCTACCTCAACCTCGGTCTCACGGTTGTACTCAATGGTAAGCCCTATATCTCGAAGAACGGACTCCTCGACTTGGTTAACGACAACCTCTCAAGCGAGCCATTGTATGCTCCTATCCACCTATCGGATGAGGATATCGAGGTGGTTATCACCCACGGCAACGGCTATGGTGAGTCGTACTATTCGTTTGTCAATGGTCAGTACACGCCCCAGGGTGGTACGCACCAGGCGGCATTGCGTGAGGCTGTGGCAAAGACCATCAAGGAGTTTTATCATAAGGACTACGACCCCTCGGACATCCGCACATCTATCATCGCTGCGGTGTCGGTGCGTATAAATGACCCCATCTTCGAGTCGCAGACAAAGACCAAGCTCGGCTCAAAGGATAAGGAGGAGGGCGTTACGATGCGTCAGTTTGTGGGCGACTTCCTCGCTACACACCTCGATAACTATCTGCATAAGCACCCCGAGACTGCGCAGATTCTCCAGAAGAAGATTGTTGAGAACGAGAAGGAGCGTAAGGCGATTTCGGGTGTGCAGAAGAAGGCACGCGAGGCAGCAAAGAAGGTGTCGCTTAACAACAAGAAGCTTCGCGACTGTAAGATACACTATACGGATAAGCACGAGTTGGCGGAGGAGACTATGATATTTATCACGGAGGGTAACTCTGCGTCAGGCTCTATCACCTCGAGCCGTGACCCTCGCACACAGGCCGTCTTCTCGTTGCGTGGTAAGCCACTCAACTGCTACGGTCTCACGAAGAAGGTGGTATACGAGAATGAGGAGTTCAACCTCTTGCAGGCGGCACTCAATATCGAGGAGGATATGGATAACTTGCGCTACAAGAAGGTTATCATCGCTACGGATGCTGATGTCGACGGCATGCACATCCGCTTGTTGCTCACCTCGTTCTTCTTGCAGTTCTTCCCCGATGTCATTCGTCGTGGTCACCTCTATATCTTGCAGACGCCACTGTTCCGTGTGCGTAACAAGAAGGAGACGCACTACTGCTATACGGACGATGAGCGCGTTGCGGCCATAAAGAAGTGTGGCGCTCAGGCAGAGATTACGCGCTTCAAGGGTCTTGGTGAGATTTCGGCTGCCGAGTTCAAGGAGTTCATTGGCGAGGGCATGCGTCTGGATAAGGTGCGCATCACGAAGGATGACCCCATTCAGGACCTTTTGGACTTCTACATGGGTAAGAATACACCCGATCGTAAGGACTTCATCGTAGGCAACCTGCGTGTGGAGGAGGATATTGTTGAAAACCTAAAAATGCTTAACTAATGGAGCAGACAAAAGATATAACCGAAGTTGCAGAGAGCGTCGTTGAGGCTGTCGAGACTGATGAGATTGTGGATGCCCCCAAGGGTAAGTATGGAGCACTGACATCGGCCGATGATGGTATTCATCGTCTGTCGGGTATGTACAAGAATTGGTTTCTGGACTACGCCTCGTATGTTATCTTGGAGCGTGCTGTGCCCCACTTGGCAGATGGACTAAAGCCTGTGCAGCGCCGTATTTTGCACGCTATGAAGTGTGTCGAGGATGGCCGCTACAATAAGGTTGCCAATGTTGTGGGTCAGGCTATGCAGTACCACCCCCATGGCGATGCCTCAATCAAGGATGCGTTGGTGCAGCTCGGTCAGAAGGGCTTGCTTATCGATATGCAGGGTAACTGGGGTAACATCCTCACGGGTGACGAAGCTGCCGCGGCTCGATATATCGAGGCGCGCTTGTCGAAGTTTGCCCTCGACGTGGTATACAATAAGAAGACTACGGAGTGGATGTTGGCATACGACGGTCGTAAGGAGGAGCCTGTTACGCTCCCTATTAAGTTCCCTTTGCTCTTAGCACAGGGTGCAGACGGTATCGCCGTAGGTCTTGCCTCTAAGATCCTGCCTCACAACTTCGTGGAGCTTATAAATGCGTCGATTGCCTACTTGCGCGGTGAGGAGTTTATGCTCGTTCCCGACTTCCAGACTGGAGGTATCATGGATGCCAGCAACTATAACGATGGCTTGCGCGGTGGTGCTGTGAGAGTGCGCGCTCGCATCTCGAAGATAGACAAACGTACGTTGGCTATCACGGAGATACCCTATGGCACAACCTCTGAGTCTATTAAGGAGTCTATTATCAAGGCAAATGATAAGGGTAAGATTAAGATAAAGAAGGTCGATGACAATACAGCCGAGAAGGTCGAGATTGTTATCCAGGTAGCTGCCGACGAGTCTTCGGATAAGACCATCGACGCACTCTACGCCTTCACCGACTGTGAGGTCTCTATCTCACCTAATGCCTGTGTCATTGTAGACAACAAGCCAGTATTCATGGGCGTGAGCGATATCTTGCGCTACTCGACAGACCACACCAAGGCGCTCTTGGGTCAGGAGTTGCAGATCAAACTCGACGAGTTGAATGAGGCGTGGCATGCCGCATCGTTGGAGCGTATCTTCATTGAGAATAAGCTATATCAGCTCATTGAGGGGTGCCGTACCCGCGAGGCAGCATACGAGGCTGTGGATAAGGGTCTTGAGCCCTTCAAGCAGAAGTTGCGCCGTGAGGTAACCATTGATGATGTGCAGCGACTCACGGAGTTGAAGTTCATCCGCATCTCGCGCTACGACTCTGAGAAGGCCGACAACGAAATAAAGCAGATTGAGAAGGATATAAAGCAGACGAAGCATGACCTCGATCACCTTGTCGACTATGCCATTGCCTACTTCGAGCGTATCAAGTCGAAGTATGCCGAGGGCAAGGAGCGCCGCACGGAGATTCGTGAGTTCGACACCATCGAGGCATGGAAGGTAGCTTCGTCAAATGCTAAGCTCTATGTCGATAGGGCGGAGGGCTTCTTTGGCTTCGGTAAGAGCATGAAGGACTCGGAGTTTGTCTGCGACTGCTCTAACCTCGATGATGTTATCATCATCCTTAAGGATGGCCGTTATAAAATTACGAAGATAAGCGAAAAGGCATTCTTCGATAAGGGCATACATTATATAGGTATATACAAGCGCAATGACGAGCGTACGATATACAATATGCTCTACCGCGATGGCCGTGGTGGCGCTATAATGATGAAACGATGTGCCATTAAGTCGGTTACGCGCGACAAGGAGTATGACCTGACTAAGGGTACGGCAAAGAGCGAGTTGCTCTACTTGTCTGTCAACCCCAATGGCGAGGCTGAGATTTTGAAGCTATACCTCCGACCACGCGCACGCTTGAAGAAGTGTATCATCGACCTCGACCTCTCGACCCTTGCAATCAAGGGTCGCCAGAGTGTGGGTAACCTCGTTACGCGCTATCCCATCAACAAAATTGTGCTTAAGGAGCGTTGCGCCTCTACGCTTGGTGGTCAGAACATCTGGTACGACGAGGATGTACGCCGCTTGAACACCGATGGCCGCGGTATGTTGCTCGGCGAGTTCAAGGGCGAGGATAAGATTGTGGTGTGGACAGCTAAGAACCAGTACTACATTACTGGCTTCGATGTGCAGCAGCACTTCCCCGATGACACCATCCGCGTGGAGCGATACATCGCCGATAGGGTGTACTCGGTATGCTACTACGATGGCGAGTTGAAGTACTACTACATGAAGCGCTTCCAGTTGGAGGCGGGCGATAAGACCCAGTTCTTCTTGGATGAGGGTTCGCTCATGCGCTTCGTTGCCATGACCTACCGTAAGGGCGCTCAGTTGGAGGTTACGTTCGGTGGTCAGCATGAGCAGCGTCCCGTGGAGATGGTAGATGTTGACGAGTTCATTGCCGTTAAGAGCCACCGTGCACGCGGTAAGCGCATCACCAACTACGAGGTTGCGCAGCTGCGCTTCATCGAGCCTGAGGAGCCCGAGATGGAGGACGATGAGCTTGATGATGAGCCACTCGTTGATGACGAGGGCATGGATGCTGTGATTGAGGATGAGGCTATCGACATGGACGATATCGTGGGTGAGGAGATTACCGCAGACCCAAATGTCGACTATAATGAGCGTGCTGAGGCTGGTGAACTCTTTGGTGCTTCACAGCTTAACTTGTTTTAATATAACTGGTTATGGTCTTCTTCTTGGTGGGATATGCAGGCTCTGGTAAGAGCTCATTGGGTAAGCGCCTTGCACGTCGCTTGGGTGTTCGCTTTGTGGATACTGATAAGCAGGTTGAGGTGGCCGAGGGGGCATCCATTGCCGATATCTTCCACTACGAGGGTGAGGAGTACTTCCGCATTGCAGAGCGCAGGGCTGTTGAGAGCCTCGCTAATGAGGGCGTAGATATGGTCGTGGCTACGGGTGGCGGACTGCCCACGTGGCGAGATAACATGGAGTGGCTTGTGCGCTCGGGTGTTACCATCTACCTGCGTCGTAGCCCCGAGCAGATACTCTCGCGCCTCTCGGATTATGGCAGGGAGAAGCGCCCCATGTTTAGAGGTAAGAGCGACGAGGAGTTGCTTGCCTTTATGCACGAGCAGATGGCTCTGCGTGAGCCATATTATAACAAGGCACACATCGCCGTCGACTGCACAACAATGAGCGACGACGAGGTTGTGGAATATGTAGTTAACAGATTGTAATAGAATGAATAATGCACCCATAGGAGTCTACGATTCGGGCTTTGGAGGTCTCTCTGTGTGGCGTGAGCTGCGCAGATTGCTTCCCAACGAGTCGCTCATATATCTTGGTGACGGCAAGAACTGCCCTTATGGCGGTAGGTCGCGCGCCGAGATTGAGGACTTCGCTATGGCAGCTGTCGAGCGCCTTGTTGCTGAGGGCGTTAAGATGGTTGTTGTGGGGTGCAATACGGCTACTACGGCGGCTGTTGCGGTACTGCGTCAGCGCTGGAGCGATATGCCTATTGTGGGTCTGGAGCCAGCGGTTAAGCCCGCTTGCATGACTACGGTGACACGCAAAATTGCAGTCTTGGCTACAGCGCACAGCCTTTCGAGTGATATGTTCCTCGACACGGCAGCCCGATATGCCGAGGATGTAGAGGTGGTCAAGGTCGTGGGTGAGGGCTTCGTGGAGCTCGTGGAGGGCGATATGGAGCATAGCCAGGAGGCTCAAGATGTTGTGCGCAGGGTTGTGGAGCCTCTCTTGGGACGCGGTGTTGATAAGATAGTCCTGGGCTGCACGCACTACCCCTTTTTGCGCCCGCATATCGAGGGCGTTGTTAAGGGACATGGCATAGATGTCATCGACTCGGGAGCGGCTGTGGCGCGTAGGGTAGAGTGGCTGTTGGATAGGTACGACCTGGCTGCTGAGGCCGGTGTGACACCCACGATGCGTTATATGACCTTTGCAGATGAGGGGTATCTGCAGCGCTTGGAGCGTAAGGCTCAGCGAATTATTAATGAAGATAAATAGTGTTTTATGGCAAGATATAAGGAGCAAAATAGGAGGGAGGCTGTCGGACGTGATTACACGGAGAGTGGTACGATGACGGTGCGCGAAAATGTACGCCTGATGGTGGGCTTTATGCTCGTTATGGTGGGTCTGTTTTTGGCCTGCTCCATATTGTCGTACTTCTTCTACTGGAAGCTCGACATGAGTGCGCTCATGGAGACCAACCCTCGTGTGGATGTGGTATATAGCAATGTCTGTGGCCCTATGGGTGCTCGTGTTGCTCAGGGTCTTGTGGGTGGCTGCTTTGGTATCTTTGCCGTGGCATTCCCCATCTTTTTCATCATCCTCGGCTGGCGTATGTTCCGCTTTAAGCCTATGCACCTGCACCGCATGGCGCTTATCTATCTCCTTGTGCTTGTCATGGGCTCACTCACGCTTGCTGCCATCTTCGGCACTAAGTGGAGTCTCTTTGGCACGGGTATGGGTGGTGGCTATGGCTTGGCGCTCAGCGAGTGGCTGACAAGCCATGTAGGCTTCATCGGTACGTTGCTTATCATCCTTGTGGGTTGGATAGCTACGGGCATAATCATCAATCGTAACTTCCTGCAGTGGCTTGGCAATGCCATTGTCGATATATATGAGAAGTGTGCCGATAGGGTAGCGCCTATGTTGGCGAAGATTGGCCGCAATAAGACTGTAAATCAGGATGTTGAAGATGTTGCTGCTGTGGCCTATGATAGAGCCTATGATGAGGAGTTGAATACCCCCGAAGAGCCTATGGCTGAGTCGACAGAGCAAATGGCTCAGGCGACTGATCCTATGGACGATATCTTCACCGTCGAGGCTATTGGCGATAATACGCAGGATGTAGAGGTGCCCGCAGAGGATAAGGAGGCTGTAGAGGTTGCCGCTGTTGCTGAGGAGGTGGATGACGACGACCCCTTCTGTGTTATTCCTCGTGGTCTGGATGTGGAGCAGGGTGACGAGCCATTATCTCATGCTGCCGCTGCCGAGAAGCTGGGCATCGAGCCGGAGGGTGACGACGTCATGAGCGTAGAGCCCAGAGAGGATGATGGCTTGGTGGTTACGGTGACCCATAATGGTGTCAAGGAGGTCGATGAGGAGGATATTGAGTCGGAGCTCTATGACCCTATGCGTGACCTATATAACTATCAGCCACCCACGCCATCGTTGCTCGTTGACCATAAGTCTAAGTCAGTGGTGGATGAGGAGGAGATATTCCGCAATAAGGAGCGCATACGCGAGACGCTGTTGCACTTCCATGTGCCCATTATCAGCATGCACGCTACGGTAGGTCCCACTGTCACGCTCTACGAGATTGTGCAGGAACCAGGTGTTAAGATTTCGCGCATCCAGGGCTTGGAGGATGACCTTGCGCAGAACCTCAAGGCAGCGAGTGTGCGTATTATAGCCCCTATACCGGGTAAGGGTACTGTTGGTATCGAGGTGCCGAACCAGACTAAGCAGACTGTGTCTATGCGCTCGGCTATATGCAGCGAGGAGTTCCAGAACTCCAAGGCTGAGCTCCCCGTGGTTATAGGTCGCACAATCCAGAATGAGAACTACACCTTTGACCTCGCTAAGATGCCGCACCTCTTGGTTGCAGGTGCTACGGGCCAGGGTAAGTCTGTTGGCTTGAATGCCATCATCACGTCGCTGCTCTACCGCAAGCACCCCGCGGAGTTGAAGTTTGTGCTTATCGACCCCAAGATGGTTGAGTTCTCGCTATACAACAAGCTCGAGCGTCACTTCCTCGCAAAGATGGAGTCGGAGGATGAGTCTATCGTTACCGACCCCAAGAAGGCTGTGTATACGCTTAATGCCCTCTGCACGGAGATGGCTAATCGCTTGGAGTTGTGTAAGAAGGCGCATGCAAAGAACATAGTTGAGTATAACGAGAAGTTCGTTGCTCGACGTCTTAACCCAGAGCATGGTCACCGCTATTTGCCATATATCGTGGTGATTATAGATGAGTTTGCCGACCTTATCATGACAGCCAAGGAGGTCGAGGCTCCTGTTATGCGTCTTGCGCAGAAGGCGCGAGCTATCGGTATCCACCTCATCGTGGCTACACAGCGCCCCGATGTCAAGGTTATCACGGGTGGTATCAAGGCAAACTTCCCTGCGCGTATCGCCTTCCGCGTTATGCAGATGACCGACTCGCGCACGATTATCGACCAGCCAGGTGCTAACCAGCTTATCGGTCGTGGCGATATGCTCTTCTTGAGCGGTGGTGAGCCTATACGCATCCAGTGCGCCTTTGTTGATACGCCCGAGGTGGAGAACATCGTCGAGCATATCGGTGCACAGCAGGGCTACACCTCGGCATATAACCTTCCCGACTATGTGCCCGAGCAGGGTGCCGGTGAGGCGTCTGTGGGCTTTGGATCGGAGGAGAGTGGCGCACCCCAGAAGTTTGATGCTAAATTTGGTGAGATTGCCCGCGAGGCGGTGTCGAGTGGCGTTATCTCAACCTCTATGATTCAGCGTAACTTCGAGGTGGGCTTCAACCGCGCTGGTCGCATCATGCTTCAGCTTGAGCGCGCAGGTATCGTAGGTCCACAGGTAGGCTCTAAGCCTCGCGAGATAAAGTACTATGACCTTCAATCTCTTGAGGCGCGCCTTCAGGAGTTGGGTGTATTCTAATCGCTATGAAACAGATACTTACACTATTTATAGCCCTGCTGTCGACACTCGGCGGCGTGAGCGCACAGAGTGCCTCGGAGTGGCTTGCCAAGCTCGATGCGTCACTTGGTGAACGATATGCCATGAATATCACGGTTGCTATGGGCAGCGAGAGTCAGCACAGCGGCTTCGTAGTTGTGGAGGGTGATAGCTACTACATGACCCTCGGCATTATGGAGGTGTACTGCGACGGCAAGCTGCGCTACGAGGTTAACAACCAGCGCAAGGAGGTTGTTGAGGATGTGGTAAACCTTGCTTCGTGCGATCTTCTCTCCAATCCCACGCGTGCCTTCGACTTTGTCCCCGAGGAGTTCGCTATGGAGGTTACGGCGATGAGTGATAGTGCAGTGACGCTGATGCTTACTCCTAATAGTGAAGATATGGGTGTCAATTCAATAGTGCTCACGTTGGCTCGTAATGGCTCGATGGTCGAGCCTACGACCATTAGCTATGACTATGATGGAGAGCAGGTCGCTATATCGCTTCAGAAGTTAAAAAGCACCGACCTTAAGCTACGTAAGTGGGATAAGGCGGCATACCGCGCCTATGATATTGTATCATTTTTATAAATAATTGTCTATGAGAAAGTTGATGTTTGTAATTGCCCTTTTGGGCGTGGTGGCGTGTGAACCCGATAGCGTTGACCGCAAGCCTAATACCGAGGTTGAGAAGTTTGAAAGTCTAATGGCTGTGGAGTATACCTATGGCTTCGCGAACGATATCTTCGAGTTCGAGTATTTCTACAACGAGGAGTATGCCTACTGGGGTGGTTTTGCCCTCTCTAAGGTTAAGGATGCCGACCCCGCAAATGGACTCTTTGCCAACCAGTATGCCGTCTTCAACGACTCTGCAGCCTCGGGCGAATACTTCCTTATCTACTACTATGACTCCTTCAACGAACCATGCGATATTGTCTTAAAGAAGGCTGTTCACCTCTCGGATGTGAAGCTCAACCTCACAACCTACACCTACGCCTCAATCACCAACGAGGAGATTAACGACTTCGCGCGTGCGTTTACCGATGGCGACTACCTTAAGGTCGTATTTACAGGTATGAAGGGTAATGAGGTCACTGGCGTTGACGAGTGCTATGTTGTTGATTTCCGCAATGGTAAGCGCGAGATGGCGACCGACTGGACTGAGTATTCTCTTGTCAACCTCGGCAGCGATTACGACCGTGTGCGCGTGACAATTGAGACCACCGATGTAGGTGAGTGGGGAGCGAATACTCCGCTTTACATTGCCCTTGACGACCTCACTTATTTCTTGTGATATTTCTTGTTATAGTGGCGCATCTGCTTTCGCTTCAATCAAATCCCCGAATGGGACGTACGCTATAGTACTACCCATCCGGGGATTTTTCATATCAACGACACATCTGCACCACTCTGACAAGAAATCTATTGTCGTTTAACACGATTAATCTCATATCCACTCGAAATATCTCCTCTAATATTTTGTTTATCACGCATTTTTTCGTACCTTTGATACGTTATATGTATATATATTGTCGCTAAACTATGACACAAAAAAAGATAGAAGAGCGTTTGTCGCGCATACAGAGATTTGTAGATAATTGGAAGATTGAGGGTAGTCTATCGCTTATCGAGCGAGATATCATTCTCGAGGAGCTGCGTGGTCTATATACTGAGGTATTCAATTATATGCCTAAAGGAGAGCAGACTCCTGCTAATGAGTCTGTTATAATCTCTGGTGCTGCTCATGCTGATGAGAATGTAGAAGAGCATAACGATGTTCAGGAGGCTGAAGTGGTTGACGAGCCTATGGATGCCGAGCATGATGATGAGTCGGTAGTTGCAGATGTTGTAGCAGAACCTGTGGTGGAGGATGTTGTAGCACCCGCAATCGCTGTGACTCACGAGTCTGTTGGCGACGCCTTTGATGACGCCCTTGATATAGATGCACTATTGGGTCTTACGGGTGATGACACCATCGAAGAGGCTGAGCGCGCCATCGAGGAGGGCCGCGAGGAGGCAGCACACGCAGCGGAGGTTGCAGAGGTTGCAGAGCCCGAAGTAGAACCTGTAGTTACTTCAGTTGCTCCCGTAGCTTCTGCGTCTGAGCCCGTGGCGGAGAGAGTTAAGGTGGGTGGTCTCTTCGATATAGATGACATCCCAGTGCGCAGTCGTCGTGGTCGTAAGATGATATCGCTCTATGATGCGCCAACAAAGCAACCAAATATAGCCGCTAAGCATGTAGAGCCAGTGGCTGAGCCAGTTGTTGAGACGAAAGTGGAGGTTGCTGTCCCAGCCCCTGCACCCGAGCCTACTCCTGCTCCTGCACCTGCTCCTGTAGTTGAGCCTACACCACAGCGATTGGGTGATGTGATAGCAAAGAATGTCACTACGCTTGCAGATAAGATGGCCGAGGAGCAGCCCACAGCGGCATATAACCGCATTACCGACATCCGTAAGGCAATAGGTCTCAATGATAAATTTTTGATGATACGCGACCTCTTTGGTGGCGATGCAAACCTCTATGAGGATACCATTACGCACCTCAATGAGTTTGAGGACCTTGACGAGTGCATGATCTTCATCGTTGAGAACTTCCGTTGGAATCCCGACTCGGAGGGTGCAAAGCTACTCGTGTCGCTTATCGAGCGTAAACTATCTTAATGTCAGGAGTATAGGACTATGGCAAAACTATATATCGTACCCACGCCCATTGGCAACCTCGAGGATATAACACTGCGCGCCATCAACGTGCTTAAGGAGGTGGACTTCATCCTCGCGGAGGATACACGCACATCGTCACACCTTATGCGCCACCTCGGCATAGAGAAGCCCATGCACTCGCACCACAAGTTCAACGAGCATGCCACTGTTGGTCGTGTTGTTGAGGCTATAGCTGCGGGCAAGGATGTGGCACTGGTGTCGGATGCCGGCACTCCAGGCATCTCAGATCCAGGCTTTTTACTTGTGCGCCGTTGTGTGGAGGAGGGTATAGAGGTGATTACACTCCCTGGTGCTACGGCACTCATCCCCGCCGTTGTGCAGAGCGGCTTCCCTTGTGATAGGTTCTGCTTCGAGGGCTTCCTGCCCCAGAAGAAGGGACGCATGAAGCGCTTGGAGGAGCTCTCAACCGAGCCACGCACCATCATCTTCTACGAGTCGCCATATCGCGTAGTTAAGTGCCTCGAGCAGATTGCCGAGACCTTTGGCGCGGAGCGTCGTGTGGCTGTGGTGAGGGAGATAACCAAGAAGTTTGAGGAGACCGTGCGTGGCACCGTGGCGGAGGCTATCGCTCACTTCAAGGCACATGAGCCTAAGGGTGAGTTTGTGATTGTCGTTGCGGGCTACGACCCTAAGGCCGAGCGCAGTGCTGAGGCCGATAATGAGAATAGCGACGAGGAGGAGTAGCAATGGCACGACTTAGCGTAGTCATACTCAACTGGAATGGCCGTCGCCACCTGGAGCGATACTTACCGAGTGTCGTTGCCCACACCGAGGGTGACGCTGAGGTTGTCGTTGCTGATAATGGCTCAACGGATGACTCATTGCAGTGGCTGCGCCTGAATTATCCCGATGTTAGGGTTATACGTCTCGATCGCAACTATGGATTTGCTGGAGGGTATAACCGTGCATTGAGGGAGGTAGATAGCGAGTATGTGCTTCTCTTAAACTCCGATGTGGAGGTTACTGCAGGGTGGTGGCAGCCACTTGTCGAGGTGCTCGACGCGGAGAGTGATGTCGGTGCTGTTGCACCTAAGCTACTGGCAGATACCGAGCGCACTAAGTTTGAGTATGCAGGTGCTTCGGGAGGCTTTATAGATTACTTGGGTTACCCATTCTGCCGTGGTCGCATTCTGTCGTGCGTGGAGGAGGATAAGGGTCAGTATGATGACAGCAGAGATATATTTTGGGCAAGTGGAGCTGCACTATGCTGTCGTAGGGCGGTGTTTGAGCAGTTGGGTGGCTTCGATGAGGATTTCTTTGCTCACATGGAGGAGATAGATCTCCAGTGGCGCATGCAGCTTTCGGGCTGGCGCATAGTGGTTGAGCCTAAGTCCGTTGTCTACCACCTTGGTGGTGGCACGCTCCCCGCATCGTCACACAAGATATTCCTCAACCACCGTAACAACCTCGCCATGCTCTTCAAGTGTGCCTCGCCCCTACAGCGTGCTGTGGTGGCTGTGGTGCGCCCACTGACGGATATGTTGGAGGCTGTGGTGAACCTCGTTATGTTGCACCCCCATCGTGCCTGGGCTATTGTGCGAGCATGGAGTGAGTTTATCGTGTGGCATGGTGCTCTCAGCCGCAAGCGCAAAGCTGTTGTTCGCAAGGTAGCGCCTAAGGGCATATACCTAAACTCTATAGTTGTGCGTTATATCCTCGGAAGACGCACCTTTAACAATATGATGTGATGAAACGACTAATAATCATACCCACATATAACGAGCGCGAGAATATCACTAAGATGATACGCCGTGTGATGGATGATGCTCTTGGCTTTGACTTGCTCATTGTCGACGATGGTTCACCAGATGGTACGGCAGACCTTGTACGCCAGGAGCAGAGCAACTACCCTGAGCGCCTACACATGATTGAGCGTGAGGGTAAGCTCGGCCTCGGCACGGCATATATCGCGGGCTTTAAGTATGCCCTTGAGCGTGGCTACGACCGCATCTTCGAGATGGACTGTGACTTCTCGCACAACCCCGATGACCTTGCTCGCTTGGATGCTATGCTCGATGAAAAGGATGTGGCCATAGGCTCGAGATACTGCAAGGGCGTTAACGTTGTTAACTGGCCCATGGGTCGCCTGCTTATGTCCTACTTCGCATCGAAGTATGTGCGCACCGTTACGCGCATGCCCATATGTGATGCCACTGCAGGCTTTGTGGGCTATCGTCGCGAGGTGCTCGAGGCTATCGACCTTGATAATATCGCTATGAACGGCTATGGCTTTCAGATAGAGATGAAGTACACGGCATGGCGCTTGGGCTTCAATGTGGGTGAGGTGTCTATCATCTTCATCGACCGTGTGGAGGGCACATCGAAGATGTCGTCAGGCATATTTGGTGAGGCGTTCTTCGGAGTCCTCAAACTACCATTCAGAAGTATAAAACCTAAAAAATAGTAAAATGGAGAGAAAAGAGGCAGAGATGGCAACATCGCGATTGCTCGACGTAATGGATAAGCTGCGTGCGGAGTGCCCATGGGATAGGGAGCAGACCTTCGACTCGTTGCGTAATAACACCATAGAGGAGACCTACGAGCTTGCTGATGCCATCACCGACAAGAATATGGAGGGCATCAAGGAGGAGCTTGGCGACCTCCTGCTGCACGTGGTCTTCTACTCGAAGCTGGGTGAGGAGGCTAAGGCTTTCAACTATACAGATGTGGCTAATGGCGTGTGCGACAAGCTTATATACCGCCATCCACACGTCTATGGCGACATACATGCCGACACCCCCGAGGAGGTTAAGCAGAACTGGGAGGCACTCAAGCTACGCAAGAAAAACCGCAAGAGTGGCGCTCTGGGTGGTGTCCCCGTGTCGTTGCCAGCCATGGTCAAGGCATTCCGCGTGGGCGAGAAGGCTGCGGCTACGGGCTTCGACTGGGAGAAGCGCGAGGATGTGTGGGCTAAGGTCAAGGAGGAGCTCATGGAGGTGGACGCTGAGATTGAGGCTAAGGACACCGAGCGCCTGACAGATGAGATGGGCGACCTCTTCTTCGCACTCATAAACGCCTGCCGCCTCTATGGCATAGACCCCGAGGGTGCGCTCGAGCGTACAAATAAGAAGTTTATCCGCCGCTTTAACCACGTGGAGCTGCGCGCCGAGGAGCAGGGTAAGAGCCTTAGAGATATGACCCTCGCAGAGATGGATTCGTACTGGGATGAGGCAAAGGCGCTGGAGAGAAAGTAATCTGATAATAAGTAATATACAATAATAATATGGCACTGATAGTAAAAGTACGAGGCTACGAGCCCGAGGTTGGTAAGGATACATGGTTGGCAGAGAACGCCACCATCATAGGTAACACAAAGATTGGCGAGAACTGCTCGATATGGTACAACGCCGTGCTCCGTGGCGATGTTAATGCCATCACCATTGGTAACCACACCAACATCCAGGATGGAGTGGTCATCCACACCCTCTACGACGGCTCCAAGAACCCCTCACAGACACACATCGGCAACTACGTATCTGTAGGTCACAACGCCGTTATTCATGGTGCAATCATCGAGGACGACTGCCTCATCGGCATGGGTGCTACAATCCTTGATAACGCCGTGGTGGGCACCGGCTGCATCGTCGCAGCAAATGCCCTCGTCCTCTCAAACCAGAAGCTCGAGCCCAATTCGGTATATGCAGGTGTCCCCGCTAAGAAGGTTAAGGACGTGACTCCCGAGCAGCGTGAGGAGATCATCAAGCGCACGGCACGAGATTATTGTACTTATGCTTCTTGGTACAAGTAATTTCTTGTGATAGTGGCACTACTTCGCCGCCTCAATCATTGGTCTGAATGGGAAATACGTCATGTATGTCCCATCCATCCCAATATCTTAATCGGCGGCAAATTAGCATCACCCTGACAAGATATTTTTTGCTACTAACAAACTTATACCTCTCTTCCTATGCCTAGCATTAGACTTAACGTCGTTATACACATATTGGTTGCAATAGTCCTGAGCCTTGTCATCAACTTCTCGTATCTGCTGATGCCCATAATCACCGAGAGTGGCTTGGGTGAGCGAAGCATGAACGAAGTGCCTGCAGGTGAGCATACCTCTGGTATGTTGCACCTTGACCGCGATATGCACGGATATATCGTTTGTGACTGTATGCAGCGCGATAGTGTGTACATCTCGGCGTGGCAAGTCTATAGCTTCAAACTACAGCATGGTGATCATGTGACATTTACTTCACGTGAGCCTCGTGAATATGATGGTGGGGTGGCAACCACACCGCACAAGCGTCTGGAGGAGGTCTATTCGGTGAATGGTGTCAAGTTCGAGTTCGACGCTATATATGACCGTCCAAGTCGTACGGTGGAGTTCGTGTGGCAGATACTTTACTATGCGGCGATATCATTCCTGATGATATCGATACTCGCAAAGGGTGTGTCGTCGGAGCATAAAGGTCGTTGGATGGTGGTGCGACGCATAGTGTTGTTGTTGCTCATAACTGGTTTGGCGATATACTTAGCACCCGTGATGTCGTTCAACCATGGCGAGATGAAGCTCGATTTCTTCTTCCGTGGTAACTTCCGTGACAATACCTATATCATCGTGCTCACCAAGTCGCTCTTCTGCCTCGTAGTGACAACTCTCTACTCGCGCATCTACACTCTTATGCGCCAGCAGCAGACCATCGTAGTGGAGAATGAGCGCCTCAAAAATGAGAACCTCTCTACACGCTACAATATGCTTGTTGGACAGATAAACCCACATTTCTTCTTCAACTCGCTAAACTCACTGGCAATGCTTGTGCGCGATGGTGACCAGAAGCGCTCGCTCGAGTACATAGACCAGCTATCCTACACCTTCCGTTACATAATCCAGAATGGTAAGTCGAGCACTACGACGCTCAAGGAGGAGATGGAGTTTGCCGAGGCATATTCCTACCTCTTTAAGATACGATATGCCGATAAGCTCTTCTTCAACTTCGACATTGAGGAGAAGTATTTGGAGTGGACACTTCCCGCACTTTCGTTGCAACCACTAATAGGTAATGCCGTGAAGCACAATAGTATAACAACGAAGAATCCTCTTCATGTTGCGATTCGCGTGGTGGACGGAGTGTTGGAGATTGAGAATGCGAAGCACCCTAAACTCGATGTTGAGCCTTCTACGGGCATTGGACTTGACAATCTGCGCAGTCGTTGGCAGATAATATCGGGTAGAGATATAGAGATAATAGATGAGGCTGAGCGCTTCGTGGTGCGTATGCCACTCGAAAAACCTAAAAGTCTGTAATTGACCGAGAGCTGCTGCAATGGTGGCTGTTTTGAAGTATAAGTATTTATGATAAAGAGAGTTGTAATAGTGGAGGATGAGACTGCTGCCGCGGTAAATCTTCGTAGTATGCTCACAACACTAATACCCGACGTAGAGGTTGTCGAGGTGCTTGAGTCTGTGTCAGAGGCTGTCGACTTCTTCTCTAAGGATGTGAGTGCCGATGTTGTGTTCATGGACATACACCTCGCCGATGGCGACTCTTTCCGCATATTCAAGAGCGTGGATATCACCATACCCATCATCTTCACCACGGCGTACGACCAGTATGCTCTCGAGGCGTTCAAGGTAAACAGCATAGACTACCTCCTCAAACCATTCAAGGAGGAGGACCTGCAGCGTGCCCTCGATAAGCTTCAGCGCCTGACAGCCACCGAGCGTGCTGCCGCTACCGAGCGTGTGGAGATCATGGCTGCCAATGCCGAGAGTGAGGCTCTGCGCACCATGCTCGTGCGTTTCAAGGATAAGATTATCCCCATATCCATAGACGACATAGCCTACTTCTATACTTTCTCCGAGCGTGTGACACTCACAACCCTCGATGATGTCACCTACCCCGTGGATAAGACCCTCGAGACCCTATGTCAGCAGCTCGATGGCGAGCGTTTCTTCCGTGCCAATCGCCAGTTTATAGTGTCACGCAAGGCAGTAAAGGATATAGCGGTGTGGTTTGGCTCGCGTCTTGCACTCAACCTGGTGGTGAATACTCCCGAGCGCATAATAATATCTAAGGCTAGGGTTCCCGAATTCAAGCGCTGGCTCCAATAATTTCTTGTGATAGTGGCGCATCTGCGCCGCTTCAATCAAATCCACCAATGGGACGTATGTCAAGTACTACCCATCGGTGGATTTTTCATGTCAGCGACACATCTGCACCACTCTGACAAGAAATTTCAGCGAGCTGGTAGCATCGTCCCTTACCCCTCCCCAATTGCTAATTGCTAATTTTTCCGTTCGCTTCGCCACCGCAAATTGCCGCTTCGGCGGGCTCTATTGCCGTTTCACACCCACGCCAATTCCATACTCCAAAATCTTACCGTACCTTTGCAATAGGAAATCAAAGATATCCCGCAAACAAATGGTTATAAACACTTTAATACTGTAAAAAATTATGAAGAAGATGTTGTTTTTGAGCCTTGTGTTCTCGGTAGTAGCACTTGGAAGTGCAGTGGCAAATGATGCTAACGCAGTGGCAAATGCAAAGCCTAAGAATGTTTACATATCTGTCAATGTGCCACCTGTGGGTTTTCATTCAGGCAACCACCATTCATGTCCTCCTCCGGTGCATAACTACAACTGCAAGCATTGCAAGAGAATCAACCACAACTGCTGTGCCCCAAAGCACCATTGCAACCATAGCCACAACCATAACTATGGCAAGGGCAAGCCTCATGGTAACCATGGCTTCAAGCCTCACGGAAAGCCCGGTGGTGTTAATCATGGTCGTCACAATGGAGTTCCTGGAAGAGGACACGGAGGTCGCCCAGGTGGTAGTCATAGCCATGCGCCAGGTCGTAGATAGGAAACATTATTCCCCTATGAGGAGGGGTGTCAGGCGACTGACCCCCCTTTTTTGCCGTTTCACCACCGGATAATACATTTATTAAATAAAATGTATTAAATTCGTGGCGAATTAGTGTGCATATACTGAAACGTAAAACATAAAGATATATGAGAAAATTTATAACACTTGTCGCTATGTTGTTGCTGGCAATACCGGCTATGGCACAGTCTGGAAAGGTGACAGCACAAATCGTCGATGGCGAGAGCAATGAGGGTATCATTGGTGCTATTGTCGAGGTGCGTAAGGTGGGTAGCCAGAGTGCTGGTCGCCACTCGGTTTCTGGTGCTGAGGGTAAGGTTACAGTATCGGGACTCGCAGCTGGTGACTACACTGCAACGATAACATTTATCGGTTATGCTACGCAGGTACACAACATTAAGCTTGCCCCAAATGCCGATCTTGGTGTGGTGAAACTTATGCCCGAAGCTGTGGCTATTGACGCTGTGGTGAAGGAGGTGCAGGCGTTGCGTACATCGCAGAATGGCGATACCGTGGCCTACAACGCTGCAGCATTCAAAGTGGCTGCAGATGCCGACGTGGAGGGACTTCTTAAAAAGATGCCAGGTATCACCATCTCCAACGGTCAGGTGGAGGCGCAAGGTGAGCAGGTTAAAAAGATCTTTGTGGACGGCAAGGAGTTCTTTGGTGAGGATGTATCTACGGCGCTCAACTCACTACCAGCACAGGCTGTAGACCGCATCGAGGTTTTTAATAAGCTCTCGGATAATGCAGAGTTCTCGGGTATGGACGATGGTGAGGGCTACAAGGCTATCAACATCGTTACGCGTTCAAATATGCGTCAGGGTATCTTTGGTAAGGTGTATGGTGGCTACGGCTACCAGCCCGATATTGATGGTAGTGCCCCTGCAGACTTAGAGTTTGAGAATAACACAGTTTATGAGCCTAAGGTGGGGGATGTTACATCGCACCACAAGTACAATGTTGGTGGTAATGTGAACATCTTTCAGGGTAACCACCGAGTATCGGTAATCGGTCTTCTCAATAATGTCAATCAGCAGAACTTCTCGTTCGAGGATATCCTCGGAGTTAATGGTGGCGGTGGCGGCATGGGTCGTGGCCGTGGCGTTGGACAGTACATGGTGCGCCCGCAGAGTGGTGTTGCCAACGTAGGCTCGATAGGTACTCAGTACTCAGGTACATGGGGCGAGAAGGATAAAGTGAAGCTAAATGGCTCATACTTCTTTAATAATACTCATACACGCAACAAGAGCGTGCTTGAAAAGTGGTACGAGACGCCCTCACCCGAGGATTATCTCGAGCAGATGGGTGAGTCGGAAACACGCAACTACAACCACCGTTTCAACCTCCGCTTTGACTGGAATATCAACGAGAATATGTCGTTGATGTCGCGCACGAACTTTAGCTTCCAGGGCAACGACCCATATAATCAGAGCTATGGAGAGCTTGTGGGTGAGACAGCAGCACAGAACAATCTCCCTTACGAGAGTTTGTATAATGGCTCGGAGGGTTCATCGCGTGCCTTTCGCTTCTCGGAGTTCTTGCAGTATCGTGTAAAACTCGGTAAGCCAGGCCGTACAATCACCGTCGATGGTCGCTACTCTATACGCAAGACTCCAACATCGTTAAGCAACAGCTACTCTTCGTTGGAGACAATTTTCGACCCAGAGAGCGAAATGTATCTCCCTAAGTTGCGTTATGTGGCAACACATTCGCCTCAGAAGGAGGTAGACCTTAGTGCCAATATCACATATACAGAGCCTGTGTCAAAGCACTCACAGGTGAGTGTTCAGTATCGTTTCGATGTTGAGAATCAGGAGATAGCAAAGAATTCATACCTCACTGGCTCCGATTACGATATTACAGGCTTGTCGCCACTGCCCGAAATATCACGCCTTACGCAGAACCGTAGTGCCGAGCATCGCATAGGCCCCGGCTTCCGCTATTCTAAGGATCGTAATACGTTCATTGCAAATGTATACTACCAATATTCGGAGTTGGATGGATATGTAGATTACAGCTTTGTGAACAGAAAATTCAACAACGTAACATACTTTGTAATGGGTAATGTGGCATTCAACGCACAGAATACCATCCGTGTGTTTATCAACTCATATACCCATAATCCTGATATTGTTAATTTGCAGCCTATCTACGATGTGTCGAATGCTCAGTTTGTAACAAGGGGTAACGGAGGCCTTAAGTCATCGTATAACCACCGAGTGAACTTCCACTATGTGCGCTCGAATATCGAGAAGGGTCGTACCTTCATGTGGATGTTCTCGGGTAACATCACACAGGACTACATAGGTCAGAGCATTATCTATAACCCTACAAAGGAGGATATGCCAGACTTCCAGGTTGTTGACCCTAATGGCGAGTACAAGCCGCTGCAGCTTACTACATACGAGAATATGAATGGTTCAAGTTCGTTGCGTACACACGTGAGCTATGGCTTCCCAATATCGCCCATCAAGTGTAACCTTAACGTTATGGCGGGCTACAGCTGGACACGTACACCCTCAAAAATTAACAATGAGCTCAATATCACAAGTACCATGGGTTACGATGCTATGGTGTCGCTGGGTAGTAACATCTCGGAGAATATAGATTTTACGCTTCAGTGGAATGGAGCATATAACGACGCAACCCAGTCGCTTGCAAGTCGTGGTAAGCGTAACCAGTACTTCAACCACACCGCATCGGGTACATTGAAGTGGGTGTTCTGGAAGGGCTTTACACTCACAGCTGCGGTTAACTACAATCAGTATATCGGCTTTACTAACGACTACAATGAGGACTATCTCATCTGCAATGTCTATCTTGGTAAGAAGCTCTTTAAGAATCAGCAGGCTGAGGTGTTGGTGGGTGTAAACGACCTCTTGAATGAGAACACGGCATTCGCACGCACCGTGGGTAGTGGCTTTACTCAGAACTCGTGGAATAGCGTTATTGGTCGCTACTTCACCGTGCAGTTCAACTACAACCTCCGCTACTTCGGCAAGAAGGGCTCGAAGGATGCTGCGGACTACGGCATGGATGTGAAGCCAGGTATGGGCATGCCTGGTGGCTTCCCTGGCGGTCGTCCTCCAATGCCTCCTCGTTAGTGGGGTAGTTGGTAGAGTATAAAGGGATGAGGCCTTAAACGGCTTCATCCCTTTTCTGTTTGAGGGCGTTGATGCGGACTGAGTTCTGATGGGTTCTGGTGGGGAGAGACTGGTAGCTTAGCATGCATGGAACCCACGTAACCCAAAGAACCCATGTAACCCACAATCACCCAAAAAAGTAACACTCGATAGCTGTCATCCTGAGCGAAAGCGAAGGATCTCCTACGCGACTACATGCTATCAACGATGACTCTTGTCGGCCTCGAGGGGATTCTTCACTACGTTCAGAATGACAAACATATCGGTCGTTACCCACAAGAACTCTCCGATATGCACTTCCTTGAGCTGTAACAAAATAAAACCTCCCCGACTGGAGGACCAATCGGGGAGGTGCTGTGAGGCTGCGGTGAGCCTCACTTATCGCAACGACTACAAGTTCTTGTAGAGCTCGTGGTATTTGTTGTACTTATCCATCATGCCGTCCATGTCGCGCAAGCGGAAGCATAGCTGGTTGAGGAAGCTGATGACGCTTGAGTCGGTGGGGTTGAGCTCGTAAGCCTTCTCCAACCATGGAATAGCCTCAGCGTAGATAAGGTTGATCTTAGCGTTCTCAGCCTCGTACTGCTCGTATGAGATGCCGCTGTTGTTGTTCAAGGCGTCCAACTGAGCGTTTGCCTTCTCGATGATGAAGTAGCCAGTGAAGTAGCAGGGCTCGAAGTCGCCAGGACGAAGCTCAACGCACTTCTCGAATGACTTAACACACTCCTCATAGTCCTTCAATGCGTTGAACACGCGGCCACGACCAAACCACAAGTCGTAGTTTGTGGGATCCTCCTGGAGTGACTTCTCGATCATGGTAACCAACTCTGCGGGGTCACCAACTCCCTCCTCAGCTGTGTAGAGCTGCATGAGGCCATCGAGGATGGTGTTGTTCTTGGGGAACTTCTTGATACCTGCCAAGAGGGTGTTCTTAGCGTTCTGGAGTGCTACCTCGCGGTTAGCATCCTTCTGGCCATAGTAGCAGTGGAAGAGGAAGTAGTAGATGTTACCAACCTGATCCTCGTAGCCTGAAGCCAACGCTGCGTTGAAGATCTCCTCGCCAGCCTTGAACGCTGCAGCTGCCTCAGCACCCTCGAGGGTTGAAGCGTGCATGGTCATGAGCATACCTGCGTTGTAGAGGTAGTCGAAGTTAGGAGTTGTTGAGGGCACGATAGTGAGTGCCTGGAACGCTGTGAGGAATGACTGTGCAGCCTCGGCTGTGTGGCCCATGTTGTTGAGCGCGTCACCCTGCTGTGCCAAAGCGTTAGAGAGGGTCAAAGCGATAGATGCAATCTTTGAGTCCTGCTTGGGGTCCATCTCGTAAGCCTTAGCCAACGACTCGATAGCTGTCTCAGCGAGGTTCTCCTTGATAGCGAGCTTCTGCTCCCAGCCCTGGATGAAGCCAGTGGCGGGGTCGAGGTATACGTCTACGTACTCATATGAGCATACGATAGAGGGCATACCCTGGAATGTAGACTCGAATGAGCTCTCGGGCATACCTACGTTCATCTGGAGCACCTGTGCGGGAACACCCTGACCGAGCTCCTTAGTAGGAAGAATATAGGCGTTGGTGTAGGCGTTACCGCGTGCCACCCATGTAGCTGCCTTGATGCCCTTCTTTGCATCCAAAACATCTGCATCGGCCTTCTCGAGCTTTGCAAGCTCCTTAACTGTGTTTACCTTCTGTGCATTTGCAGCGGGCAATGCCAATACCAACATTGCTGCTACGAAAAACAAAACTTTTTTCATAATAGGTTGTTTATTAAGTATTTATTCGTTTACATTCTCTGTTGTTGCCTCTATTGGAGTATCTGCAGTAGCCTCTACTGGTGCCTCTGCGCCCTCAACTACGGTCTCCTCCTCCTCCTCGGTCTTGGGCACGGCAGTGACACTTGCGATAGAGTCGCCCTCGCGCAAGTCGATGACCTTAACACCCTGTGTAGCGCGACCTGCAACGCGAATCTGGTCTGCTGAGGTGCGGATGGTAAGACCCGAGCGGTTGATAATCATAAGGTCGTTGTCGTCGGTAACGGCCTGGATAGATATCAACTGACCAGTCTTCTCCGTAACGTTGATGGTCTTGACGCCCTTACCGCCACGGTTGGTGATGCGATACTCGTCGAGGTCGGTACGCTTACCGTAGCCATTCTCCGAGAGTACGAGTACATCCTCCTTAGAGTCGGGCTCGATGGCTATCATGCCGATAACCTCGTTGTCATCCTCGATAGAGATAGCGCGCACACCCGAGCTGACACGACCCATAGGACGCACTGTAGACTCGTTGAAGCGGATGGCACGACCCTCACGTGCAGCAATCATAATCTCGGCATTGCCACTTGTGAGCTTAACCTCCAACAACTGGTCACCCTCTCTAATAACGATAGCCTTGACACCGTTAGTACGTGGGCGTGAGTAATCCTCGAGGGTAGTCTTCTTCACGATACCGCGCTTGGTACACATCACGAGGTAGTTGTTCTCTACGAACTCCTTGTCGTTGAGGTTCTTAACGTTGATGTATGCGCGTACCTTATCGCCAGGCTCAATCTGGATGACATTCTGGATGGCGCGACCCTTAGATGAGCGTGTGCCCTCGGGAATCTGGTACACCTTGAGCCAGTAGCAGCGACCCATCTCCGTGAAGAACATCATGGTGTTGTGCATAGAGGCCACGTAGATGTGCTCGATGAAGTCCTCATCGCGTGTTGCGCTGCCCTTAGCACCCTTACCACCACGGTTCTGTGTGCGGTACTCTGCCAATGGGGTACGCTTGATGTAGCCCATGTGCGAGATGGTGATTACCATGTCGTCGTCGGCGTAGAAGTCCTCGGGGTTGAACTCCTCAGATGAGTAGATGATCTCCGAGCGGCGCTCGTCACCATACTTAGCCTTCATCTCCTGAAGCTCGTCCTTGATAATCTGCATCTGCATATCTACGTTTGCAAGCACAGCCTTGAGGTAGTCGATGGTCTTTACAAGCTCGTCACGCTCTGCCTCGAGCTGCTCGCGCTGTAGGCCAGTGAGCTGGCGCAAGCGCATCTCCATGATAGCTGCTGTCTGAAGCTCCGAGAGACCGAAGCGCTCCTGCAGGCGTGTGCGTGCATCGGCTGTGGTCTTCGATGAGCGGATGATGTGAACAACCTCGTCGATGTTGTCCTGTGCGATGAGCAAGCCCTCGACGATGTGGAGGCGCTCCTCAGCCTTCTGTAGGTCGAAGCGCGAACGGCGCACGATGACGTCGTGGCGGTGGTCTACGAAGTGGCGGATGAGCTCCTTTAGGTTGAGCAACTGTGGACGGCCGTTAACCAACGCGATGTTGTTAACCGCGAATGACGACTGCAAGGGAGTGTTCTTGTAGAGTGTGTTGAGCACCACGCTTGCTACAGCATCCTGCTTGAGGATGATGACGATGCGCATACCCTGGCGGTCAGACTCGTCGTTGATGTACGATATGCCCTCGAGCTTCTTCTCGTTGATGAGGTCGGCAATGCGCTTAATCATGTCGGCCTTGTTGACCATGTATGGTATCTCGGTGATGACGATGCACTCGCGACCCGATGCTGTGTGCTCAATCTCGGTCTTGGCACGCATAACCACGCGACCACGACCTGTGAGCAAAGCCTCCTTAACACCCTCGTAGCCGTAGATGATACCACCAGTAGGAAAGTCGGGACCCTTAACATAGTCCAAGAGCTCCTCGCACTCGCACTCGGGGTTGTCGATGTATGCGCAGCAGGCGTCCACCACCTCGCCCAAGTTGTGGGGCGCCATGTTGGTGGCCATACCTACGGCGATACCGCTGGCACCGTTTACGAGCAACAAGGGTATCTTTGTGGGCAATACGGTAGGCTCCTTGAGTGTATCGTCGAAGTTGAGGCCCCAGTCGATGGTCTCCTTATCGATGTCGGCCATCACCTCGTCGGTAATCTTCTGCATGCGTGCCTCGGTGGAACGCATAGCCGCGGGCGA